>NZ_JBSWYM010000005.1:0-340068 GCF_056161105.1 Pseudoalteromonas sp. AWH4_217 | reverse complement strand
CCAAATTTGAATGGTGGGTCATGATGGACTCGAACCATCGACCAATGGATTAAAAGTCCACTGCTCTACCAACTGAGCTAATGACCCGCTCTGGCTTTACTTAAAGTAAAAATAACAAATTTGAATGGTGGGTCATGATGGACTCGAACCATCGACCAATGGATTAAAAGTCCACTGCTCTACCAACTGAGCTAATGACCCACTAAATTGTTTCGCTGCAAGATGTGTGTAACACTATCGGCTGCTGCGGGCGCTTATAATACTTATTTAAAAATCTTGTGCAACCGAAATTGCCTGTTTTTTTCAAATTTCGCGTCTAAGCGCCTAATTTTAAATCATTCTGAGAAAATATCAGCCATTTATATTTTGCTCAGTCGCTCCGTTGCCAATTTTGCAGCCGTTGTGCTGGGATATTCTTTGATTAGATTCTCGAACAAGGTTTTTGCTTGTGCAGATTGTCCTGTCTTCTGGAGCAAGGTTCCCAGCTTTAACATCGCATCTGGTCGCTTATTTGAATCAGCAAACAGATCTACCACAGTACGGAAGTGCACCATGGCCTGAGTGTCTTGATTCTTGATAGACTGTAGCTGACCTAACCAATAGTGTGCGTTAGGTATATAGACGGAATTGGGAAACTGCTTAAGGAAGCCTTCGAATTCAGGGATAGCCGCATCGTAGCGCTTATCTTTCATAATCAACGCAACGGCTCTGTCGTACGCTTCATTTTCCGACAAGTCAGTGCTCACGGCCTGCGCAGTTGCACTGTCAGATGTCACTGCGGGCGCTAGCTGCTTGCTCTGCTCATAAACCTGCGTGACTCGCGTTTCTATTTCCTGATAAAGCTCACGCTGGCGCTGTAACACTTTTTCGAGCTTGTAACTTTGCTCTTCCGTTACACCACGGATCTGGCTCACTTCGTCCTGTAGTTGGTCAAGTTGCGTTTGTAGCTCCGCCTGGATCAAGTTGCGGTTTCGCATCAGGCCCTCAAGCGCAGACAAACGTTGTTCAATAGTTTGGTTAGAACCAGCAGCATCAGATACAGCAGCGGGAGCTGCCCACAATTGGGAGCTCCCGCTGACTAAGATGATCGCTGCCAAAAAAGTATTCGGCTTCATAGCATCTCTTTAACGATTAGTATACCAGTACCGCGCGGCGGTTCTTAGCAAAGGCTTGTTCAGTGCGCGCTTTGTCCATTGGCTTTTCTTCACCATAACTTACAACAGACATTTGGCTGTCAGACACACCCAGGCTCTGCAGATACTTAGCAACCGCTTTACCACGGCTTTCACCTAGTGCGATGTTGTACTCAGGCGTACCGCGCTCATCAGCGTGACCTTCGATCAGTACTTTAACGCTTGGGTTTTTAACCAGAAAGTCAGCGTGTGCTTGCAGAAGCTCTACGAACTCGCTGCGAACAGTAGACTTGTCGAAATCGAAGTATACGATTTGCTCTTGACGCAACGCTTCATACTTTTCTTTCAGTAGCTCTTCAGCTGTTTTCTGACGTGTAGCTGTGTTCACATCAACGTTGCTGCCATTGTCCGCAGTTGCTGCGTTTGTTTCGCTGCCAGCGCCTGCATCAGTGCCCGATGAAGAGCTACATGCAGCCAGCGTCATCACAGGCAACGCGACCAAAAGGGCCTTGAGAGTTTTGTTAAGTTGCATCGAGTATATTCCTATATCTTTTATAAGTCTTACCAGCAAAATTACTGTAAAAATGGCGACCAAGCTGGTGCCTTAACCTGTCCGTCTAACACCGGCAGGCGGGCCTTAAAGCGGCCATCCATCGACACCAACGCCAGTACCTGCTTATTATTATGCAAGGTACTATAAATAATCATAGAGCCGTTCGGCGCAATACTCGGTGATTCATCGAGTCTGGTGCGCGTTAATACCTGAAACAGCCCAGAATCCAATTCTTTCTTGGCAATATGGTAACGACCCAAGGTACGATTTACCATTACCAATTGTTTACCATCTGGCGTTATCGACCCGGCTAAGTTCATGTCGCCGTCGAAAGTTACACGCCGTGATCTTCCTGTATCTAAATTTAACTTATAAATCTGGGCATTACCACCCCTTTCAGATGTATAGACTATTTCTTTGCCATTTGGATGCCAAGTTGGCTCAGTATCTATACTACGGTGCTTAGTCAGACGCCTCTCTTTGCGCGTTTCCAGGTCAATTAAATACACTTCGGTTGCACCGCCTTTGTCTTTAGACAACACGATCAGCATTTGTGTACCATCCGGCGAAAACTGTGGTGCGCCATTGATCCCCGGGTAACTGGTTAAGATCTCACGCTTACCCGTATAAATATCCTGAATATAAATTTGTGACTGACGATTTTCGAACGTCACATATGCCAGTTTATTACCATCAGGTGACCAGGCCGGAGACATTAACGGCTCTTTAGAACGCAATAGTACCTGCTCGTTATAACCATCATAGTCAGCAACAACCAACTGATAAGGTTTGTCCTGCTCTTCACGTACAATCACATACGCAATCTTGGTGCGAAACGCCCCTTTTTCACCTGTCAGGGCTTCATAAACCACATCGCTGATCTGATGTGCGTAATAACGAAAGCTTTGAGCATCAATCACACTTTGACGTGCTTCCAAAACGTGATCCTGACTCTTCATCAACTGGCCGTTAGTCATCATGCGGGTCTCACCACCGGTGATCTGCGCACGGATGACATCAATCAGCTCATACTTGATAAGATAGCGATTCGCTGGCTGCTGGGTAATGGTCCCGACAACAACAGCTTCCACACCTAACTCAACCCAGGCATCGTAATCCACTTCTTCATCGGTTGTGGGTAACTGAGGCATTTGCTCTTCTGCTACTGGCTTGAACTTACCACTGCGGATCAAGTCCGCCGCAATCACTGAGCTTATTTCGGCTGGCGCTTCGCCGTTGCCAATGTATTTAAACGGAGCTATCGCGATAGGTCGGGCACTGTCGACCCCTTCTGTTATCACGATCTCCAATGCTGCGTAGGCGACCCCTTGCGCAGCGAAAGCCAGAACCAAGAGTAAATTTCTTAAATGGTTGTACATGGTCTTCCTTTATAGAGTTGGTTTTATCGTCAGGTTAATGTTTTTAAGCTGTTCGAAAACATCTTTATTCTCAGAAACAGGCAAGGTATCTGCCATTCGCACAGCACGCAAAGCGGCTTCACACACCAGCTTATCACCACCCAGTGACTCCGCTTGTGTCACCAGGCCATTAAAGCCCAGGCGAATATTCAGGCGACATTGCTTCCCTTTCATTTTCTCATCAATTAACAAGTTAGATTGGATCCGCTGCATAATCAGCGCCTTATACTTGTCAACTTCGGTCAGGACCTGCTGCTGGCGAATTTTCGCTCTCGCCGCTTGTTCCTGAGCCAGTTGCTCCTGGAGAAGTTGCTCTTGCAAAGCTTTCTGACGCGCCTCTTCGGCAGCTTGTGCTTTGCGCTTAGCTTCTTCCTCTTGCTGTTTACGTTTCGCCTCAGCCTGCCTCAGCCTGTCCTCTTCTGCTTTACGCTTCTGCGCAGCAGCTTTGGCAGCCTTTTCAGCAGCAAGCGCTTCCTGGCGCGCCTTTTCGGCTTGCTGGCGCTCTTTGTTTTGAATTTCTTGTGCGCGTTTGGCTTGCGCTTCAGCTTTACGTTTCTCTTCCAGCTTAGCAAGACGCTGTTGTTCCAGTTTCTTGATCCGTCTGGCTTCAGCTTCACGATCCTTTCGGGCCTGCACTGCACGGCGCTCTAAATCGCGTATCCTTTGCTCTTCCGCACGCTTCTGCTGCGCTTCTTTTTCGCGTAGCTGGGCAATTTTGCGCTCGACCGCCTGCTCGTTAACTGAGATAGCTGATACCGCTTTTACTTCTTCAATTTCGTTAATGGCAGGATTAAGCTGAACTTCCATTACAGTGGGACTGGAAAACTGAAAGTTGGCAGTCGCGAACAGTAGTCCGGCTATAGCGAAATGGAGTAAAAACGACTTTAATATTCCGCTGGTTAAAGCATCCATTAACTGTCCTCAAACGATTTTGTCATTAGCCCGACCGACGGTACGCCCGCATTTTTCAAAAAGTCCATTAATAAAAGTACTTCCTGATATGACACACGACCAGACCCTTTTATCATTACGGGGGTATCGGGGTTTTGCTGTAACTTAAGCTTGATGACCGCAGCCACTTCTACCGCATCCATTGGCGCTTCTGGGTCGGTTCCTACCGAAACATAGTAGCGGCCTTCAGCATCGATAGTAGCGATAATGGGTGGTGCATCTTTGGTCTCTACCAAATCCGACTCTTCCATCTGCGGTAGGTCCACTTTAACACCATGTGTGATCAGCGGTGCCGTTGCCATAAAGATGATTAACAACACCAGCATAACATCAATGTATGGCACCACATTGATCTCTGCGACAGGGCGGCGTCTCTTATGCTGGTACATTTTGCTTGGCCTCAGTTAAGCTGGCAGCCTGGCGATGCAGAATATTGGCGAACTCTTCCATAAAGTTGATGTAGTTTGATTCCAGTTTTTCTACATTTTTAGCAAAACGGTTGTACGCCATGACCGCCGGAATCGCCGCAAACAAACCCATTGCCGTTGCTATCAGAGCTTCGGCGATACCTGGTGCAACCATTTGCAGTGTTGCCTGCTTAACCTCTCCCAGGGCAATAAATGCGTTCATGATCCCCCAGACCGTTCCAAATAGTCCGATGTAAGGGCTGATGGAGCCAACGGTTGCCAAAAAAGACAACCCAGATTCCACTTTCTCCACTTCACGGGACAGGGCAACACGCATAGAGCGGTGTGTACCTTCTATTATCATGCTCGCCGAGCCTGTGTTTTGCTTCTTATGCCTTGCAAATTCCTTAAAGCCGGATACAAATAAGGCTTCTAAGCCACTTGAGCTACCGGCTCTTGCAGTAATTTCATTGTATAGCTTACCTAAGTCCATCCCCGACCAGAACTTCTGTTCAAATTTTTTCGCATCTGCCAGAGATTGCGCCAATATACTGCGGCGCTGAAAGATAATCGCCCATGACGCAACCGACATGCCGACCAGTGTCAACATAACAAGTTGTACAAGGATACTGGCTTCTAAAATGAGATCTATGAAATTAAGTCCCGATTCCACGTTGTTATACTCCTAGAAAATAATTGTGTTCTCGGCCAAGGCAGCCTTCACCGTATTGACTGTAAGCCAGCAAAAAGGTTCAGGTAGTTTAACCACACTAATAAGGGCTTACAATCTCAATGCCGTAAAATTCACTTAAATGCCGATAATTCGCACATTAAGCTACTTGACCTCTAGTTTTGACTCGATTGACACGCCCCGGCTCTATATTAAAAGTGAGTTGATTTCACGTAATATCCTGCCTAAATAGCCCTTTTATACCGCAAAAACGATCTGTACCCACGCGTAGATTGCAATGAAACATACAGCCTGGTGCGTATATGTGACAGAAATTTACTGTGGTCGGAGCTGTCTAACCTTCACGGTGTTTATTTATTTATGCAACCTGCATAAAAGCAATGTTTTATTCACTCTGATAGAATAAACCCTCAAAACTCGATTGGTAATACCAATTAACAACAAATAATCTAATATTCACAAATTGCGCATAATAAAGACAACTCCATATTTTACAAACACTTAAAAATATAACTATGCTTACGATTTGTGCAAAGGAAATCAACACAAAGCCTTCGGATTAGTTTTTTTTATAGCAAAACTGTAATTTTTCTAGTTTGATTAAATGCCCGACTGGCCTTATTATACTCCCCGTACTGAGCGAGCAGCATCTCTCAATGCAAATGCACAGTTACTTAGGCCGCAGAAGTCTGATTTATTCTGCAGTCATGATGAGAAACTTTTGGATAACACCTTAACGGACTCATCAGTTCCCTGGATTACTTCCTTCAACTTGTTGTTTTCGCCCGCACACTGTGCGGGCTTTTTTTTGCCTGTAATCTGTTCATTTATGGCTCACTCTCCTCTAAATGAAGACACAAGCTCTTGCGCTAACGTAAATGAAATAAAATGAGCGTTGAATGAATGGGTAGGGAAATAGAAGAAGTGTAAAAAGCAAAGAAGCGCTTTGGCAGCGCCTCTGTCTGATCAGTATATATGCCTGTCGGCCACCTTCATTCTGATGGCTTGGTTAAATCGAAATGCAAATAGGCTCTGTCAGAAACAATCCGTCCCCTCGGAGTTCGCTGGATAAACCCTTGCTGGATCAGGTAAGGCTCGATAACATCTTCTATGGTCTCTCGCTCTTCACCAATTGCAGCCGCCAGATTATCCAAACCGACAGGACCCCCAGTGAACTTCTCTATAATAGCAAGTAAGTACTTACGATCCATATAGTCAAAACCGCACTTATCGACGTCGACCATGTCTAGTGCCTGGCTGGCGATCTTCTCATCTACGCTACCATCTCCTTTTACCTGAGCGAAATCTCGGACCCGTCTGAGCAAACGATTGGCAATACGGGGAGTACCTCGCGCACGTTTCGCCACCTCTATCGCACCCGCATCACTGATCTCGAGATTCAAAAAATGTGCAGAGCGCGACACAATCGATGCCAGCTCAGACACAGAATAAAACTCCAGACGCTGTACAATACCGAAACGGTCTCTCAAAGGTGAGGTCAGTGAACCAGCACGGGTCGTTGCGCCCACCAGCGTAAAAGGTGGCAAATCAAGCTTAATTGAACGAGCTGCCGGTCCTTCGCCTATCATAATATCGAGCTGATAATCTTCCATCGCAGGATAGAGGATCTCTTCAACCTGAGGGCTCAGGCGGTGTATTTCATCAATAAATAACACATCCCCCTGCTCTAGGTTGGTCAGCATAGCGGCAAGGTCGCCGGCTTTTTCCAGCACAGGGCCAGAGGTGGTTTTAATATTCACACCCAGCTCATTCGCCACGATATTGGCCAATGTGGTTTTACCCAGCCCTGGTGGACCGAATATCAGCAGGTGATCGAGTGCTTCTTCACGACTGCGCGCCGCTTCAATGAAGATTTCCATTTGCTGTTTAACATGCTGCTGGCCGGTATAATCTGCCAACAGCTTAGGGCGTATTGCTCTGTCAACGGCCTCTTCATTATTGCCTTGCACTTCCGGCTCAATGAGTCTGTCTGCTTCTATCATAATTTACTTTATCAGCCTTTCTTACATCATAGATCTCAGAGCTTCTTTGATCAGCCCTTCGGTATCCATACCTGGTTTACTAACGGCTTTCAAAGCTTTTTGCGCCTGTGCAGGTTTATAACCCAATGCCAGCAGCGCAGCCAATGCGTCGTCTTCTGGCGTATTCGCCACGGTGGGATCTTCCTGAGGTGCCAAAATGGCATCATCGCTGAATGGGGTCAGCAGATCATGACCAAAGTTTTTCAACTTATCTTTCATTTCCAGTACCAGACGCTCAGCTGTTTTCTTGCCAACACCGGGAATTTTCACCAAAGTAGATGCATCTCCCTGATTAACACAGTGAACAAACTGCTCTGCTGACATACCCGACAAAATAGCCAGTGCCAGCTTGGGACCAACACCATTCGCCTTAATTAGCTCACGAAACAGTGCTCGCTCGGTTTTATGGTTAAAGCCAAACAATAGTTGTGCATCTTCTCGCACCACAAAATGAGTATAGATGGTTGCCTCATTACCCGCCTGAGGTAACTCATAAAAACACGTCATCGGCATTTGTACTTCATAACCGACGCCACTGACGTCTAACAGGATCTCTGGTGGCTGTTTTTCTACCAGAATACCTTTGAGTCTGCCTATCATAATTACCTCAATCTTCCTCGTACGGTTTTTTTCGCGTTGCCAGCCAGCTTGATCAAGTTTTGCTCGGAGTGCGCATGGCAAATTGCGATGGCCAGCGCATCAGCGGCATCGGCCTGGGGTGTGCCCGGGAGCTTTAATAATCGCTTAACCATTTCCTGAACCTGCGACTTATTCGCCCCACCGGTGCCAACAACCGCTTGTTTAACCTGCCGGGCTGAATATTCAAACACCTCAATCTCTTTCATTGTGGCTGCGACGATAGCTGCCCCCCGCGCCTGACCAAGCTTTAAAGCGGAATCTGGATTATGTGCCATAAAGACTTGCTCAATGGCAAACCCCTGTGGATTAAACTGTTCGATGATCTGGCTAACGCCCTGATAAATCATCTGCAATCGTTGTGGAAATGGCTTATCACCAAGCCGAATACAACCACTGCCCAGATACTGAAACTGGCTACCCTGACGTTTAACGACGCCATACCCTGTCAGCCTGGAGCCTGGATCTATGCCTAAAATTACTGCCAAGGCGCATTCTCTCGTTGTTTTTTCGCTATCATGCCAAAATACTGTATGAATTTCCAGTTATCTAGGATTTGCAGAATAAAAAAAGCGGCGCAATCGCCGCTTTTTCATTCTTTTCGCTGTCGTTACTCAGCGTCTTTTTGCTGTGCAGTCACTGTTACCGCAAGCTCCTTTAACGCATCCGGGTTAGCGACACTCGGTGCGTTGGTCATCAGACACGATGCCTGTGTGGTTTTCGGGAAGGCAATCACATCACGGATGTTGTCTGTGCCACACAGCAACATCACCAGGCGGTCAAGGCCAAACGCCAGACCTGCGTGTGGTGGCGTACCATACTTCAGAGCATCCAGCAGGAAGCCAAACTTATCTTGCTGCTCTTGTTCATCAATGCCCAGAATACGGAAAGCGGCTTGCTGCATATCGTTGTTGTGGATCCGCACCGAGCCACCACCGACTTCGTAGCCGTTCAGTACCATGTCGTACGCATCTGAAATAGCGCCAGCAGGATTGGCTTCCAGCTCTGCCGCTGAAATGTCTTTAGGTGCGGTGAATGGGTGGTGAACTGCATGCAGGTTACCTTCGTCGTCTTCTTCAAACATTGGGAAGTCAACAACCCACAATGGTGCCCACTGACCAAGGTTGGTCAGCTCAAGGTCCAGGCCTACTTTCAGGCGTAATGCACCCATTGCTTCGTTAACCACGTTGCGCTTGTCAGCACCGAACAAAATGATGTCGCCGGTCTGTGCGTTAGTGCGTGCAAGAATACCTTTGATCACTTCTTCATTCAGGAACTTAGCAATTGGCGACTGAATACCTTCAAGGCCAGCGTCCAGGTCGTTGACCTTCATCCAGGCCAGGCCTTTTGCGCCATAGATGCCAACAAACTTGGTGTATTCATCAATTTGCTTACGAGATAGTGATGCACCACCCGGTACAGTCAATACCGCCACGCGGCCTTTTTCATCGTTTGCAGGGCCTGCCAGTACCTTGAACTCAACGTCCTTAACCAAGTCAGCAACATCAATAAGCTCAAGCGGGTTACGCAAGTCAGGCTTGTCTGAACCATATCGACGCATTGCTTCTTCGTAGCTCATTACCGGGAACTGACCCAGATCTACCTCAAGCAGTTCCTGCCACATTTCGCGGATCAAACGCTCTGTGATATCACGCACCTGATCAGATGTCATGAACGACGTCTCTAAATCGATTTGTGTGAATTCAGGCTGACGATCCGCACGTAAATCTTCGTCACGGAAACATTTCACGATTTGATAGTAACGGTCAAAACCAGACATCATCAGCAGCTGTTTAAACAGCTGAGGCGACTGTGGCAACGCGTAGAAGCTGCCTTTGTGCACACGGCTTGGTACCAGATAGTCACGCGCACCTTCTGGGGTTGCTTTCGTCAGTACCGGCGTTTCGATGTCCAGGAAGTCATTGCTATCTAAGAAGCGACGGACAAAGCTGGATGCTTTTGCACGCAGTTTAATGCGGTCGCTCATTTCCAGACGACGTAAGTCAAGGTAGCGATAAGTCAGGCGACGCTCTTCCGAGTTTTCCTGGTTAAAGTCCAGAGGCAAAGGTTCCGCACGGTTGATGATTGTCAGGCCAGTGCCCAAGATCTCAACTTCACCAGTTGCCATATCCTGATTGATTTGGCTCTCAGGGCGCGCACGGACAGTACCGGTAACCTGAACGCAGAACTCCTGGCGTAAAGTGTTTGCAACATCCATCAGGCCTTCTACTTCAGGATCAAACACGACCTGGACCAAACCTTCGCGATCTCGCAGATCAATGAAGATCAGGCCACCCAGATCACGACGTTTGTTGATCCAACCACATAGCTCCACTTCCTGACCTACATGGTCCTTGTTTAATTTTCCGCAGTATATTGAGCGCATAATAATCCTATTTGCCTACTAACTCTTAAGGGCATAATGAATGATAAATTTAATCGCCAATTATATAAAATTGCCACGCTTTGTCATCCCACAAAGCGGGGATTCTTTCGCAGTTACGATTTTTTCTCCATCTGGACTTTGTTAGACTCTTCTCCAAGTCAGTTAGGGAGCAAATTTCATGCTGTATTTGGGGTGTCCTCAGTGGAGCTCTGCACACTGGAAAGGTCGGTTTTTCAGCAGCGACTGCAAAGCCGCGGATATGTTGAGCGAATATGCACAGATCTTTAACAGTGTTGAGGGTAATACCAGCTTCTATGCCAGCCCAAAACCAGAAACCATCACTGCCTGGTCAAACGCAGTGCCCGACACTTTTCGCTTTACCTTTAAGATACCCAAAAAGATTTCTCACGAGCTGGCATTGAATCAGTGTCAGCAAGAACTTAAGCAATGGCTTGAGCTGTTTTCGCCTTTATTTTCAAGGTTGGGGATGGTGTTACTGCAACTGCCTGCCAGCTGTAGCCCTCAATATCTCGGCCGGATAGCCGACTTTATTGCACAAATACCCGAGGAGCTGACGCTGGGGATTGAAGTCCGACACAGGGAGTTTTTTGCCAAAGGTGATGCTGAGAAGCGTTTTAACCAGCTGCTGATACAGACCGGAGTGAATCGCATCATCATGGATACTCGCCCTCTGTTTAGTGAGCCGGCCAGTACTCCAGCCATTATTGATGCACAGCAAAAGAAACCGCGCGTGCCGGTCAATGTCATTGCCACCGCTCAGGCTCCGATGTTGCGCTTTGTTGGGTGCTCAGATCTGGCTGCAAACCGCACCTTTTATGCCCCCTGGCTTAACAAAATTCGTGGCTGGCTGAACGAGGGGCGTACCCCTTATGTCTTCTTTCACACCGCCGACAACTATGATGCGCCTCTGCTCGCCAGGCAGTTCATTCAGGACTTAGGGGTTGCTCATCAGGTGCTTGCTCCGTTTCCGGCTGAGTGCCAGCCACAGCAACACACATTAATTTAGCCACTTGACAGCGTTAAAGTTTTACAGGATGTTAGAAGGCGAATAAAACAACAATAAGGAAAATACTATGTTATTAAAACTCACTAAAAAACCTGTAAAACAACTCTCTGATGACCAGTCTGCGTTACCTGCCAAAGCGACCCGTGCCGTCGGCGCAGGCAGAGCAGAGATTCAGAAAAGCGGTGGTAATTCTCGCGCCTCTGATTGTTGTGCGATGACAGACAATTAAAACCAAGTGCACTTAATACGTGTTCAAACTGAAGGCACCAATATGACTGAAGCTGTGTCATATTTGCTTCAAAATGGCACACTTAATTAAGTACAATGGAATAAGTTAAAAGAATCGGGGCCAAAATATGGTCCTGTTTACTATTCCCTGCCCGGCTCTTTCCCCTCATAGTGAGGTAGCTTGGCATCTAATTCTTCCCAATTTGCTTTTGAGGTCACGTAATTGTGTGACATTGGCCGCTCCGTTATATCAGAGTCGAGTATACCGAGTCGTAGCCTGAGTTTTTCAGGGTCATCCTGATTAGAGCTATATAAAGGAGAGGCACACACTCCACAGAAGTGACGTAACCTGCCAGGTTTAAACGCGTAGTGACGGACAAGCTCCTCTCCGGCAACGATCTGCAGATCGTCACGATCGACAAATCCATTCGTCGCATATGCAGTACCAGATGACTTACGGCACAATGAACAGTGGCAGTGGATGATACTGGAAATGGCTCCGTGCAATGTCAACTTGACCGCACCGCATAAACAACTTGCCTGATACATTTATTGTTATTCCTGTTATGATCTTAAGTACACCAGCTTAGAATTTCCGTATCAGGATTACTACCGTCAACATGAATTATTTGCCGTATTTTCAGCACTACCCTCCTGCGTTGCAATCCCAGATTAAAACCTTGCTGGAACCTGATAAACTTGCAGCTTATTTCAAAAGTAAATATCCGCAGGGTCATCAGCTCCAGAGTACACAAGCACTTTATGATTACTGCCACGGCTACAAAAACAAATATCTTAAGAATGTGCCTCGTCTGCATAAGGTAAGCTATGCAAAGGGCCGGGATCTGATGACGGGAACATTAGGGCATCATAGCCAAACACGTAAACAGCACGGCGGAAAAGTAAAAACTCGCTATGAAATTGCCCTGTCTCAGCAGTTAAAATATGCGCCTGAAGCCGTTTTACGTGCTTTGGTTGTTCATGAACTCGCGCACTTCAAAGAGCTGGATCACAACAAAGCCTTTTATCAGCTCTGTTGCCATATGGAGCCTGAGTATCATCAGCTGGAACTAGACCTCAGGCTGTTTATTGTGCTCAATAAGCTGGGCGCAAGCTTTTATGAGCACCCCGCCCAACCAGGTTAAATTTATTGACAGGCAGGACTACGACCCTGGCGGTTAGCGTCCTGCGCAAGTGTATTGGCCTGCGCCATTTTGCTTTGCAGCAGCGCAATGCGGTTTTGCGGAGACGGGTGAGTCGACAAAAACTCCATCGGCCGCTCTCCCCCAGCTTTTTCCATGTTTTGCCACAACTCGACGGCTCCCTCTGGTTTAAAGCCCGCTTTGGCCATTAAGTCGAGACCAATGACATCCGCTTCACTTTCATGACTGCGGCTAAATGGCAGTGCAATTCCGTACTGTGCCCCTAGCCCTAAGCCCTGCATGATGGCATTACGATACTGCACATTGCCCATTTCAAGTGCCGCATTGCCAGCTTGCAGACCCAGCTGCAACAGGCTATTTTGAGACACCCGTTCGTTGGCATGCTCAGCGATAACGTGTCCCACTTCATGCCCCATGACGGCAGCGAGCTGGTGTTGGTTTTGTGCTACCTTCAGCAGCCCGGTGTGCACCCCTATCTTGCCACCGGGCAAAGCAAAGGCATTTGCGCTGGGGTCCTGAAATACTACCACTTCCCATTGCTGCTGTGCATACTGCGCTGGAAGCTGCGCAATCAGGGCATCTGCTATGCAGTTTACGTAGCCGTTGATCTTGGCATCATTTTCTATCGTTTGCTCCTGCTTCATTTGCTCGAAGCTGGCAACGCCCATCTTATCCATTTGTTGTTCTGAATACAGGGCTATTTGGGTACGTCCGGTAGGAGAGGTTTTGCAGCCAGCCAGAGTGATGGCTATAGCAGCAATAGCAAGAAGTTTTTTATTCATGGACTTATGCCTAAGTGATTTCACTGTTTTTATTTTAAAAGGTGACTCGGACTGATGCAAATCAGATCAAAAAAGCCCGCTGTCGCGGGCTTATAAATCAGGTAGTTACAGCTTATTCAGCTGCTTTTGACACCATAACCATTGCTGGGCGCAGCAAACGGCCGTTCAATGTGTACCCTTTTTGCATTACCGCTAAAACGGTGTTAGGCGAGACATCGTTGCTAGGTTGCATTGACATTGCCTGATGTAGCTCTGGGTTGAACGCTTCACCTTGCGGGCTCACAGCCTCAACACCAAACTTCGCCAGCGCATCGTTAAATGACTTCAGCGTCATCTCAATACCTTCAAGGATTGACTTGGTCGCTTCATTGTCTTTGTCAGCAAATTCAATTGCACGCTCCAGGTTGTCGACCACAGGGAGCAACTCATTAGAAAACTTTTCTAATGCAAACTTCTGCGCTTTCTCAACATCTTGCGCTGCACGACGACGGACATTCTCGGCATCTGCGGCTGCACGGATCACGCTGTCTTTCTGACCTTCAATTGTTTGCTTAGCTGCTTCCAGTTCTGCATACAGGCCTGCAATCTCTTCTTCTGGGCTCAACTCAGCTTGCTCAGTCTGTGCACTCTCCTGCGCTTGTTCAGCTTGCTCTGCAGCACTTTCCTGTACGTCTTCTTGCACTAACTCTTGTTCCTGCTCTTGGGCTTTTGTCTGCTCAGACATGAAAAATTCTCTCCGATTCTTTACAACTGCCGTAATTATGGGGATTCAAATTTGTTATTCAAGCATCTTTTTTTGGGATTTGTGTAAATTCACCGATTATTGCCTCAATCGGCGCATCAGCGGGACAAATCACGCAAAAACGACTCTGGTACTCGCTCGACGTAAAGTAAGGTACACTCAAGACCACAAATCGCTCCAGATTCAGATAACTCAGCTCACTGCCCAGCAACACCGACAGGCCATTCTTTAGCGCTAACTGATCTTCCACCTGATGTAAAAAGCTCACCCCCAGATTAAGTTCGTTATTTCCTTCCAGGCGGTTATAAAGATAACGCTCTCCGACTACTATGCTATTGTCGGTTCCCAGCTGCAGGCTTAACTCGCGGCTCCACTGCATTAAAGAACCACGGCAATCCGCCATCGCACTTTTCGCCATAGCGCGCATTCGGTGCAACCCTTCTTTGAGCGTTTGCGCACTGAATACGGTGTTCATCCAGGCCGCAAACTGGTATCTGACCTGGTCAGAATTGGATTCAGGCTTGTTGATAAGAATATTATTGGATTGACCGGTTCTGTCTATCAGAAGTACCAACCAGTGTTTGCGATCAAAATCCAGTACCTCAACCCGAAATATGGTTTGTTCACTCACCTGCGGCAAACCAACGATACAACACACCTGATATGTCTGGCTGAGAGTATGCGCAAAACCAGTCAGTTCTTCGCGCTCTGGCTCCCAGTAAGGAGCAATGTCTTCTAAGCCAAAATACTCCTGTAACCAATACTTAATTCCCTGATCAGAGGGCACACGCCCCGCCGAAGTATGCGGTGAAAAAAGCAACCCCTGGTTTTCCAGACGTGCCATGGCATTACGGACCGTGGCAGAGCACACCGCCATGCCTTTTAATTTTGCTATCTTACTCGATGCCACAGGATGCCCTTCACCATTACAGTAAAGACTCATTACAGCAGAGAAGACTTGTTTATCACGTGCACTAAGTTTCATAACATCATAAATAAGGTTAAATTTGCGAGTTTCAAGCGAATTCATTTTAAGATAATCTTGGCAATAGAAATTTTGCCAAGGAAACTCACTGAATGAGCGCACCATTTAAAACCATCGGCCTGATTGGTAAACCAAACCATGATGGCGCCGCCCTGACATTACAACGCCTGTATACATTTTTGCAAGCACTTGGCTATGAAGTTTTTGTTGAGCAACGCGTTGGCAAACAAATCACTGAGCTGCCTGAGACAAACATACTCGATGTTGTGGCTCTGGGAGAGCGCTGTGATCTGGCTGTGGTGGTCGGCGGTGATGGCAATATGTTGGGGGCTGCCCGTGTACTGGCCCGATTTGACGTTGCCGTGATAGGTGTTAACCGGGGTAATTTAGGATTTCTGACCGATTTAGACCCCGACGGTTTTGAAGCAGAACTTGAGCAGGTTCTGAGTGGCAAGTTTGTAGCAGAACAACGCTTTTTGCTTGAAGTTGAAGTGTTCCGTCATGCAGAACTTAAAAGTGCCAACCTGGCAGTAAATGAAGCGGTATTACACGCTGATAAAGTCGCCCACATGATCGAGTTCGAAGCTTTCATTGACGATCAGTTTGTTTTTTCTCAGCGCTCTGACGGCCTCATTGTCACCACACCAACCGGTTCAACGGCTTACTCTTTGTCCGGCGGAGGTCCCATTTTGACGCCTGAGCTAAACGCGATGGCTCTGGTCCCCATGTTTCCGCATACACTGTCTAGCAGACCTTTGGTCGTTGATGCAAATAAGCAGGTCAAACTGAAGCTCAGCCCCGAAAACACGGCAAGCTTGCAGGTAAGTTGTGACAGTCACGTCGTGCTCGCGTTGCTTCCGGGTGATGAAGTGGTCATAAAAAAAGCAGAAAAAAAACTACGTTTGATCCACCCTGTCAGTTATTCCTACTACAATGTTCTGAGACAGAAATTAAATTGGGGCAGCAGGCTTTACTAAGCGATCGAAGTTCAGCAAAATAAGTAAAATTTATTTTCTATTTTAGGGAAAAGTAAACCAACATGAGCTACGTTGTTTTCGTATCTATTACCTTATTGATCACCATTTTGGGGGTTTATGTGGTGATTGAGAATAACCGTAAAAAAGCACGCGAAGCCGAAAAGCGGGTGTTCAATGAACGTCTGAAAGAGATCAGCAGTCACTTCAAAAGTAAAATTAGTGAATTCGTAAGTTACAAGCTGATCCGCCCCAAGCACGCGCCTCAATTTAACGCCATTGTCGGCAATTTCTTTGTTGTGCAAGCCCACAATGACGAGAACCTGGAAGCATTGGAGCGTGTTACTGATCATTTGCTCGCCACAATTGGCACTGAACTGAATAAGTGTCGTGAAAATGGCAATTTGGAGCTCTTGGCCGACCAGCTATTTATGTTTGTCAGCGAGCTTCCCTCTGCCGGGATAGCTTATAACAAGGCATTTTACAGCGAAATTTTACCTGCGTTGATTTCACGGATCCAGACACCAGATACACCTGTGCAAACCGACACGCAGGAAGCTGGCCAGAGTGAGGAAGAAGCGTCAGCTCAAACCGAGAATGACGACCCCTCGGGACAGCAACAAAAAGCCGCCGCCCTGTAAAAACCTGGGTAACAAAACGCAATTTCAAGTTGCATTTCTCAATGATGCTGTATAAATTAACAGTAATTATACTGTTTGGATATACAGCATGCTTCTTAGTCTGCAAATCAAAAACTTTGCCATTGTTAACGAATTAACCATTGACTGGCGATCAGGTATGACTGCCATCACCGGCGAAACCGGTGCAGGTAAATCCATTGCAATCGATGCACTCTCTTTGTGTCTGGGTGAACGGGCAGACGTTGCCAGTATTCGCCCTGGTGCGACCAAAGCAGAGATAACTGCTCAGTTTGATATCAGGCAACTTCCCAATGCTCAGCAGTTTTTGAACGATTTAATGCTGGACGATGAAGAGCAAAACTGCATTTTACGTCGTGTTGTTATGCAAAATGGCCGCAGTAAAAGCTTTATCAACGGCAACTCTGTAACGGCTGCGCAATTAAAAGAACTCGGCCAGCGACTCATTGCCATTCATGGTCAGCACGCCCACCAGCTACTACTTAAGCCCGAGCATCAGCTGGGTTTACTGGATGCCTATGCAGGTCACGATAACCTGTTGCACGCCGTACGTGCTCAATATCAACATTATCATACGCTACAAAAAGAGCACGCAGAGCTCATAAAACAACAACAGGCGCAGGCGGCCAAAAAACAATTGCTTGAATACCAAGTTCAGGAACTGGATGAGTTTGCGCTGGAAGAAGGCGAGTATGAGCAGATTGAAACTGAGCATACACGATTGAGTCATAGTCAGACGCTGGCTGAAAGCTGTCAGCGTGAACTGATGTGCCTGTCTGAGCAAGATGACCAGACCGTATTAGGGCAACTTCAACACAGCGTACAAACCTTTATTGAACTAAGCAATTATGACCCTAAACTGCAGGAGATCAGCCAACTGCTGGGGGAGGCTGCGGTGCAACTCGAAGAAGGCTGCCGAGAACTGCGTGCCTATGGTGAAAACATCGAGCAAGACCCGGAACGTCTGCAGGCTGTCGAAGACAGGCTGGCACAAGCAATGACCTTATCACGTAAACACCAGATCAGCCCCGAGTTGCTGCATCAGCATCATCAACAGCTGCACCAAGAGCTAGCATCTATCTGCTCTAACAATGAGCGCATCGAAGATCTGCAACACGAAATAGCAGAGGCACTACACGCCTATCAAATCTCAGCGGCACAGCTTAGCGAAAGCCGTGCGCAAGCTGCACTGACTTTGAATGATTTAATCAGTGAAAGCATGCATGAACTGTCAATGGAAAACGGCCAGTTTGCTATTCAGCTTAGTCAACATGAAGACAGACGCCCCAATGAGCTGGGCATGGATAAGATCGAGTTTCTGGTTTCGACCAACCCGGGCCAGCCTCTGCAAGCGCTGGCCAAAGTAGCATCGGGTGGTGAACTATCACGGATCAGCCTGGCTATTCAGGTAATTATCGCGAACCGAGTTACCACCCCTACTCTGATATTTGATGAAGTAGACGTTGGTATTTCGGGTCCCACGGCCTCACAGGTTGGGAAACAATTACGCCAGCTTGGTAACTCAACCCAAGTGATCTGTGTGACTCACTTGCCCCAGGTTGCCTGTAGTGGTCATCATCAGTTCTTTGTTTCCAAGCGTGTTGAAGACGGTGAAACCTTTACGTCTATGCTCCCACTAGTTCAGGAGCAACGCATTGATGAAATCGCCCGCTTGCTTGGTGGCGACAAAATCAGCAGCACCACACTTGCCAGTGCTAAAGAGCTGCTTGAGGTACAGGGGGCGTAACATCAGGCGGGAGCGGCTCAATAAAGCATACCTGAGTGCCGAAGCTTCTGCCCTTATTTAATGTTGTTGATACTTCGATAATAGCTGTTTAGGGGTTGGTTGTCCGCTCAGTACCTATGGAAAGGTACGAGCGGGCCAGGTGTCAAAAGCATGCACAATACTTTAAATTATGCCCGGTGTTTGACTTCATATCCCAAAGTTAGCCGCTCTTACTAGGGCAGATTCTGCGCCTTAATGCTATCTTACCTTGTGAGATTTCGTGTGCTCTGAGAAACGAATTTATCAGACCGCACAGGTACAGCCTTTAACTCATAACATAATACCCGCGATTTTCACTCTACCTCCCTATAAGGGGTTACTCCATCATTAGCGATTCGTTTTCCTTCAGCCAGTAGACTATTTGTTCATTTGCTCGATAGTTCATAATTCCTTCAAATGTAACCAAACTCCATGCTTAGCCCGAGCCTACCCTAGTTAGTGATTTAATCCAAGTGCTGTATGAATAGGTACACCCAAAAAGCAAAAAGCCCGCGATTAACCAAAATGGTTAACTGCGGGCCAATTTTTATGATGAAACCATACTCAGCCAGAGTAAGCGACTTTACACTCCTAGATAATCCATGATCCCTTCTGCTGCGTTACGGCCTTCAAAGATGGCGGTAACCACCAGATCAGAGCCGCGAACGGCATCGCCACCAGCAAAGATTTTCTCATTGCTGGTTTGGTGTGTAAATGCGCCCTTTTCTGGCGCTACAATACCGCCCCACTCATTGATGGCAACGTCATAGGCTGCCAGCCAGTCAAGATTGTGGGGTTTAAAACCAAACGCCATGATAACGGCATCGGCTTCAATCAGGTGTTCGGATCCTGGCACCTCTTGTGCACGTCTGCGACCATTTTCATCCGGGTCGCCCAGCTCAGTCCGCACCATGCGAACACCCGCCACCTGACCATGTTGATCGAGTTCAATGCCTTTAGGCTGAACATTGAAGCTAAACTTAACGCCCTCCTCTTTGGCATTCTTAACCTCACGACGCGACCCCGGCATGTTGGCTTCGTCCCGGCGGTACGCACAGGTCACAGACTGTGCGCCCTGACGCACAGAGGTACGCACGCAGTCCATTGCAGTATCACCACCGCCCAGTACCACCACCCGTTTACCAGCCATATCTATGTACGCCTGTTTGCTTTCGTCATAACCCATGACCCGATTAGTGTTACCAATCAAAAATGGAAGCGCATCATATACATGCTCAGCATCTTCATTGTCCAGTCCGGCGCGCATGTATTGGTAGGTACCGACCCCAATAAATACGGCATCATATTGTGCGAGTAGCTCATCCATACTGATATCTTTGCCAATCTCAGTATTAAGGCAAAACTCCACACCCATTTCCGAAAAGATCTCGCGGCGCTTCTCCATCACCGATTTTTCCAGCTTGAATGACGGGATGCCAAACGTCAGTAACCCCCCAATCTCCGGGTTACGATCAAACACCACAGGTTTCACCCCGTTACGCACCAAAATATCCGCACAACCAAGTCCGGCAGGACCCGCACCGATAATGGCCACCTTTTTGTCAGTCCAGGTGACATAAGACATGTCGGGTTTCCAGCCCTGTGCAAATGCGGTATCCGTGATGTACTTTTCAATATTACCGATAGTCACGGCACCAAACTCGTCATTAAGTGTGCATGAGCCCTCACACAACCTGTCCTGTGGGCAAACCCGACCACACACTTCAGGCAGGCTATTGGTCCGGTGCGACAATTCCGCAGCTTCGAGGATCCTGCCCGTACGGATCAACTTTAGCCACTGCGGAATATAGTTGTGCACCGGACACTTCCACTCGCAATAAGGATTACCGCAATCTAAGCAACGGTCGGCCTGAGAGCTGACCTGCTGCTTTGAAAACGGTTCATAAATTTCGACGAAAGAGCTCTTGCGTGTCGTGATAGGCTTCTTTCTCGGGTCGATGCGCTGTACATCGATAAATTGATAGACATTTTCGCTCATACTTCCCCCTATTGTGCCTGTACGCGCAATTCAGCACTGCTGCGTGCACGGTGCCCCAGCAAGCTCTTTACATCGCTCGATTTTGGTTTTATCAGCCTGAACATAGGCACATACAACTCAAAATTAGCCAGGATCTGCTCCGCTCTGCAAGAGGCTGTATTATCCAGGTGCTCAGCAATCAGGCCTCGTAGGTGCTCCTGCATGGTTTCTAGCCCTTCCAGAGAAAGCACTTCAACTAGCTCAGGGTTGTAGCGCTTGTCAAAATCTCCGGCTTCGTCCAGTACATAGGCAAAACCGCCAGTCATTCCGGCGCCAAAGTTAACGCCAACCTGACCTAACACACAGACAACACCACCGGTCATATATTCGCAGCCGTTATCACCTAATCCTTCAACAATCGCTTGTACTCCTGAATTACGTACGGCGAATCGCTCTCCGGCGCGCCCGGCAGCAAACAGCTTGCCACCGGTTGCACCATACAAACAGGTGTTACCCGCAATAGTAGCCTGATGTGTCAGGAAGCTAGAGCCTACAGGTGGCCGTATGACCAACTTGCCACCAGCCATGCCCTTACCCACATAGTCGTTAGCATCACCAACCAGTGTCATTTCAAGGCCACCTGCATTCCATACACCAAATGCCTGCCCTGCAGTGCCGTGTAGTTCGATCACCACAGGATCTGCCGCCATACCTTGGTTGCCGTGACGAGAAGCTATATATCCAGACAACATAGCGCCCACAGAGCGGTCAGTATTTTTAATACGACTCACCAAAGAGGTACCGGTTTTATCATCTATCGCTTGTTTCGCTTTCTCAAGCAAGCTCTCATTGAGTTGACCCTGATAGTGCGACGTGTTCGGCGCACTGCAATAGAGTGTTTCGCCCGACGGATTCGCCGGTTTTGCCAGCAAAGGTTGTAGATCAAGCTTTTGCTGTCTTGCGGTTGTTCCATCCAGCACCTCGAGTAAGTCCGTACGCCCGATTAAATCGGTCAACTTGTTTATGCCCAGCGACGCCATGATCTCGCGAGCTTCCTGAGCAATAAAGCGGAAGTAGTTCATCGCCATTTCTGGCAGGCCATGGTAGTGCTTCTGGCGCAGTGTCTCATCCTGAGTAGCGACGCCGGTCGCACAGTTATTCAGGTGACAAATACGCAGATATTTACATCCCAGTGCAACCATAGGCCCTGTTCCGAATCCAAAGCTTTCGGCGCCCAAGATTGCCGCCTTAATAATGTCCAGGCCAGTCTTGAGACCACCGTCAGTTTGCAGTCGGATTCGGTGACGCAGGCCATTTTCTACCAATGCCTGCTGCGTCTCAGCCAGGCCAAGCTCCCAAGGGCTGCCAGCATACTTGACCGAAGTGAGCGGGCTTGCCCCCGTTCCACCATCGTAACCGGCGATCGTAATCAAGTCCGCATAGGCTTTCGCAACCCCTGTTGCAATCGTGCCTACACCAGGTTCCGACACCAGCTTGACGGAAATCATTGCCTTGGGGTTGACCTGCTTAAGATCAAAGATCAATTGCGCCAGGTCCTCAATCGAATAGATATCGTGGTGTGGCGGTGGCGAAATCAAAGTAACACCAGGCACAGAATATCTCAGTTTTGCGATGTATGGTGTCACCTTTTCACCCGGCAACTGACCACCTTCACCTGGCTTGGCGCCTTGCGCAACTTTTATCTGGATCACATCCGCACTTTGCAAATAATGGGGAGTTACACCAAATCGGCCGGAGGCAACCTGCTTGATACGTGAATTTTTCTCGGTACCAAAACGTAACTTATCTTCGCCCCCTTCACCGGAATTAGAGCAGCCTCCCAACCGGTTCATAGCAATCGCCAGTGCTTCATGCGCTTCCGGTGATAAAGCACCAATACTCATCGCTGCAGAGTCGAAACGCTTGTATAATTCAGTAGCAGGCTCTACGTCATCAATATTAATGGCTGTGCAATCCGTTTTCAGCGCCAGCAGGTCTCGTAGATTAGTTACCGGCCGATTGTTCACCAGACTGGCATACTTTTGATAATCCTCGTAGTTTCCTGAACGCACAGCAACCTGCAAAGACTGAACTACGTCCGGGTTATAAGCGTGATACTCACCACCATGAACAAATTTCAGTAAACCACCGTGAGAGAGCAGCTTACGCTTACTGTACGCCAGTTTATGCAACTGTTTACCGTCTGCTTCAAACTCAGCAAAACCAGCTCCCTGGATACGACTACTGACGCCGTTGAAGCACAGTTCAACAATTTCATCAGACAAGCCCACCGCTTCAAACAACATCGAACAGCGATAAGAGGCAATGGTACTGATCCCCATTTTGGACATGATCTTGTACAAGCCTTTATTAATCGCATTGCGATATGCCAACGTTACTTCGCGATAAGTTTTTTCAATCACTTTGCTGTCACACAGCGCAACCAAAGTCTCGTAAGCCAGATAAGGGTATATCGCTGTTGCGCCGAATCCGAGTAACACTGCAAATTGATGCGGATCACGTGCACTGCCCGTTTCAACAATAATGTTAGAGTCACAGCGTAGATTCGTATTCACCAACCTATGTTGTACGGCCCCTACTGCCATTGCTGAAGGTATGGGCATAGTATCCTGAGTGATATCACGATCACTTAACAACAACATCACACATCCGGATGCAGCTTTATGCTGAGCTTCATCACAGACCCGCTCAATGGCGCTTTTCAGGCTTTCTGCCTGTGGATTGTAATTCAAAGATATGCGGCACACACTATAGTGATCATCATCCGCCGCCAACAGTTGTTGAATGTCAGAGAAGGTCAGGACTGGTGAATCAAATTGCAGACGTTTGGCGTGGCCAGTTGTCTCGTTAAACACGTTCTGCTCACGACCGATGCAGGTTGCAAGCGACATCACGTGATTCTCGCGCAAGGGATCGATAGGCGGGTTGGTTACCTGAGCAAATTTTTGCCTGAAGTAGTCGTACAGCGAACGTATTCCTTCAGAGAGCACTGCAAAAGGCGTGTCGTCTCCCATAGAGCCGGTGGCTTCCTGACCATTTTGGCCCATCACACGGATCACCTGATCGACCTCTTCGTTGCTGTAGGCAAACAGCTTTTGATAGACGAGTAATGTCTCATCATCAAAATCACGCTGACCCGCATCCGCTTCGTTAAGCGCTTCAAATGGCGTCAACCGTTTAACGTTTTGTTCCAGCCAGGTTTTGTATGGATGTCTGGCTTTCAGATCTTCATCAATTTCGTCAGACTGCCAAATCTTACCATGCAGTGTATCCACCACCAGCAACTCACCCGGTCCAACACGCCCTTTCTCAACCACTTCATCGGGCTCGTAATCCCATATGCCCACTTCAGAAGCCAAAGTGATGAACCCGTCCTGCGTAATGACGTAACGCGCCGGACGCAGACCATTTCTGTCGAGGTTGCAGGCCGCAAAGCGACCATCAGACATAACGATGCCCGCAGGTCCATCCCAGGGTTCCATGTGCATCGAGTTAAAATCGTAAAATGCTCTGAGCTCATCATCCATTGCACGGTTTTTCTGCCAGGCAGGTGGCACCAGCATACGCATAGCGCGAAAGATATCCATACCACCAGCAAGAAACAGCTCCAGCATGTTATCCAGACTGGATGAATCTGAACCGCTTTCGTTTACAAATGGTGCCGCATTTTGTAAGTCAGGCAACAGAGGCGAGGCAAACTTATATGCACGCGCTTTGGCCCACTGCCGGTTTCCGGTAATAGTGTTTATCTCACCATTGTGTGCCAGGTAGCGAAAAGGTTGAGCCAGTGGCCAACGCGGTTGCGTGTTCGTCGAAAAACGCTGGTGAAACACACAAATAGCACTGGTCATTCGGATGTCAGCCAGATCAAGATAAAAATTAGGCAGATCCGCTGGCATCATCAGACCTTTATAGATGGTTACCAGACCCGACAAACTCGCAATATAAAAGTCTGGATCTGACTCCAGCTGCTTCTCAATACGACGACGTGCGATATAAAGTCGGCGTTCCAGGTCTTTTGGACGCCATCCTTCCGGCGCAGACACGAAGACCTGTTCAAACAGGGGCAATTGCTCCGTTGCGATAGGACCAAGCATGCCTGGGTCGGTAGGGACAGTTCGCCAGCCCACCAATGTCAGGGTTTCTTTTTCTAGCTCGTTGTTGATGATGTCACGGGCTTGTTTGGCAAGCGATGGATCTTGGCTAAGGAACACCATACCAACCGCATAATTTTTGCCAAGATGCCACTCGTTTTCAGCCGCTACAGCTCTGAAGAAGCTGTCTGGCTTTTGTAATAATAAACCACACCCATCCCCAGTCTTCCCATCCGCTGCGATGCCCCCGCGGTGCTGCATTCTGTCCAGACCGGTAATTGCCGTGCGGATCAGCTTGTGGCTGGCCTGACCTTGTGTGTGCGCGATCAAACCAAAACCACAGTTTTCTTTTTCTAATGCCGAGTCATATAACATGGACTCCTCCCCTTGCTACAACTGCCAGCCGGTAATTTCAGACGAATTACTGGCAGATAATCAAAGCTAGCCCTGATTAGTATTCGAGTCAATACAATAAAGAATAGTTATTCACATACATGAATATTTCTCATAAAAAAGGTACTTAAAAAACGCCCTGGTAATTTACAAATATTTCAACACACGTAGAGAAACACAAAATGACACCGGTATCAAACCAAAAAAGTGATAAATAACACCTGTAAAAAGGGAAGTTTACGTTAACGTAATACCCAACATAACACTGAATAAATATTCATTATTTCGAGTGTGAATTTGGCAACCCCTTAATCTATGCAGGGTTAATGCTTGACGCATGCGTAAACTTGGTGTTGCAAAAGCTAGAATAGGCCGTGAAATTAGCGAAAAGATCTCAATGATTAGAAGCTGTGTTCGCAGGTATAAGCAGACATGAATGAAAAACAATGGCACATAAAAAAAGGCATGCAACTAACGCTGACATGCCCCAAAACGACTGCAAACAGAATTACTCTGTTTTTTCAGCGTCGTCTTCTTTATATTTTGCAGCCGTTTCTGCGATCAGCGGTTGCAACTCACCTTTTTGGAACATTTCAATGATGATGTCGCATCCACCAATCAACTCACCTTCAACCCAAAGCTGCGGAAATGTTGGCCAGTTGGCATAATGAGGCAGCTCAGCACGAATGTCTGGGTTAAGCAGAATATCGACGTAAGCAAATTGCTCGCCACACGCCATCAGCGCTTGAGATGCCTGCGAAGAGAAACCGCAGTTAGGTAACTTGGGCGATCCCTTCATATATAGGATGATCGGATTTTCTGCGATTTGCTGTTTAATCTTTTCAATGGTTTCCATTATTTACCTCAAAATGACGATAGCATAGCTCAGCATATCATCCACTTTGCCAGTCAACCTCTTCTTTTGTCAGTTAGCCCGTACAAAATGAATGCAATCTAAGCCATTCATTCTACAAGTCTTGGCTATTGCCATTGCTGTTTGCCAAAACTTGAGTAAAATACTCAGGAATTATAGTATCACTATATGCCGTCAAATCGTATAGAAATGTAAGCTAAGATAGAGATTGCTTCTATTTGCTTTGGCAATTTAACAACGAAATGGAGATTAACATGGCTTTTGAACTACCGTCACTTCCGTATGCAATCAACGCGCTTGAACCGCATATTTCTCAGGAAACGCTTGAGTTCCACCACGGTAAACACCACAACACGTACGTTGTAAAACTGAACGGCCTTATCCAGGGCACAGACCTTGAGAACAAATCTTTAGAAGAAATCGTATGTAACTCTGAAGGCGGCGTATTCAACAACGCAGCGCAGATCTGGAACCACACTTTCTACTGGCACAGCCTGGCACCAAATGGTGGTGGCGAGCCAACTGGTAAAGTTGCTGACCTGATCAATGCGAAATGGGGCTCATTCGCTGCATTTCAGGAAGCATTCAACGATAAAGCAGTTAACAACTTCGGCTCAAGCTGGACTTGGTTAGTGCAGCTTGCTGACGGTTCTTTGGACATCGTCAACACCTCAAATGCGGCAACGCCACTGACAGAAGAAGGCGTAACGCCAATCATTACTGTAGATCTGTGGGAACACGCTTACTACATCGATTACCGCAATGTGCGTCCAGACTACCTGAAAGGCTTCTGGGCACTGGTTAACTGGGATTTCGCAAACGAGAACCTTGCTTAATTTCAGACTGTGTAAAAAGGCGCTTTTCAGAGCGCCTTTTTTAGCGCCTTTCTCTCTTCGACTCCCTCCTGTGGCATATATTTCAGCCGTTTGTTCGTTTCTTTACAGTTATAAATCGCCATACAACGATCCACTTAGTCAGTGTCGGCAAACCATGCATTTTGTTGTATTGCCTGTGTGAGCAAACTAGCGCTTATATCAGACTAAATAGCAATTAAAAACTACATTCAGAGTGCACGAATTAGCTTAGAGAAGGCGACTTTGTGCTCCTAATTTGACCATTTGTTTGAAAAACTCGATTAAATGCACTGTAAAGATCAATTGATGAGAAAATTTCACACCTGTACAGTAAGTTTGGTGAACATTAAATTACTGGAATTTTTGGGCAAATTTTAAATATCCCGACTAAACTTTAGATAGCCTTGCATTAAGAGACCGCATCATCAACAGGTTATTGGAGTTCATTATGAGTATATTTGAGCATTACCAGTCCAGATACGAAGCGTCCCAAGAAGAAGAGTTCACCATAGCGGAATATTTGGAAATATGTAAAGAAGACAAAGCAGCTTACGCCAGTGCACCGGAGCGTTTGCTTATGGCAATTGGTGAACCAGAAATGGTCGATACTTCTACGGATGCTCGGCTTAGTCGCCTGTTTTCAAACCGAGTCATTGCTCGCTACCCTGCATTTCATGAATTTTACGGTATGGAAGACGCCATTGAACAAATAGTGTCTTATCTCAAACATGCCGCGCAGGGCCTTGAAGAATATAAACAAGTACTTTATTTGCTCGGTCCTGTCGGGGGGGGTAAGTCATCCATTGCGGAAAAACTCAAATACTTAATGCAGCAAGTACCTATTTATGCGATCAAAGGCTCCCCCGTAAACGACCATCCTCTGAGCCTGTTTAACCCACTGGAAGACGGCGAATTACTGGATAAAGAGTACGGGATAAACAGCCGTTACTTGCGTACCGTGATGTCTCCCTGGGCGACCAAACGATTGCATGAATTCAACGGCGATATTTCTAAATTTAGAGTCGTAAAACGGTATCCCTCGATCTTGGACCAGACTGCCATCGCAAAAACAGAACCGGGTGATGAGAACAACCAGGATATTTCAGCACTGGTTGGTAAAGTCGATATACGAAAACTAGAGCATTATGCCCAAAATGATCCTGACGCCTACTCTTATTCAGGGGCTTTGTGTCTGGCCAACCAAGGGTTGATGGAATTCGTGGAAATGTTTAAGGCGCCCATTAAAGTTTTGCACCCTTTGCTCACTGCAACACAAGAAGGAAATTATAACGGCACAGAAGGGATTTCCGCCCTTCCCTTTAACGGCATCATCCTTGCTCACTCCAATGAATCAGAATGGCAGTCGTTCAAAAACAACAAAAACAACGAAGCATTTTTGGATCGGGTTTTCATTGTTAAAGTGCCCTATTGCTTGCGTGTTTCTGAAGAAGTTAAAATCTACAAAAAGTTGATTGAAAACAGTGAGCTCAGAACTGCACCATGCGCACCGGGCACGCTTGAAACACTTGCGAAATTTTCTACGTTGTCACGTATCAATGAGCCCGAAAACTCCAGCATTTACTCAAAAATGCGCGTCTATGATGGCGAAAGCCTCAAAGACACAGACCCTAAAGCTAAGTCTTATCAGGAATATAGAGATTATGCCGGTGTGGATGAAGGCATGACTGGCCTCTCTACCCGTTTTGCCTTCAAGATATTATCTCGGGTCTTCAACTTTGACCACGCTGAAGTCGCGGCAAACCCAGTTCATTTGTTCTATGTACTGGAACAACAAATTGAACGTGAACAGTTCAGCGCAGAAATTCAGGAACGCTACTTAAGCCACCTTAAAGGCTATTTGATTCCACAGTATGTTGAATTTATCGGCAAGGAACTACAAACTGCGTATCTCGAATCTTATTCAGAATACGGACAAAACATTTTTGACCGCTATGTCACTTATGCCGATTTTTGGATTCAGGATCAAGAATACCGGGATCCGGATACTGGCCAGCTATTCGACAGAGCTGCACTCAATGCCGAACTTGAGAAAATAGAGAAGCCCGCAGGCATCTCAAACCCCAAAGATTTCCGGAATGAAATCGTCAACTTTGTATTGAGAGCTCGCGCTCATCATAATGGTGCAAACCCAGTCTGGACCAGTTATGAAAAGCTCAGAACCGTAATAGAGAAGAAAATGTTCTCGAACACGGAAGAGTTGCTGCCGGTTATTTCTTTCAACGCAAAAACCTCAGCCGAAGATCAGAAAAAACACGAAGACTTTGTCAATCGAATGATGGAAAAAGGCTATACCCAGAAACAAGTCCGGTTGCTATCTGAGTGGTATTTACGAGTTAGAAAATCTCAATAACATTAGCGGTTGGAGGGTGTTCTATGGCACATTTCATCGATCGTCGACTGAATGGCAAGAATAAAAGTACGTTGAACCGTCAACGCTTTATCAGACGCTATAAAAAGCAGATAAAAGAAGCGGTTTCAGATGCCATCAACAAAAGAAGTGTTACTGATGTCTCCAGTGGAGAGAGTATTTCTATTCCGCAAAGAGACATCAGTGAACCCATTTTCCATCAAGGGAAAGGGGGTAATCGAGAGCATATTCACCCCGGCAATGACCAATTCACGACCGGAGACAAAATTCAGCGTCCCCCCTCAGGTCAGGGTGGCGGCGCCGGAGAAGGCAACGCGAGCGACCAAGGTGAGGGTCAGGACGATTTTGTGTTCTCAATTTCAAAAGACGAATATCTGGATCTCTTATTCGAAGACCTGGAGTTGCCAAACCTGCAAAAAAGTCAGCTCGACAAGTTAGTACAAATGAAAACGCACAGAGCTGGCTTTTGTAACGATGGTATGCCAAGTAACTTGGATATCGTAAGATCGTTGAAAGGCTCAGTGGCCAGGCGCATTGCTATGACCGCAAGCAAAAGAAAACAGCTCAAAGAGCTAGAAGAGCAATTAGCGGCTTTGCTTGAAGAACCTGTACCAAAGCAAACGCAAATTCAGCAACTTGAACAAGAAATAGCAGAGCTTAAACGCAAGATAGACGCGGTTCCTTTCATTGATAACTATGACCTGCGGTTCAGAAATTATGAAAAGCGCCCGCACCCTACAAGTAAAGCTGTCATGTTTTGCCTGATGGATGTATCTGGCTCAATGGATCAGGCAACCAAAGATATGGCGAAGCGGTTTTATATTTTGCTTTATCAGTTCTTAACACGAACCTACAAAGATATCGAAGTTGTCTACATCAGGCACCATACACAAGCGAAAGAAGTCGATGAGCAAGAGTTTTTCTATTCTCAGGAGACTGGCGGTACCATAGTGTCCAGTGCGCTTAAGCTGATGGATGAAATCATTGCAGACAGATACGCACAGGGAGACTGGAACATCTATGCCGCACAGGCATCTGATGGTGACAACTGGGCAGATGATTCACCACACTGTACCGACATACTAACGAACAAGCTGTTAAAAGTGGTGCGTTACTATGCCTATATCGAAATCACGACACGCGCACATCAGAGTCTTTGGCGCGAGTATCAGGGCATTGCGGATACATTTGACAACTTTGCAATGCAACACATTCGTTCTGTCGAAGACATCTATCCGATATTCAGAGAGTTGTTTAAGAAAAACCGACAACAAAACGCAGCCTAACTGGGGGAGTGCCTATGACATATAACCCGCTAAATGATGGCCCGGACTGGACGTTCGACTTGCTTGAAGAATATCAGGCTGAGATTGCTCGAGTTGCGGCCCACTACAGACTGGATACTTATCCGAATCAGATTGAAGTGATCACCGCGGAACAGATGATGGACGCTTACTCCAGCGTAGGCATGCCTATTGGCTATGCACACTGGTCTTACGGTAAAAAGTTTATCCAGACGGAACAAACCTACAAACGAGGACAGATGGGCCTCGCTTATGAAATTGTGATCAATTCAGACCCGTGTATCGCCTATCTGATGGAAGAAAATACCATGCCAATGCAGGCATTGGTAATGGCACATGCTTGCTACGGTCATAATTCATTTTTTAAAGGGAATTATCTTTTCAAAGCATGGACGGATGCATCATCGATTATCGACTACCTGGTCTTTGCAAAAAACTATGTCGCCAAGTGTGAGCAAAAATACGGCATAGATGAGGTCGAAAACCTGCTCGACTCCTGCCATGCATTGATGAATTACGGGGTAGATCGCTATAAACGCCCACAACAGATCTCCATGTACGAGGAACAAAAACGCCAAAAAGAACGGGAAGATTATCTACAGTCTCAGGTCAATGAACTTTGGCGAACAATCCCCAAAGGGAAACAACAGGATGAACGCGAAGACGTAAAGTTTCCATCTGAGCCTCAGGAAAATATCCTGTACTTTATTGAGAAAAACGCCCCACTACTTGAGTCTTGGCAACGTGAGATCATTCGAATAGTACGTAAAGTATCTCAGTACTTTTATCCGCAGAGACAGACTCAAGTGATGAATGAAGGCTGGGCCACGTTTTGGCACTATACAATATTGAACCACCTGTATGACGAAGGTAAGCTGAGTGACGCATTTATGCTAGAGTTCCTGCAAAGCCATACTAATGTCGTGTACCAACCACCTTACAACAGTAAGTTTTACTCTGGCATAAACCCGTATGCGCTGGGTTTTAATATGATGGTGGATATCCGCAGGATCTGTGAAGACCCAACTGACGAAGACAAGTACTGGTTTCCAGAATTTGCCGGTAAGGATTGGCTCGATACACTCCATTTTGCCATGGAGAACTTCAAAGATGAAAGCTTTGTTAGCCAGTTTCTGTCGCCTAAAATCATGAGAGATTTCAAGTTATTTACTATCATTGATCAGGAGAAATCGCCTCACCTGGAAGTAGGAGCCATTCACAATGAATCTGGCTATCAGAAGGTCAGAAATAGTTTATCTGCACATTATAACCTGAGTAATCACGAACCCAATATTCAGGTGTACAACGTGGATATACGAGGCGATCGCTCGCTTACATTAAGGTACGTTCCCCATAACAAGGTACCCCTTGCAGATTCGAAGAAAGAAGTACTGAAACACCTTTACCGACTGTGGGGGTTTCCAGTTAAACTGGAAGAGCAACAGGACGACGGTACAGTGAGCATTTTGGGTCAGTGCCCTCAGGAAAATAAAGAAGATTCCATTTAACAAGAAGCCCTTATAAAAGGGCTTTTTGTCATTTAAAGGAACACCTAACTGATTTAGGGAGCGATGGTACCGGTCAATCTAGGCACCATACTATGTCATTCCCTGGAGTAGGCTGTCATTTCATATCTAGTTACATAAATTCGGCGCCTGATTACACGCACTGATATTGCACAAACCTATGCAGCTTAATGTGTCATAGACGGATCATACACAGTGACTATGTTCCGTCCATTTTCCTTAGAGTGGTAAAGCGCGGTATCAGCTGCCTCTATCCATTGCTCGTATTTTTCAAAATTATCATCGCAACAAGCAATACCCAAGCTCACAGTCAACTTAATCTCTTTGTCGTCATAATAAATTACTGAGTTTTCAATCAGGCTACGTAACCTTTCGGCAAATACCTTGGCACCTTCAGCGTCGGTATCAACCAAAGTTACAGCAAACTCTTCACCGCCGTAACGCCCCGCTACGTCGGTTTCACGTAATGTCTTTTGCAATAGATCAGAGATGTGGCGAATGGCCTCATCACCACCACTATGACCATAGGCGTCATTGATACGTTTAAAAAAGTCGATGTCGAACATTAACAAACAGCTGCTACCGTGGCTTCGCTGTAAACGCTTGAACTCTGTTCTTAGGCTTTGCTCCCAATAACCACGATTCGCAAGCTTAGTGAGGCTATCTGTGCGACTCATTTTTTCCAGCGTTTTATTCACCTTTTCAAGCTCAAGCTTGTTCATTGCCTCATCTGTCACATCGTAAATAATCACACAAATGTGGGCTACTTCACCTGTTACAGTCGTCAGTGGGATAAAGGTTGCATTCTGGTACATATAATCAGCCTTTCCTGTGATAGGCCGATAATTTTTAAAGCGAAAAATATAGGGCTGCTGTTCCCAAATAGTGAAAGACCGGTTTTTGAGTACAAATACAGGTTCTGATTTGCTTTTAAACCAGGCCTCATCAATGCTGGGAAACAAGTCAAAAACATCTTTGTCTTTTACTGCACTTGGCAACAGACCTGAGTGGTTTTCCATAAACCCGTTCCAGACACACACTCGATAGTTCCTGTCCAAAACGACCAGGCCGACATCAACTGTGTTAAACATATCCATTAACCAATGGATCTCATTCATGTCAAAATCAGATGCTGGCATAATTCTAATCTTCTAACAGGTACTCAACTTTATATTTGAGTGTTTTAAGTGAGTCTTCAGTAAACAACAACATTAAATCGCAGTTGATGTCGTGGTCTTCAATTCCGTAACTTATTTCTATCGCTAGTGTACGTTGCCAGCGGTCTTTGTTCGCCTTAACGAGCTCAGAGACTTCACAATGTTGTCCTAGCACGACCGGGTGCCCCTGGCTAAATGGCATGTCTAACTGCTTTGATAAACCCGTTAGGATAGCACCAATCAGGATATTACTAATGTCCATAAGCAGCTCAAGTTCAACTTTTTGATTGAGTTCACCCGTATAGCTCATCAATGATGCAATTTCCTTGAAGCTGGAGTCGTTGAGTAGAAGCAAGGCTTCTCCCGATACTCCACCTCCAATAAACCCCTGACATACACCCGACGTCGTGGCACTCGCATCAATCGCTTGCAACGCCATGTGCAGCTCATTGACCTCGAGCACGTTTACATTCGGAATAGGTAATTCAACGAATACATTAAGTAACCGAGCGAGCAAGTCACCTGCCTGCCCCATCGCTACGTTCGTAATTTCCTGATAAATATCTCGGATCTCAGGCTCAAGTTGCTCACCGAGCTTATGCACCAGATTGGCACGAATGGCCTTGTCTTTGATCCCATGATGCGTAATGATTTCTTCTAGCTTTGCAGCATCACAGGGTTTACGTATAAAATCGATCGCACCTAATTCTATTACTCTTTGATGCGCATTTGGCTGGATATCTCCAGAAACGACAACTGTCAAAACATTCAATCCTTGTTCGTTTATTGCTTGCAATACCTCATATCCATCCATGTGAGGCATATTTAAATCTAAAAAGAGAATCTCGGGTGAGACCGCTTTAATTTTTTCAATGCAATCCAGGCCATGCTCTGCAAATTCTACTTTAATATCCCAGTCGTCTGGCAATGATCGCGCCAGTTGCCGGCGTGCCAATTTAGAATCATCGCATATCAGGACAGGTGTTGACATAAAAGCTCTCTTCGCATTTCCGGCTAAATAGTTGTAAGAAGCCGAGAATTTTCTATTTATAGTTATGACATAGCAGCATTTTAGGATTTACATGGTAATCAAAGCTTAACCGATTTACAATCCAATTTACTGCAAAGGTTGGTTATATAATTCCAGTATAATACACTGACGGGAATTGCGAAAAATTAAAAAGGGAATACGTTATGCGAATCATATCCTTGCTTACAGCATCACTGTTGACGTTGACCAACCCAGTCTATGCCAGCGAACTGCAAGAAAACCAGGTTGATGCAGGAAAAGTCAGTGCACAGGGTAAGCCTGTCACTCTATTAGGCCAAGGCGTCAAGGTAGGCGACTCAGCCCCCGATTTCAAAGTTGTTGATGGCAGCTTTGTGCCAGTTACATTAGCCAATTACGTGGGTAAACCCGTTTTGATTAGCGTTGTGCCGAGTCTGGATACTGGGATCTGCTCTTTGCAGACTAAGTATTTTAATGAAAAAGTGGCCAAGGAATTTTCCGATGTCGCAATGCTTACTATCAGCGCGGACCTGCCCTTCGCTCAAAAGCGCTTTTGTAAAACAGAGAACATTGATCAGATTGACACACTGTCAGATTCTGTCTGGCGCGATTTCGGTGCCAAATATGGCCTCTACATTAAGGATATGGGCCTGCTGAGTCGAGCGGTGCTGGTACTGGACAAAAATCATAAGGTAGTATACAAGCAGCTTGTTAGCAATCTGGCCAGTGAACCTGATTATCAGGGCGCGATTGAGGCGTTGAAGCAACTTTAGTTCTCAAAGACTTAATCGACTTTGACGGTGCACAGATGCAAGTGCAGGGTTACCTTCACATCTATGCGCCGTTTCATATCTTAAGAAAGTACCATATCTATGTGTTCAATACCGTCCTCCAGATAAGCCTGACTACATATTTCAAACCCTAAAGACTGGTAAAATTGAGTCAGATAAGTTTGCGCCGAGATATGTATGGGTTGCAAGCCGTAATGTGTACGACAAACTTCTATTGCCCGGTCCATCAGAGCCTGCGCTATACCCTTACCGCGACAGTTTTGTGAAACCAGAACACGGCCAATTGCACTGCAATCCGACGCTGATTTGTAGCACCTGGCATAAGCCTGTAACTCACCTTCCTCAATTAAAAAAACATGTAAGGTGTCTGACTTTTTATCTGTTTCGTCAATTTCCTGATAAGCGCAGGCTTGCTCTACAACAAACACAGCAATACGAGTCTGAAAGATACTAAACAGCTCGTCGTGAGAAAGTTCGTAAAAGGTTTTAACTTGCATGGATTTATCACTTGAAAAGGAACGCCCCTGGCGAGGCGTAATAATGGTTTAGGCGAATAGCCTTTCCAGTTGGTCACATAACTGCGATAAGTTCACTTGGTCATGCTCAATAGTCAAATCAACATAGCCATCGCCGCGAAACGCCCTGTCCAGCTCAATCAGTACATGCGTTCGATGTGCTTCAGGGACAAAAGATAGTTCGACCTCCTGAAGACCAAACAAAGAGGTGTTAGCCGGACGATATTCTATTTCCTGATAACACCCAGAAACAGACTGAAAGTTAGACGCCTTGAGGTAGCCTCGTTCAACATCCGCCTTCACCATTCTAAAACCAAGTTTATCCATCGCCATCAGACAATTCTTGACGGCTTCATTAGGATAGACATGTAGCAGATCTTTGTCGCTTGGGTCCATGGCCAAATCAATGTCCAGCCCCGTTTCCAGCCATACATAGCTGTGATTATATGGTGCATTAATTTCGGTAATCGGGGTTTCAGAGTGCAAACGGGCCTCAAATGGGATCACCTTCTTCTCGCCCGGCGCAATTGTGAACTTACTACCAACACGCCATTTCTCGATTACCTGATTGGCATAATACTCGCCACTGTCACCTTCAACCTTCACTTTTGTCATCAAAGCCAGCTCTAGGCCACTCACTTCTTGCTCTACATCACCACCCAACACAACTATCTGCGCCTGGAATTTTTGACCTGGATGCAAATGTTCTGTTTCTAAAATTGTATCTACTTTTGCGGCACCAATACCTACGGATGCCAAGAGCTTTTTAAACATCTTATCTCCTCTCGAGGATGTCCCCTTATCCGCATCTTAACCACATTTTTTCAGGTTTGTCAGCGAAAATTTATAGCTATCATATAAATAGTTGACATCAAATCCTCAAACGGTCCCTTTGAGGCTTTTATTAGTTACTCAATGTGCTAATTTTTCATTTATAAATCAGTTTGTTTTGTTACACTGCTAGCACCTTCGACTTGACTGAATCACTATGGAATTACTGTACTTCGCCGTTGCCTTTGCCTGTGGCTTTTCCGTCTATCAACTTAAACTCCCACCATTAATTGGCTTTTTGTTGGCGGGCTTTGTGCTCAACCTGTTGGGGCACAGCAGTACCGACTTACTCACCCAACTGGCTGATTTGGGTGTCACTCTACTGTTATTCAGTATTGGCTTAAAACTGAAAGTATCCAATCTGGTTAAGCCCCAGGTGTGGGCACCTGCCAGCTTGCACCTGATCACCAGCATTGCTTTTTTTGCCTCTTTATTACTGATGTTGGGCGCATTTGGCTTGCCGTTATTTGTCGATTTGTCCTGGCAAAGTGCCTGCCTGGTTGGTTTTGCTTTTAGTTTTTCCAGCACCGTATTTGCGGTTAAAGTGCTGGAAGAACGAGGAGAGATGGCCAGCCTGCATGGTAAAATTTCCATCGGGATCCTGGTTATGCAGGATATATTTGCTGTGATCTTCCTCGCCATCAGCACTGGCAAATCGCCTAACTTATGGGCACTTGCCTTGCTGGTTGGTTTACCACTCTTGCGACCGTTGCTGTTCTGGATACTTAACCGTTCTAAACATGGCGAACTTCTGCCATTGTTCGGTTTTTTCTTTGCCCTGGTACTTGGCTACCACGGATTCGAGTTGGCGGGTCTGAAAGGTGATTTGGGCGCCCTGATCATCGGAATGATATTTGCGCCACATAAAAAAGCGGGTGAACTGTCTAAAGCACTGCTCAACGTCAAAGATATCTTATTGGTTGGCTTTTTCCTTAACATTGGCCTCAACGCCAATATCTCTCTCGAAGCCGTGCTTATTGCCGTATTACTTGCAATTGTACTGCCTGTGAAAGTCTTCATTTACTACCTCTACACCAACATGTTCAGACTACGTGCACGGACATCACTGCTTAGTGCATTTACCTTGTCCAATTACAGTGAGTTTGGCCTGATCGTCTGTGCGGTTGCTGCCAGCAGTGGCATGATCACCGCTGACTGGCTTGCCGTGGTTGCACTGGCTGTGTCAGTCACTTTTGTACTGGCTACCCCCTTGAATAAAAAAGCCAACGAAATATACGTTAAGCTTGAGCCGTTGCTCGTCAAGTTTGAAAGTGATAAACGACTTGAAGAAGAGCTGCCTGTTAATCTGACAGACACACGGATCGTGATATTTGGTATGGGCAGAATTGGTACCGGTGCCTATGAGACCATTCATGCCTCTCACCCAGGTGCCGTTGCGGGCGTCGATATCAAACCAGAGGTGGTGGAAAAGCACATTAGTCTTGAGCGCCGGGTACTGCTTGCGGATGCGACTGACCCTGACTTCTGGCAACGGGTAAACCACTCCAATGTCGATATGGTTATGCTGGCTATGCCTAAGCATATGCAAAATATCTATGCCCTGGAGCAACTCAAAGCGTCTGGCTTCTCAGGTCAGGTCACCGCCATCGCAAACTATCCAGATCAACAAAAAGAGCTGGAAGATTTGGGCGTACACTCTACCTATAACTTCTATTTAGAAGCGGGTAGCGGCTTTGCCGAACACGTTAAAGAAAAATTATTTTCATAGCCTGCAAAATAATTCTCAGTATCAATAGGGGTACTGAGAATTATTTCTAATTCCGCATCATACACTTACATCTAGACGTCTAAATATCAGGCACACAATCATGGCATCTTTGTAACTATACGATTTACAAAGCTTTACATCATCGTTGGTAATTGCCCCTCAATTCGAAGTAAACTGGCTTCAGTAGGTTAGTTGCACTAATCAATTTTCTCAATTTAAATCTGATACTTATACCCCTCAATCAGGAACATTGAGTGGGGACTCTAATATTCGAGAGGGCAAGCATGTTAAAAAATAAATCAGCTTCTTACTTTCCTGCAGCGGTGGATGATAAAAATGCAGGCCCGCTCGCAAAATTGCAAGCACAGCTGGATGCTATTCAAGATTCAGGAATGACAGCGTTGACAATTAGGGACATCCTTTTCCAAAAGATGTTGGATATGCATTCTGTTCCTAAGGAGCATTTTTTACGTGAGCAGGATACGCCAGACAGACTTGATGACCCGGCAATCGTTGAGCAGCTGAATGCACTGGGTTTCTATCGCACCGCACAAGGTCAGGTGCATTAAGATACAGTTTTATGGGAGCCTACTCTCCCTCATAGGCTGGCAATGCCCGTCGCCAGCCTATTTCTCTCTCTTTAAAACAGCACTGATCCGCTTAGGTAACAAACACCGCGCAGCTTCTCTGAGTGGTTTAAGGTAAATGGCAACTAAACTGTCATGTCCGGCATCATAACGACCAACTCCGATTTCAATTTTCTCGACTTGCGACGCACGGATCAAAGAACGGCCCAGCCTGTCCCATATTGCTAATGCAGAGCCCAGATTGGTATCAAAATGGGCTGGATCAGCACTGTGATGAATTTGATGCTGTGCCGGACTGATAAACCAGTTTTCTACCCTGTCTCCCCAGCTAAACCAGATATGTGAATGACGTAAATTTGAGCCAAAAATATTAAATAAGAAAACGAAGGCATTGGCCCCAAGAATATCGAACATGCTCAACGCCGTACCAAACAAGAAATACCCTAACCCCACGACAAAACCTTGCGTTAAAGCCATACGACAAGCGTACAAGTAGCTCTCTACCGGATGTGAGCGATAGATAGTAAATGGAGTCAGCACTTTTGCTGAGTGGTGTACTTTGTGGAACTCCCACAGGAACGGAATCTTGTGTAGCGCAAGGTGTAACAGATACCGGGTAAAGTCATCCACCAGAAACAGCATCAGCGTGAACAAAAAAATCACCACCGAATCATCCCAGGCTAGATGCAGCGGTGCGCCAAACAACCACTCGAGACCATCAGAAATTGCAATGGCAACAGGCACCATAGTCAATACGATGGGAGCAAAGGTGAGTGCTTTTATTAATTTGTTGGCAATAAACAATCCGTAATCCAGTTTTGCACTGTCAGATAGCCAGACGTCACGCGGGAACAAAAACCCTATGAACCCTTTGAGCGAACGCGGGCCATGTAGTTTACTGTATACCAGACCCGCCATCGCGACGGCACTGAGAAGATACAGCCAATAGATTCGTTTATTCGCATCCAGTAAATAACCGGGCAAAGAGGACAGGCTTTGCCAGAGCGTTTCGATCATAAAATGGACAGACTCCTTTAAAAAAGGCCACTGATTAGCGGCCCTGTAAGTATACTAAATTTCAACAAATGCGCAGCTAGCTACGCACTTGTGATTGGATTACACGGTTCAGAACGAATATTTATAACCCAGTGTAAATTGACGAGGCTTGCCCGGGCGCGCGCCATAAGGGCGGCGACTCACGATCTTAGTCTCATCCAGCAGGTTATCAACCTTAGCATACACCTGACCGTATTTGCCCAATTCATAGACAGCTGACAAGTCAATGGTTGTAATCGCAGACACTTCTTTGCCCTCTAGTACCAGATCATAGCTGCCAGTGGGTGCATTGGGATCTGTGCTGCTGTCCCAACTGCGACCTGCAGCTTCTGACATAGAGCCAACGTACTTCACCGCCAAAGATACACGCCAGTCAGGGGCAGAAACACCTATATTAAAGCTGGCCTGATGCTCAGGTAAATACGGGAGTTCATCGCCGCTTTTTACATGGCCCCATTGTGCGAAATTGGTGTACCTGTCATTTTTGAATTCCCCTTTGGTATAGGTGTAAACAAAGCCATAAGGGATGTCAATTTGCAGGTTCAACGGATAACGCTGGCTAAACTGAGCTTCCAGTCCATATACGTGCGCCTCGCCACCATTAAACTCCTTGCCAACTTCCAGTGCCCCACAGTTAGACTGACCACAACTTTCTTTCAGGTTGCTGTAGTCATTGAAGAAGCTAACCACCTCCAGCTGAGTCACGCCATCGTTAAAGCGACCACCAAATTCATAGTTCGTGCTTTTCTCAATTTCAATATCAACCGATTGCTGCGGCGAAGCAGGCGAAAACCCTTGGTGTACACCGAACAGAATGCCTGAGTCTTCAGATAGCTGATAAAAACCACTCATACCTGGCAGCCAGATACGTGTCGTTTTGTTCTGCCAGTCATCCGCATCCACCGTATTCTGGTAGGCCATGTCCATGAGTTCACCACGAATACCCAAGCCAAGCGTCAGCGCATCAATCGTCACTTTGTCCTCGACATAAACAGACCAGGCCTTGGTATTTTCGGTGTTTTGATCGGTATAGACTTTGTCCAGCCCCAGATTAAACGCACTGCCATCTTTCATGCCGTAGGTTTCAGTGAAATGTTTACGCTCAATCTCGTCTTCATGAAAGCGCACGCCAAACGACAAGGTATTCTCATAGCCAGCGAGATTAAACTTGGCAGAGCCATCAACCTGAATGCCCTGAGAGAAATACTCACGGTCATTGGTACCCATAGTCAGAAAGTTCGGCCGCCCACTGAACGGGATAGAATCTTCTGTACCACTGAGCACCTGATACAGGCGCTGATACTTTTCATCTTCCGGATTTGCCAGTATCTCTGGCAAAGTCGCGTCAGTGTTCGTCAGGCCATTTAGCTTAAGCCAGGCACGTTCATAGTCGTTACGATACACACGCGAAGTCAGACTAACGTCCTGATATTTAAGGTGGTGTAAAAACATCACCTGACTGTGTTTGGTGTCCATATTGTCAGGCTGAGACGCAGCGTAACGACGATAAGGGGTGGCGTCAAAATCCGCATCAGTCAGACCCAGATAGGTTTCGTTCGACAACTCATCCGCGTAACTGAGTTTCAGCCCAAACGTGTGCTCAAACTCACCTTGCTGCATCTTATAGTTAAACTTGGCCAGTAAATCATTTTTCTCAAATCCAGTGTCTGCCCCACCATCCAGGTCTTTAAACCCGTCCGCTTGCAGATTTACGCCTTCGAGTAAGAAGCCAACATTATTGACCACTGAGCCAAAATACGCGTGTGCTTTGGTATAACCATCACTGCCCGTTGCCAGATCAATGGCCCCTTCTGAAAACTCTGGCACCGCACGGGTCACCAGGTTCAGTGCACCCGCAACCGACTGAGGGCCATGTTTAATAGCGGCCGGACCTTTGAATACTTCAACGGCTGTCATGCGGGTTGTGACTGGGAAATAATAAGCTGCGGGGGCTGAATATGGTGCCGGACCAATCAACACCCCGTCTTCCATGATGGTGATTTTTTTGCTTCGTTCAGGTGTTACTCCGCGAAAGCCGATGTTTGGGCGCAGGCCATAGCCATCTTCCTCACGGATATTAACACCCGGCACCGATGACAAGATACGGTGAATGTCATCGTATTCAAATTCTGCTAACTGCTCTTCACTTAGCAAGGTCGCAGAGCCTGCTTCAGTGCGAAGCTTATCGTAATGGCTCAGGATCTGAATGTGTTCCATGTCGTCATTTTTTGCGTCATCATTTGCCAGTGCCTGAGGTGCAGCCAGCGCCACAGCCACGGCCAACACAGTTCTTTTCATCATGGGTCCTTTAGTCATTGTCACCTGCCGATGTTTTTGGAAGTTCCAGAGCCAGCTTTTGGATGAAATCATTTTTAAGCTGATCAGTGACGTCTTTAACCTTTGCGTGTGTATTTGTCACACCCGCAGCGTCTTCATTCAACGCTTGCTGCAAGTTATCACTCAGTGCTGCAGTCGCGGCTTTCGCATTTGCGATACCCTGGATCATAACGTCTTTGGTTTGACTGGCAGATTGATTGTCCAGAAAGTCATCAAAACCCGTTGTATCTGCACTGTCCGTACCCTGTCCAAGAAAGATCTGCTCAAATGCAGCAATATTAGCCTGAATGTTTTCGATAGAGTGCTTAGCATAACGTGACTCAACTGCCTCAGGACACACCTCAGTACCACACTGGTTGGCAAACAGGCCCAACGGAGTGGCCAATTTGTAATCCTTTAGTTCTTCAGTCATGTAGAACAGTGCGTCAGAAATACGATTCACAGCCTGAGTAACAGTATCAAATTCACTGCCCGATTCACCGGCATTTTTCAATTTAGCCGCATAGCCTTGATCACCCGCCCACTCAAACATCAAGCGCTCTGCGGTTTCTTTGAGATCTTTTGATACTTCAACGGCATATTGACAACGCATCGAACGACGTAGCTGTTCATCCTGAGTGTTCCACTGCGCCAAAATATCTCCTGCTGCTGCAGCTGAACAACTGTGGTCTAGATTACTGTTAAAGAGTAAATACTCCATTGCATCTAAACCACGACGTTTATCACTGCGCTTGCTGATATCGTAGGGCACACCATTAATATTGCCCTGCGCAAAGTAAGCCACATCCTGATCAACATTACAGTAGTTGGTATCTGGCCACGAATAAATGTCTTTACGAAGAGCCTTATCATCGGCCAACAAAGGGCCCACAATCATCAGCTCGGCATGTTGCCAGCTCACCATCGTCTCTTTCCAGCTATTCTGTGCCGTAAGCAGTGCTTCATCCCGTGCCGCTTTTGCTGCCTCATCCCCCAGTGTCGGATCAAACGCAGTTTCTAAATCACAGTACGCTTTAACTATGTCAGGCTGTGTGCTCGCTTTGTTGGCAAATTGCTGGAAAGTCGGGGTAAACACATTGTCAGTCAGGTTTGCAATTAACTTTTTCTGGCTGAAAGTGCCCTGGTTGCTATCCTGACCTGAATCTGGTGTTTCAGAGCCGCCATTGGATGAGTCCTGGTTATCGTTACCGGTATCTTGGTTATCGTTCGGATTCGCTTGTTTATAGCCAGGACCGGCAGAGCTGGACGTACTTTCGCCACACCCGCTTAATGCCAAACCAATGGCCACTGCCAATAAAATAGGTCTGGAGTGTATTCTCATTATGTGCCTCAAATGAATAGTCTAGATACGCAAAAGGCTAGCAAAACTTGCTAACCTTTTGACAGTTCAAAGAATCGTTAATAACTTACCAGTTGGCAACGTTCTCTGCATCAAAGCCGTAGACTTCCTCAAGGATGTCACGAGCGGCTTGCAGATCTGCTTTATAAGCTGCGATGGCATCTGCGGTAATCGCAGGCTGAGTCCCCATCAGAGCGTGCATTTGTTCAAACTTACCCACGTTACCTTCTGCATAGAAAGGTGAGAAACGATTAAACTGGAAGTTTAGTGCAAAACCTTTCATTTCTGACCAGTGCTTAGCCAGCGTAGCAAAGTCAGAAGCAGTGTACTCTTCCTCAGCTGTACCGGCCAATTCTGCTGCCAGCAAATCTAAATCTTTTTGGGTGTCATTGATGTAGTGAACAACCGTCGCAGCAATGGCTTTTTCCCATGCCAGCAATGCGTCTTTGGCGTGACCTTTCAGGGTCTCCATTTGCGTTTCGCTTAGCGCACCTTCTGTCGAGTTAATCAGCTTACGACCGTTGTAGAAAGCCTCAAAAGCCTCTTTGCTCAGGTCTGTTGGATTTGTATTGTTTACAGTACCACGGTCACGTTTAGCTGCATTGGTAGAATTGCCAAAGTTATACTCTGAATTGAAGTCAATTGTACCGTCAGCATTTGCATCGTTGTAACCTGCTTTGAAAGCATCTCGGCCGCCTTTACCCGCAATTTCGTCATCCGTGTAGCTCATGTAGTTACGTGCTGCACCAAAATAACCGAAACCTTCATCCCACTGATGCTCAAGGTTAGTATATGCTTTACCTTCAACTGCTGCAGTGTTGTCAGTCATCAGGCCTTTGCCTTCTGTGTCGTAATCCAGGTAATCATCAGCTGCTTGTGAAAACGCCACTGCACCGTAGAGGAACTTCTGAATTAACTGGTTAAGATCAACACCATTTTCAGCAACGTAGATAGTATCGATCTCGTTGCCACTAGGGTCTAGCGGAGCCTCAGCCAGTGCACGTTCAGCCAGCTGGTCAAATAACTGCTTTACGAACAGCTCAGGAATAGGTGTTTTGCCGTCGGCTGCAATTGCAGTCCAGCCTGCGAAGCTACCATCTTCGGTCCAGTCTTTATACTGGCCTTTTGCATCGTTACCAGCAATTTTACCAGTGAGGTCTTTGTGCGATGAAGAAATCTCAGTCAGTTTAGTTTGCGCAGCAGGATCAGTGACGATTGTCAGGTCACGCTCACCCCAAACGTTGCTATATTGTTCTTCAGAAATAGCGTAGAAGTTATTTATCGCAGTTAACAAGGTTTCTTTTGTTGCGTTCGTATCTTTCGCATCGGTAACAAATTGAGCACTACCGATATAGTTAAACAACTCTTTAATCAACACATGGCGCGCAATCTGCCCTGAGTAAGCAACACTGGATTGCCCTTCTTCGAAACGACTAATGAAGTCATAGTCCATCTCATCCAGTACTTTGAATACGATCTCAAAGCTTTGCTCATTATCAGCACTGTCTTTTACGGTGACAGTTAATTTAACTTCCTGCTCCAGTTCATAGTTCAGGTGCTCACCGGCTTTTAATTTCAAAACGCCATTTGCAACTTCAAAACGCTCGTCAGACACGGTGAAAGTGTGGCTGTCATCGTCACCGTCTGTAACAACCAAGGTGCCAATCTCAATCGCCACCATGTTTTCAGTTACAGTCACTTCAGTTGCGTCAGAATCCTGGCTTTTTAGCGTCAGTGCTGTAGGCGCTTCGTTTGTCTTTGGATCAGGCGTCTGAGTATTGTTGTCATTGGAGCTTGAACCACCACAGGCAGTCAGACCCAAAGTAGCAACGAGTATAGAAGTAGCAAGCAGAGATTTTTTAAAAATCATTGAGCATTCCTTAATAAAGCAATGTTAAAAATTATTCTTAGTCGCGTTAAGTATACACCGCTTTAAATAGCAATCAATTCTATTTACGTTGCTAAATGCACGATTTAGATCAAGAAACATGCGATCTTTTTTACTTAAAAATACACAAGGGTATTGGACGCGCAAACAAGATCAAAAATAAGCCACTGATAAGTAAAACTTATTATTGATGGTATGGTAAAAAAGTGTGGGGCGATTTATGACGTATGTACAATCGAGAACGAATGGATAGTTCGAATAATTGGAACTATCCGACATGGAAGTTTCGTCAAAGTATGACTTTAATTTAGGGTGGACCACGCTTCCTTTACAAAAAGGTAACCTTTACGCCAAACAGTCTTAATTTTTTCTGCACCGACGGCTGTATCACCCAACTTTCTGCGCAGACATGACACGCGTACATCCACTGTCCGGCTATTTGCCTGATAGTGCTGTCCGACAACCTTTTTGTAGATATCCTCTCGACTGACCACTTCCGGTGCTCTCGAAGCCAGCAACCACAACAACTCGAATTCATGGCTGGTTAAATTAACCGGCCGTTGCGCCAGTGACACACTCCGCTCATTAAAGTTTAAGTAAAGTTCTCCAAAGTGGAGTTCATGCGGTGTGTCTGCATAAGGTACCGAGATGGCCGGATGCTTACGAGCCAGCGCGTCCAGACGAGCGCGCCAGAGCCGGGGTTTAGCCATACAGGGGATCACGTCGTCCGCGCCCAACTCCAGCATGAGGCTTTGCAAATCCTCATTGTCTTCATCAAGAGACACTATCAGGGGGGCGTCGAAACACGTTTTGAGCACGTTAATAGTGTCGTATTGCGCACTGGTTGCCAGAGCCTGGCCAATCACAATACTGTCTACCTGCTGAATAGCATAACCCTGTCTGGTTGCGTCATGGATGTTGATGAACCGCATGGTGTAACCATGCTGTTGTAGTGCCTCGAAAGGCGCGATGCTGTGTCCTTTTTCATCTTGTGCGATTAATACCGTTGACACGAAAAAGCCTCGTTCGAACTATGTGTGAGGGTTAGTCTAGTGACGTTAGCTGAACAAACGCTTTACGCAGCAAACAAACGCTCAGCAACACGAAACAAGGCACTCACGACCGGGTCCTGCAGGCGTTTCTTTTTGCACACCAGACCGATTTCAATTTCTTCACTTTGTAAGCCCAATGTCTGAACCTGATTTCTGAACGGGCTTTGCTCAAGCACAACCTCAGGTACATAGGCAACGCCAAAACCCAGACTGGTCAACGCCACCATAGCCTCATGTCCAGAAACATGCGCATAGATTTTTGGCTGCAGTACTTTTTTCTTGAAAAATACATCCAAGCGTTCTTTCAATACACCGTGCTCTGGCACAATGAAAGGCACCTGTTCCCAGGGCAATTCCCCCCGATGATGCTCGATCAATTCACTCAGCGGGCACTTCATCGTTGGGGCTATAAACAACAACCTGGAACGACCTATACTCAGGTATTCGAGCCCCTGGGGAAGAGTACGTGGCCTTACTGCGACCGCCACATCAACGACTTCTCCTTGCACCTGTGCAATGGAGTTTGCCGGGTCACCAGTCAGTAAGTTCAGTTCAACCTGCGGAAAATCCTGACGATAACGCGCAAACAAATCATAAATAAAGCTGTACGACGCGGTTACCGAGCAAAACAGGCTCAGCTCCCCACTCAGTGGCTTGTCCTCATCCAGACATTCGCTCTTAAACTGACGCCAACTTGTTAACGTGGCTTGTGCATATTGAATGAATGCCTGCCCTTGCGGGGTCAGTGCGACACTGCGATTGTCACGAATAAACAAAGGCGCCCCAACCTCCTCCTCTAATTGCTTAATCTGGCGGCTTAGCGTTGGTGGGCTAATGTAGCAACGTTCGCTCGCCCGAGAAAAATGTAAGGTATCCGCCAGTGCGAGGAAATACTTTAACTGTTTATGGTCCATGTTGGTGACGCTCAGTGTGTTTCATTATGTGAAATACAATAGTTTAAATATATCATTTTACGCAACTTAAACTTACTACTAGGCTAGACCCTATACTTTATTCCAGAAGAATCAAACAGGACAAATCATGGCGAACTATTTCAATTCACTGCCACTACGCGAGCAACTTGCCCAACTGGCTCAATGCCACTTTATGGACCCTAAAGAGTTTGAGGACGGCGTGAACGTTCTGCTTGGTAAAAAGCTGGTAATTGTTGGGTGTGGTGCTCAAGGTCTCAATCAGGGCCTCAACTTACGTGATTCAGGTCTGAATGTAAGCTATGCGCTACGTCAGTCAGCTATAGATGAAAAGCGTCAGTCATTCCTAAACGCCAGTGACAATGGCTTTGAGGTCGGTACCTATGAAACACTGATCCCACAGGCTGATCTGGTACTGAACCTGACACCCGACAAGCAACACTCAGCGGTTGTTGAAGCGGTCATGCCGCTAATGAAGCAAGGTGCCACACTGGCATATTCACACGGCTTCAATATTGTCGAAGAAGGGATGCAGATCCGTGATGATATCACCGTCATCATGGTCGCGCCTAAGTGCCCGGGTACCGAAGTACGTGAAGAATATAAGCGGGGCTTTGGTGTGCCAACGCTTATCGCTGTTCACCCTGAAAATGATCCACAGGGGCATGGTCTCGCTCAGGCAAAAGCCTATGCAGCAGGCACAGGCGGACACCGCGCAGGAGTACTACATTCATCCTTCATTGCTGAAGTGAAGTCTGATTTGATGGGCGAACAGACCATTTTGTGTGGCATGCTGCAAACTGGTTCTTTGCTGTGCTACGACAAAATGGTCGAGCAGGGTATTGAGCCCGGTTATGCCTCAAAACTCATCCAGTACGGCTGGGAAGTGATCACCGAAGCACTCAAGCATGGTGGCATTACCAACATGATGGATCGCCTGTCGAACCCGGCCAAAATCAAAGCATTTACACTGAGCGAAGAGCTCAAAACCATTATGCGTCCGCTGTACAACAAGCATATGGATGACATTATCAGTGGTGAGTTTTCTCAGGGGATGATGGCAGACTGGCATGAAGACGATGCCAAGCTGCTGAGCTGGCGTGCTGAAACCGCAGAAACAGCGTTTGAAAAACAGGCCAATTGTGAGCAAGAAATTGCAGAGCAGGAATTTTTTGACAATGGCATCTTAATGGTTGCTATGGTCAAAGCAGGTGTAGAACTGGCGTTTGAAACCATGACTGCCGCTGGCATTATCGAAGAGTCTGCTTACTATGAGTCTTTGCATGAAACGCCATTGATTGCCAACACTATTGCCCGCAAAAAGCTTTTCGAAATGAACCGCACCATTTCAGATACAGCGGAATACGGTTGCTACTTGTACAACCACGCCTGTTTGCCATTACTCAAGCCGTTTATGGAGAAAATCGGTACAGACGTTATTGGTAAAGGGTTGTCACAAAGCTCAAATGAGGTAGACAATCAGGCACTGATAAGCGTAAACGATGCCATCCGAAATCACCCGGTTGAAATAGTTGGCAATACTTTGCGTGGTTATATGTCCGCCATGAAGAAAATAATCTAAACCATTAAATATTAACAACTTTAATAAGATTAAAAGTTGTTAACCAAGCAAATTTGCCATTTTAGTTCGCTTGTTAGAAACCAAGGCCCACCTGCTATGCAGTGGGCTTTTTTGCCCTCCAAAATATGACAGTATTATGACAGCGACTTTATACCTATAGGTGTTAATTATTGACCATGCTAAAATTATGAGTCACGGGATCAAAAAGTAGTAAGTTTAATGCATAACACTGGTTTAACAATTACACAACGAATTACTCTGCTGGGCAGTTTAATCGCGGTTGTTGTCGCTTGTCTGATCGGCTTTATTTCTACCTATCAGGCCAAGTCTATGATCGAAACCCGCATGCTGGGATCAGAGCTACCCAGCAAGGTTGAGAGCATCAACAAGTCGATTAGCCAACAAATTGGCCAGCTTAAGAGTGCAGCAAAGCAACTTTCAAGCAATCAGTTTTTGCTTGATTCGGTCAACAAAGGCCAGCTAAATGAGCAGGTACTGCTCAGGGAGTTGGCCCGCGTGCAAAATCAATACGCACTGGTCACCGCTTCCTGGGCCAACAGGGAGACGCGACAATACTGGAATCAGAACGGATTCTTGCGGGTGCTCAATCAACAACAAGATGGTTGGTTTTTCCAGTTTACCCAAAGTAGCGAAGAATACTCCATCAGCATCTATCAGGAAGCACCTGGTGATGTGAAAATGTTCGTCAATCATCAGCAAACCAATGGTATTGGCTTGGCCGGGCTGGCAAAAAGTATCGATGCGATGCAAACCATGTTGGCCAATATGAAAATTGAGCAGAGCGGATTTGTATTCGTTGTTGAAAAATCTCAAGGTGTTGTCCAGCTTCACCCCGATGCCAGCAAGGTTGCCAAAACAAAACTTGCAGATCTTTACGGCACACAAGCTGCCGGGCAGTTGCGTAATAGCCGGGATTTTGTGGTACTTGATCTAGACGCTGATGGCGTCTCTTCCCTGGTCGCAGCCAGCCCTATCGAGGGTACTGAGCTTTTGGTCATTGCACAGGTACCCAAAGCTGAGGTATTTGCTCAGGTGTCTTCGTTACAATGGCAAATTATCTTCTGGGCACTGATCGTGGTGATAGTGGTATGTATTGCCAGCATGCTTATGGCACGTAACCTCAGTGCACCGTTACTCAAAATGGCCGACGTGTTCCGCCAACTGGGCAGCGGCGACGCAAAACTGAATTATCGCGTTCCTAATGCAGAGCAGCCAGAATTACAAGCGCTGGGTCAGGGCTTTAATCAGTTTATCGAAAAAATTGAAGCCGCAATTTGTAATGTCGCAAAAGAAAGTCATGATATACGTGTTGCCAGTGAGCATGTATTTGCTCAGGCGAAGAAAAACTCATCGTCACTGGATGAACAAAAATCCCAGACTTTATCTGTAGCTGCAGCCATAAATCAGATGGCTGCCACCGTGCAGGAAATAGCCGGAAGTGCTAACAATACCGCAAAACTTACCGACGAAAGCCGCGAGCATACGAAACACAGCCATAGCTGTGTACAGCAAAGTCAGACGACCCTGCATCAGCTCGCTCTGGATATTCAGCAAATGGCAGATCAGGTGGCTACATTGGCCAGCAAAACTCAGTCAATTGCCAGTATTTTAGACGTAATTCGGGGTATATCGGAGCAAACCAACTTACTGGCGCTCAATGCTGCTATCGAGTCAGCACGTGCAGGTGAACATGGCCGGGGTTTTGCCGTTGTAGCCGATGAAGTGCGGGCGCTCGCCAGCAGAACTTCTCAGTCAACTGATGAAATTCAGGCAACCATTCAGGAGCTGACTGCTGCATCAGATTCAATCGTGACACAAATTGCTCAATCTTCTGAGCAAGCGCAGCAAAGTGTTGATAACATGCAGACATCGGTCAAATTAATGAACACCATCACAGAAACAGCGGATCAGATCAATGATATGACGACCCTGATAGCCACTGCAACGGAGCAGCAAAGTAATGTTGTTGCAGATGTTGGACGCAGCATCGAGCAGATCAGCGTGATCAGTGACGGCGTGATGGGTGAACAACTCGATACAGAACAAGCTATTCAGCAATTAGCCAATTCAGCCAAGGCACTCGACAAACTGGTCGCCAGTTTCTAACTTGACCAGGGTGGCTAACCGCGTGTAGCCGCCCTGCCCCCCCAATTAGATACCTTACACTACACGACCATGTTAACCCGCAGAGGCGCTCCCATCTGTGTTTATTCGCAATGGATTGTAACAATTTTCGCTTCCTTAACCGGTCAAAATAGCTACACTAAAAGAAAGCTGTAGAATTTAGGAATGTTCCCTATGACCTGTTACACTCACTTCGCACGACGTTATCTTTGCCCTATTCTGACCGTCTCTGCTTTGCTGCTCGGTGGGTGTCAATCAACCCGGGTTCAGCCTGAAGTCGAAATGCTACTGCTCGACAACGCTCCTTTCACTCAGCGAGAAGTTGAATCACAGCACGCTATTTTTGCATTGGATGCAAACATTCGGGCGACTTTGGACCGCTATCTGGCTCGCCACAATGGCTCCAATATTAAGGTTGCTGAACAGTTACTTCAGTTTTTAGTAGAAAATGGCGACTCAAGTTTGTCTTACATGCGCGGGGCGAACCTCAGCGCAACAGAAACATTCTACGACCTGAACGCAAACTGTCTGTCGCTTTCTATTCTCGCCTACAGCTTGTCAGAGCACCTGGGCTTCAAAGGTCAGTTCCAGCGTGTTCATATCCCTGAATACTGGGCACAAACCAGAGGTTATAGTCTGCTGACTGGCCACGTCAATTTGGTGGTTACACAGGATAACTCAGGTGCCAGGAAGAACAGTGATAACCGCGAAGTCGTGTATACACGGCCTGCAAGCGTGATTATAGATTTTGACCCCAACAGCCGTGCTCAAAAGTTTTCAACTTCAAAAATCAGCAAAGATCGTATCACCGCAATGTTTTACAGCAACAAAGGCGCGATGCATATGATCAACAAGGAGATGGACTTAGCATTTAGCTATTTCAGGGCGGCCATCGACATCGATCCCCTCTATTCCGCAGCATGGGGAAATTTAGCAGTGCTATTTCGGATCAATGATCACATGACTCAGGCTGAAGCGCTTTATAAGCAGGCATTGCTGATCAATGACGAAAATAAGACAGCTCTGGGTAATCTTGCGCTGTTGTACGAAATTACAGACAGGCAACAACAGGCAAAGGATATCAGAGCTCAACTCCATTCCCTGCGTAAAGACAACCCTTACTATCAGATAGCACTTGGCGATGAGGCGTTTGCAAATGAAGACTATGACAAAGCGCTGAAACACTATCGCACCGCAAATAAATTGTCTAACTCCCTGCATGAAGGCTACTTTGGGTTAGCTAAGGTTTATTACATTCAGGGGGAGCTTGAGCTGAGCAGAACATATTTGAATCGCGCTCTTAATCACGCAAGTTTTACTCATGACAAGAAGCGCTACCGGAACAAACTGGAATGGTTGAGTGCAACTGCTAAGAATTAGCCTTCTCTGGTTGAGTTGTGTTACTTCAGTTGCGCAGGCTGCCAGCGAGCTTGAGATCGATCTGAAGACGCTTACTAGTAAGGCGCACGCTGGTCGGGAATCTGGCGATGCTGAATTTAACAAAAGTGCACGTTACATACATTCACGTTTTGCTGAAACCGGCGTAGACGTCTATTACCAGTCATTCCGCTTTCGCCAAGGCTTCGGAAAACTGGGATACGGGCACAATGTTGTCGCAACCTTACCGTGCAATACCCCTTCCTGTGAGCCTGCAATTGTTATCAGCGCTCATTACGACCATTTGGGTAGTAAGGGGACACGTTATTATCCAGGTGCCAATGATAATGCGTCAGGGGTTGTCGTCATGCTGGATATAGCACGCCAGTTAATACCACAAACACGACACAGAGATATTATTTTTGTCGCAACCGATGCCGAAGAAAAAGGCTTGTATGGGGCACACTTCTTTGCTGCAACCCTTAGCCCCGAGCGTGTTGCTTTAAATGTTAACCTGGACATGCTCGCAGTGAATAGAAAAAACCGTCTGTATGTTCTGACCTCAAAACAAGCAAAGGCTTATACCCAAGCCATTACGCAAGCATTTAATCAAGAGATCCGCGCTCTGGTATTTACCTCAACAGCACGCATGTCACATCGCCTCGATACCCCAAGAGTTGACTGGTTGAGAGCCAGTGACCATTACGCTTTTCATAAGGTCGGTATCCCCTTTGCTTACTTTGGAGTTGGCACAGATCCCTTTCATCACACTCACAAGGATCAATTCGACAAAGTGGACATACCTAAATTAGCTCAGGTTTCGGCACATATTAATGCTTTTATTTCCGCATTATCAGTGTCGGCAGCCCCCTGAACCAGAGCCATTTTGCGAGCCTTTGATAACCGTTTAAATTGCCATTCCAGTCTGGCAGCTGTACGCTTGTCTTCAACAGCCAATGTATAAACTAGTTTAAGCGGGCCCTTTCCTCGTAAGCTTTTAGCACCTTTACCAGCAACATGCGCTGAAAAGCGCTTTGTGACATCGTTGGTGATCCCGGTATACCAATGACCAAATTTATTTTCAATTACATACAGGTGCCAAGGTGACCGTGCGTTACTCATGCCCGTGACTACTCTTTAGATCGAATGGAACTATTTTAACTGCGAATGGTCGAAACTTACCAATAATTCTACTTTACCTTCTTTATCCATTCTGTATCATTCATACAACCAAAAATAAGGATACACATACATGCAGTTAAAAAAGCGCCTTTTTGTTTGGCTTAGTATTATTCTTGCGACGACCATGCTATCCGCTTGCTCCAGCTGGGTATACCGGATAAACGTCCCTCAGGGTAACTTCCTGGAGCAGTCCGATGTCGATAAGCTCAGAATCGCTATGACAAAAGAGCAAGTTTTATATGTATTGGGCACTCCGGTGGCTAAAGACGCGTTTAACAGTGAAATCTGGCATTACTCTTATGTGTTCAACCTGGGTCGAGACTCAGAGCAACGCCGTGAGTTAATCGTTTATTTCAAAAATGATAACCTGAGCGATATCTCTGGAGACTTTGATAAACCTGCAGATTTCAGTACACCGCTCTCAGAGTGAGCGTAACTCTTAGCGTCACTCTCCTGAAAAAGCAGAGCCTTGGCTCTGCTTTTAACTTCCCATCACCGCAATTAATACCACGACACTAAACAATATCTGGAGCGACATGCTCAACCAGGCGAGTACGTTGACCCCGACTAAACTCCACGGGGAAGAGTCCTGAGGGTAGAGTGGACTGCGTTTTTGCCAGCGTGCCAATGCAAAAAACAATAAAGTCAGACTCGAGATCATAATCGTTGCGGACAGTTTGTTACTGTGCGTCTCATTAAAAAAGAAGTTTAACTGCACGGGCATCAGAATTGCGACCAGTGCATACAGGCTGTAAACACGTGCTACTTTTTCATATTTTGCTGCAAATGACAGCTCAATGATCCCGCGCTGTTCCAAAAACTTCTTTGCAGCGACTGCCTGTGCCTGATTAGCCAGGCGATATGGGGTCATGCCAGTCGCATCTGCCAGCCTGGGGTCCACATCCATAGACTCGACCAATTCAAGCATCGCCACAGAGTTTGACATGACCGCATAATGCATCAAATTCCGGCCTAAGTCGTCCAGAGACTGATGACAATGATAGTCAGTTAGTGCCTGAGCGGCACTGACAAACCCCTGCTCGACCAGCCACATCATGGCAGATTTCCCTGTTGGATCTTTGCTTTGACCTGTTGCGCCCTGCTCAATCAACTTTAAGGCGATAGATTGCTTGGCATTTTTAGACATTAGATGAGCCAGCAAAGCCTGGTCTAACAATCGCTCGACCTCTTCACCACTACACAAGTGCTTCAGCAGTCCCACATAGCTGTCATCCCCCTGCAACCGCTCAACCGCCAATTGTAAAGTTGCGACGGTATCCTGTAACACCTTTTCAAGCATGCGGCTCAGGTCTAACTGCATGTTTTCATCTGCAATTTTCCATAAGTCACACGCTTCCTCAGCCGTTAACTGTAAACCGTGCTGCAATAAGACACTCAGAGCACGGGTATAAGATTTGCCCAACAAAAGTGAGGCGGGTGAGATTTCCATTTGGTAGGTGAGCTGTGCCTTAATATCAGCGTACTGAGCGAAAACGCCCAGTAACTTGGCAATCAATTCATCCTGACTGACGCCGGCGCCTGCGATATGAAGTAATAACTCATCGCAGTATGTCTGATGCGCTTGATCATAATCATCAATATGCTGGTAGCGACAAGATTCAAACGGTTCCAGGGGTTTCAGCCAAAGAATATACATCAGCGGTGGTAAGACCGACGAACGTACGCCTTGCTGATCCGTCACGGTTGCACACTCTGGCCAGGCCTCAAGCGCATCCAGAATAAAAGCCCCATTATTTTCAACCAGCCCTTTGAGTAGCAGAGGATATTGAGCCGGCCAAATTAAAACATGCTCCATTAAAGAATTAACCACCTTATTTGTCATATCGCGCACTTAATGCCATTAATATTGTCGCAGTGCTGTTAGCGGAATGATACCAATTGCATCATGAAAAAGCTGCTGCTGATCTCAAGAATCACACCACTTTACCTAATATGAAAACAAAATCGCAATAAGACAAAGCCAATATGCTCACTGCGCACCAATCCGAATCACCATAGCCCCCCCTGATGTCCTCAATTCAAGCCTGTCGGCTACTTACGTTGATCTATCGTTATCGATTGAGTTACTCAGCTCTGGGCTTGAGGTCAGGAATGATTAAGATATACAATAGAAGTGAACGTCCAATGAAGGCCCTGTGATAGGGAGCAAGTCAAGATGGAAAACACCTTACCCACCTGGCACGTAATACTGATTATTGTGATGGTACTTGGGTTCATCATTAGCAATATTATGCTGCTAAAATATATGACCCGCTTTGATGTGAAAGGCAAACTCGATAAACAAACTAAGCCAGACTCAAAGACCGAGAGTGAAGAAGAGAAAGAAAAGTAGGGCCGGCACTTACCTGCCCTACCTCAGAGATTAGCCTACCAACCAATGCGCCATCAATGCAATCACAGGCAGTGTGACCAAAGTGCGCAAAATAAAGATACAGAATAGCTCAAACAGGTTGACCGGTATTTTACTGCCCAGCAACAGCGCGCCCACCTCAGACATATAAATCAATTGAGTCACACTCAATGCAGCCACGATAAAGCGTGTCACGTCACTTTCTATGTTTCCTGCAGCCAAAATTGAAGGAATAAACATATCCGCAAACCCAACCACTATCGTTTCAGCCGCTTTGGCCGCCTCAGGCACCTGAAGTAATTCGAGATAAGGCACAAATGGCTTACCCAAGATCTGGAATACTGGCGTATGCTCTGCAATGATGAGCGCGAACGTGCCGACGGCCATGACCACAGGTAACACTGCAAAGACCATGTCCAGCGCATTGTGCACGCCTTCTTTCAACGTGCCTTTTACTCCCGGCGCCTTTTCCGCTTTTGCCAGGGCAACATCCAACGCATGGCCAAATAACGTTTTACCTTCAGGCACCAGTTCGGCACCTGGGTTCGCATCACTGCCATCAACGTAACAGTCTTTTTTCCATCGCAGAGGTGGTAAACGCGGGACAATAATCGCAGCCGCAATCCCCGCGGCACACACGGTTAAGTAAAATGGTGCAAACAAGTGCTCTAATTTAACCTGACCAATCACGACCAGACAGAAGGTAATAGAGACCGCCGAGAAAGTCGTGCCTATAATAGCCGCTTCTCTTTGCGTATAATGCTTGTCTTCGTACTGACGAGAGGTCATCAAAATACCCACGCTACCATCCCCTAGCCAGGATGCCACGCAGTTTACGGCACTGCGTCCCGGTACCCCAAACAAAGGCCGCATCACTTTAGTCAGTAAAGTACCAACCAGTTCCAGCAAACCAAAGTTCAGTAGCAATGGTAGCAGCAGACCAGCTAAGACAAAAACGGAAAACAGCACAGGTAATAGGTCATTAAGCACCAATGATCCCGTATGTGAAGAGTGAATAGCTTCTGGTCCTACTTTAAAGTAGGTCATGAGAATAAACGCCATACCAGCAAGGCGGGTGACCAACCAGATTGGACTCACTGCAAACAAATGTCTGAATAAATGGTTTTTTAGCAGCTGTCTGGGCTTAACCAGCGCCACAAATGCACTCATCAGCCCGGTGATACACACTATGGCCACTATCATAGCCTGTGCAAAGGGTGCTATCCAGCCTTGCAGTGACTTTGCCATAACAGCGATCGGAATAGTCATTGCTTCCCCGATTGCAACAGGTGTCATAAATAAAAACACCCCAATCAGGGAAGGCACGATAAACGCAAATAGCGTGCGCCAGTTTGGCGACGCTGAGCCCGTAGATTCTGACATCATATGATTACCCACTAAAAAGAAAAAGAGCGTAAGGCTCTTTTTCATGTTACTTCAACTCATTGTTTTTATTTTAATATTTTGATTTATTTAAAATATTATATTTGCAGACCTCGACTGCGTAACACCTCTAACAGAGATTGCAACAACAGCTCCATAGTCTGTGCATCCAGCACTTGTTCCTCACCATCCAGCCAAGTTAGCGCCGTCTGACCATCATCGGTTGTCGACACTTTCACGACATAATCACCATCGGCAATCGGTAATATTGTTGCTTCTTCACCCCAAATAGAGTCCCAGACACTTTGTTCGGGCGCTTCATAGCGAATTTTCACCTGATCATTATCTCTGTCTAACCGAATCACCGTAAAGTTCACACGTTCAAGGAAATTAGACAAGCGATCCATTACGGCACTCTTTTCAACCAGTGTCAGCATTGCTGCGTTGCCGTCACTATCAAACCCGCTTTCCAGAGACAGCAGGCCCTGCTGTTTGCGCAATTCGACCGCCAATAATCTGTAGCGATAATCAAACTCCGCAATCACTTCGTTCAATGCACGCACTTCTAGCTGCTGCCTGAGCAAGTCATTTAGAGGCGTCTGATCACTTTGGTAATCAACTAATTTAGCGCTCAGAGAAGCCGTACGCTGGTGCTCTTTTTGTTCAACTTTAAATTCAAAGCGCTGACGCGATACTTCAACAATGTCTTCCCAAAACCAGCCTTCGTCCTTCTTGATCAACGAATACCAGCCAGTTTCCACTATGCCTTCCTGACGCGCATCCCTCGCAACCTGAGTATTGTGGTTTGCCATAACTCCATCGAGCGACTGCCAGATAAATGCTGACAAGTCTTCAATTCCGTCATTTTTATCAAAATAGACGCGAGCGACTTTATCTTTATTTTCGGCCCAACTGCCCTGAGCCAATGTCAGGACCTGCTGAGGTGGCCGATATAATTTATTTTTCCCATCCGGATCGTTGTCATAAACAGCAACCACCATCTTATATTCCGGATCCTGGTATGGCTGCTCAAGCCCAGAAGGCACGCTAATGGCCTCATTAACGCGGTAGTTTTTGCTGTGATGTGCATCATTTGGAAATACACTACATCCCGTTAAACCAAGTAAAACACCTAAAGTTAGTGCTTTTGGAACCCAATACTGCACGAATAAAACTCCTTAGCAAACCCTGTTATATTTATTTACGGTAAACGAATATCGTCTTTATATGAGTGAGGATTGCCGATTTGGTTCACTGCCGGAGCAACTTTTTATATTCACCCGGCGAGCCTAAACAACTTGCAAAATTTGCCCTATGTTACTTGCCTCGCCCAGTAAACACAAGCCGTGAGCCACCTGACTCCGATATCAGCTCACCACAAAGTAGCAAAGCGACCCTCTGCCAGTATCCCAACCAACTAACTTATGTTAGTATTTACGGCTATACATCCAAAACTTGCCGTCAGGCATTACCATTATTCTCAGCGTATAGGGTGCTCTTGAATGACCACATTTACCAACCAACAATTGGTTTTGACCGCAATCGGAGAAGATCGATCTGGGATCGTCAGCGAACTAACTAAGCTGGTCAGTGAGTGTAATTGCAACATTATTGATAGCCGCATTGCGATTCTGGGGAATGAATTTACCTTCATTATGTTACTATCCGGCGATATGGCAGCCATCAGCCGGGTTGAGCACACCCTCCCTACAAAAGGGATGGAATTGGGCTTGCTTACCATGATGAAACGTACAGCCAGCCATCAACAGAATGAATTCAGCGCCGGATATACCCTCGAATACAATGGCCTCGATGCGCCCGGTACACTGAGTAAAGTTACACGCTTTTTTGCAGACCAAAACATCAGCATTTGCTCATTGAAATCAGATACTTACGAAGAGAATGAAGCATTACATATGCGCTGTGAAATCGAAGTCAATATTCCCATTGAAGTAGATGCCGACGCGTTTAAAATACAATTTGAGCATCTCTCAAACTCACTAAATCTGGATTATATTTTTCGACGCATTCGTTAAGGAGCATCCTATGAATACGCTACAAGCAGGCGCTCAAGCCCCGCAATTTACCCTGGAAAACCAAAACGGTGAAAGCATTTCACTCAGTGCATTGCTGGAATCCAAGCAAGTGCTGGTCTATTTCTATCCAAAGGCACTGACACCAGGTTGCACGGTACAGGCAGAACAACTCAGAGATCACAAAGAGCAATTGGCACAGTACAATACTGTGGCTGTGGGTATCAGTCCTGATCCAGTCAAAAAGCTAAAAAACTTCGAAACCAAAAAAGAGCTGAACTTTGATCTGCTATCCGATGAAGACCACGCTATTGCTGACGCATTTGGTGTGTGGGGATTAAAAAAGTTCATGGGTAAAGAATATGACGGGATCCACCGTATCAGCTTCCTGATAGGTCAGGATGGCACCGTCAAACACGTTTTCAACAAGTTTAAAACCAAAGAACACCACCAGGTCGTGATTGACTATCTGGCTGCACAATAACAAGAAAAGGGGCTGTATTGAGCCCCTTTTTTACATTCTTCGCGCCTAAACGTTAGCTGCGCGCATCCAGCATTAAGCGTTTCATGTCTCTTACCGCTTTTTCCAGCCCGTCAATGGCTGCTCTGGCAATAATCGCATGGCCAATGTTGAGCTCATAAATTTCCGGGATTTCGGCAATGGGTTTTACGTTATGATAATGCAGACCATGGCCTGCGTTGACCACAATACCCAGACCATGCGCGTATTTAACACCAGTGCGGATCCGTTCAAGTTCAGCATGCATCTCAGCGTCTGACTCTGCATCAGCGTAGGCACCAGTGTGGATCTCGATATACGGTGCGCCAGTGTCTTTAGCAGCATCTATTTGCTGGGGATCTGCATCGATAAACAGAGATACTTTAATGCCTGCATTTGCCAGCCGAGTCACAGCTTGAGTGACCTTTTCTTTATTCGCAACGACGTCAAGGCCACCTTCTGTTGTCAGCTCTTCGCGTTTTTCAGGGACCAGGCAAACGTAGGCAGGCTTTACTTCACAGGCTATATCCAGCATCTCGTCTGTCACGGCAATTTCCAGGTTCATACGGGTCTGAATGGTTTTTGCCATCACATACACATCGCGGTCCTGAATATGACGACGATCCTCACGCAAGTGGATGGTAATACCATCTGCCCCGGCATGTTCAGCAACAGCCGCAGCATGTACAGGATCCGGATAACTGGTGCCTCTCGCTTGGCGCAATGTGGCAATATGATCGACGTTTACGCCCAATAATATCTCTTTCATTGTTATTACCTTGATTGAAATAGCTCTCTGCTTTTCAGCGGTTTATGGCCAAGTAATGGCCTGAATAAATATCTGCTAAGACCCTTCGCCTGACGCCGTACCTGATCGTCAGTAAAATCGCGCTGGGCAATGTGGTGAAGCACTCGGCCTGAAAAGCCAATATGCGGATCATCTGTTCTGACAAACCCCAATTCCCGGGTATATTGGTAGTAAGCCCCCTCGACAATCGCCTCACCATCGGCATCACAGTCAAACTCAACACCAAACCCCAACTGCTCCAGCAATTGGAATTCAAAGCTGCGTAACGTGAGCTCAAACGCGCTCCTGCGTGCATTTTCAGTCTGCTTGTGTAACTGCTGCAGATGGTGATGATACAGTGAAAATATCTCTTCAAGCGGCTCATTAACCGGGATTACCCGAGTACTGAGTTCGTTAAGGTAAAAACCACAATACAAGACTTGCCCTTTCATTGCTAATGGCTGAGTGTGCAGTTCAATATCGTTGAGGTACTTAAGATCATGGCGACCGCTATAACGGACTAAGAGCAGGCTGAAAGGTTGAAGATGTGCGTTGTGCCTAAGTGCCTGACGCCCTTTTATACGGGCCAGCATCATCAGCTGGCCCACTCCCTCGACAAGCATATTAAGCATCACCTGAGAATCACTGTGTGGTCGGCGATGCAACAAATAGGCTTGTCGAAAGTCGTTGTTCAATTAGTCTTCCCCGTAGCCAAGACTACGCAGCGCCCTCTCATCATCTGCCCAGCCAGACTTCACTTTTACCCAGCATTCCAGAAATACTTTGTTGTCCAGCATCTCTTCCAAATCACGACGTGCTTCGCGACCGATCACCTTAAGCTTCTCACCCTTATTACCGATCACCATACGCTTTTGCGATTCACGCTCAACCAGGATCAATGCATTGATCTGCCACACCCCGTTGTCGAGCCACTTAAATTGCTCAATTTCAACGGTCACGGAATATGGCAACTCGTCGCCCATAAAACGCATGAGTTTCTCGCGGACAATCTCAGCGGCCAAAAAGCGCATTGAGCGGTCTGTGACATAGTCATCAGGAAAGAAAAACTCGCATGCCGGCAGATGCTTATGTACTTCTGCTTTGACCATATCGACATTGCGGTTTTGCTTCGCCGAAATTGGAATGATCCCGACAAACTGGCCCTGCTCAGACAACCATTGAAGGTGTGGCATCAGCGCTTCACTTTTGTCTTTGACCTGATCACTTTTATTGATCACAACCAAAACCGGACGGCCACTGTCCTTAACCTTGTTCAGCACCATTTCATCGTCTTTGGTCCACAAAGTGCCCTCAACAACGAAAATCACCAATTCAACGTCACCAATGGAGCTGGATGCTGCACGGTTCATCAATCGGTTAATGGCACGCTTTTCCTCACTGTGGAGTCCTGGTGTATCGACGTAGACCGCCTGATAGTTATCCTCAGTGTGGATACCCATAATACGGTGCCGGGTAGTTTGTGGTTTACGTGAAGTGATGCTGACCTTTTGTTCAACCAGCTTATTCAGTAACGTGGATTTACCAACGTTGGGTCGCCCGACAATCGCGACCATGCCACAATGGGTATTAGGAGTCATTCTTTAATATCTTTAGTGCTTTTTCAGCGGCTTTTTGCTCAGCCTTACGACGAGAGCTGCCTACTGAGATAATACTTTCCATCCCTTCCACAATACACTCAACCGTAAAGGTCTGATTGTGTGCCTGTCCCTTGGTATCTATTACAGTATAACCGGGTAAGGGCAACTTGCGTGCCTGCAAGTACTCTTGCAATAGGGTTTTTGGGTCTTTTTGGTTATGACCAGGAGAAATCGCAGCCAAACGCGTGTCGTACCATTTTAATACCAGCGTCTTACAGGTCTCGATGTCTGAATCTAAAAACACCGCGCCAATAATCGCTTCGACCGCGTCTGCCAGAGTTGACTCACGACGATAACCGCCGCTTTTCAATTCACCCGGACCAAGTCTGAGATAATCACCTAAGCCAAACTCAACACCGAACTCTGCCAGAGTCTGTCCTCGTACCAGCGTAGAACGCATACGGCTAAGATCACCTTCACGCGCTTTAGGAAACTGCTTATACAAGGCATTGGCAATAACAAAGCTCAGGATTGAGTCGCCTAAAAACTCCAGACGTTCATTGTGCTGCCCTTTGTGGCTACGATGAGTCATTGCCTGCTCAAGCAGGCTTTGATCCGAAAACTCGTAACCAATCTTTTTATATAATTCTGTGACGTTTTTTTTCATGCTACTGAATATTACCTAGGCGTTCAAAACGAACTCCTGTTGGAACCCAACCAGGCAAAATGCTGTTTGGGCCATTTTCAAAATCGAAACTCATCCAAATAAATACGGCTTTACCAACCAGGTTTTCTTTTGGCACAAAGCCCCACATACGGCTGTCCTGACTGTTATTACGGTTGTCACCCATAGCAAAGTAACTGCCCTCTGGTACAACCCATTCATCACGTCGCGTGCCTGGCTGCTGATAATAGCGCTCCGTCAGTTCAGGTAATTGAGGCGTCACAAGTACATCATGCGTGACACCCGGCAGACTCTCTGTCAGACGTACCATTTGCATTGCGCCATGTTTGAACTCATCGCGATTAACAATATCAAGATTAATTTTGTTGAATTCGCCACATGCCAGACCATCGCGTTGCTGTTCGCCATCATTACAGTGAGGCTTGATATAAAGCTGACGGTCGCGATAAACGATGCGATCTCCAGGTAAGCCAACAATGCGCTTAATAAAGTCGATACGCTCATCCAGCGGAAACTTAAAGACCGCGATGTCACCACGCTGGGGATCATTCACTTCTACCAGCTGACTGCGCCAGACCGGGTCTTTAATACCGTACGCGTATTTCTGTACTAATATGAAGTCACCATCCAGCAGTGTCGGCATCATTGAACCGGACGGGATCTGGAAGGGTTCAAAAATAAATGAACGGAACACTGTGATCGCAGCAATCATCGGAAAGATAGATTTTGCGCTTTCAGTGATGGCAGGCACAGGTGCTATCTGCTCGATGACTTCCTGATCAAGCGGCTGCTCAGATGCGCCCTGTGCTAATGCGATACGCTCTTTACGCTTTGGTGCGTAAAGCAAATGATCGATTAACCATATGAGACCTGAGCCAAGCGTCAACAACACCAAAAATACTGAAAAATAACCTGCCATAATAATTCCTGTTACTTACCTACTTTAAGAATCGCAAGGAAAGCATCTTGTGGCACTTCAACGTTACCCAGCTGCTTCATACGTTTCTTACCTTCTTTTTGCTTTTGCAGTAGTTTCTTCTTACGACTGACATCACCACCATAACACTTCGCGATGACGTTTTTACGTAACTGTTTCACGGTTGTACGCGCGATCACGTGGTTACCAATCGCAGCCTGAATCGCAATATCAAACATTTGACGTGGGATAAGCTCGCGTAGTGCGTCGGCTAACTGACGTCCGCGACCTTGCGAGTTCTCACGGTGTGCAATAATTGCCAATGCGTCAACCCGGTCGCCATTGATCAGAATGTCTACACGGACCATGTCGGATGTCTGGAAGCGCTTAAAGTTGTAATCCAGAGAAGCAAATCCTCGGCTGGTCGACTTAAGCTTATCAAAGAAGTCCATTACCACTTCTGCCATTGGCAATTCATACGTCACCGCAACTTGCTTACCGTGGTAGCTCATCTTGGTCTGCACGCCGCGCTTTTCAACACACAGAGTAATGACATTGCCCAGATATTCTTGTGGCACAAGAATATTCGCTTCTACAATCGGCTCGCGGATCTCAATGATGTCGTTGACCGGTGGCAGATCTGACGGATTATCAATTTGGATCACGCCGTCCTTGGTTTCTACTTCGTAGACAACCGTCGGGGCCGTTGTGATCAGATCCATATCATATTCACGTTCCAGACGTTCCTGAATAATCTCCATGTGGAGCATGCCCAGGAAGCCACAACGGAAACCAAAGCCCAGTGCGGTTGAGTTCTCCGGCTCGAAGAACAAAGACGCATCATTGAGGCTCAGCTTGTTCAATGCATCACGGAAGTTCTCGTAATCATCTGACGAAATCGGGAACATACCTGCATAAACCTGAGGTTTAACACGCTTAAAGCCTGGCAGACGCTCTTTCGCAGGCTCTTTGGTCAGAGTGATCGTATCACCCACCGGCGCACCATGAATGTCTTTGATACCGGCAATGACGAAGCCTACTTCACCGGTTTTCAATACGCCGGTTTCGGTTTGTTTCGGGGTGAAAATACCGACTTTATCAGCGATGTGCGTCTGATCTGTCGACATAATCTTAATTTTGTCACCACGACGCAGCTCACCGTGCTTGATACGCACCAAAGAGACAACGCCCTGATAAGAATCAAACCAGGAGTCAATGATCAGTGCCTGCAGTGGTTGCTCCGGCTCACCCTCAGGTGGCGGCACGTCGCGCACGATCATTTCCAGTACCTCATCGATACCGATACCGGTTTTAGCACTACACTGCACCGCTTCAAGCGCTTCAATGCCGACGATTTCTTCAATCTCTTCTGCAACGCGCAAAGGATCGGCCTGCGGCAAGTCGATTTTGTTCAACACCGGCAGAACTTCAAGGTCCATTTCAATCGCGGTGTAGCAGTTTGCCAGGGTCTGAGCTTCTACGCCCTGACCGGCATCGACAACCAGCAAAGCGCCTTCACAGGCAGCCAGTGAACGTGATACTTCGTAGCTGAAGTCAACGTGTCCCGGTGTGTCGATAAAGTTAAGCTGATACGTTTCGCCATCATTGGCTTTGTAGTTCAGTGTCACGCTCTGCGCTTTGATGGTGATCCCACGCTCTCGCTCAAGGTCCATCGAATCCAGCACCTGCTGCTGCATCTCGCGATCTGTTAAGCCGCCGCATACCTGGATTAAGCGGTCCGAAAGGGTCGATTTCCCGTGGTCTATATGGGCAATAATTGAAAAGTTACGGATGTGCTTCATATACTGGATTCTAAACTTCTGTTTTTCACAAATAGAGATTAAACGCCGATTTTACAATTTATTTGGCGCAATCACCATCTATTTGCGTTAGGGGAAGGCTAATTGGATAAATTTTTATCACTTTGATGTCATGACGCAGTGCTTTCGTGCGTTGTTTGGCAAATTTAAAGCCAACCAAACCACCAATCACTGCGGACAGGATCTGCCAGGGCTCTGACGCGCCCAATATAAGGTGTGAGGTAAACGTGGCGACAAACGCCATTACCAGAGGTAACAGGTAAACCCAAAGTGCGTTCTCAACCACTTTGCTGTCATCCAGTGCCAGGATCATTTTTTGGCCTACCTGAACCGATTCTTTGCACTCTATCGGCAACGCCTTTTTGTTACTGCCAAATAGTTTACTAAAAATTTGCGAGCCGCATTTGCCATTGCAGCCAGCACAGGCCGGTTTTTCCTCAGCAACCAGCCAGACTGTGCCGTGTTCAACACGGGAAACGGTGAGTGTTTGTTCTATCATAACGGTCGGGTTACCGACTCTGCGATGGCCTTTGCTGTCATCGTTGGGATCTTGCCAACCACCGACACATCAAATGCACCTGAATTATGTACATACACTGTCGTAGCACCCGAACTTAGAGCACCGCTGGCTCTTTGACCAGACAGAGGCCTTTGGACAAATACCGAAAACTCTACCAAGCCATCAGAAAACAAAAAGTAGTCTGCCAGTTCATTATTCAAATCAAGCTTATGCCGGTCTGACTTCAGTAGCTTGAAGCCGTCAGGCAACCAGCCAATTCGCCAATTGTTTTGCAGTTTTTGTGCGGTGTCATTTTGAGCCAGAGAAGCCAGCGGCATCGGAAAATCTTTACTGCTAAGCTCGACAAGCGGCTGAGCAGGTTGCTCAGTAACGCTGATGTGTGTCAGCTGAAGCTGTTCAAGCACTTCGCCCTGTTGAGTTACGTAGGCAGCTTTTAACAGCAATGCAGATTGAATATCAATCCACAACCAATAGTTGTATTTGTGCTCATCCTTAGAGACCAGGCGCACCAACTGTGCCGCCCTGTCAGCAATACGCTCTTTGCCACCCAGGACAAAATCATAGCTACTGGCGAGCGTACCCACTTCGCCGAACAGAATTTCAGGAATCGGCCCAGCAATTGCATCTGTCTCGATAGAATAGGGTTGGGTTTGAGGCTCAAAGTAAGTGACCTTGTTGTCCACGCGCACCACTTCAAGGCCAGCGCCATTCTGACGGCTCAGTATTTCGAGTTCGCTGTTGTCGACTTTACCATGGAGCCAGCGGTAAGGTTCCATACCCTTGCCTTTCACTACCACAAATGATGCGTCAAAGTTACGCTCCTGTATGGCAGACGACATATCCGTTAGCAGCTGCTTTGCATTAATAATATCGCTGGCAACAACTTGGGCACTCAAGCCCACTCCAAGTAGTAACGCAAGCCACTTCATCTACTTCTTTTGTTCCTCTTTTTCTTCCTGTGCTTGTTGGGCCAGAGCATGCGCCATTCTGGACTGTCGCTGATGCTCAAGTACCAACGCACCAATACGTTGCTGTTGCAGTTCTCTCAGGCCTTTTTCTGCACTTTCCAAAGCTGGCTCTGATGACAAGCTAACTGGCGAAACTGAACCTGTTAATGGCGTTGATTGTAACACAGGAAAATCACTATTTGCTTGTTCCTGAGGGCTATAATTACTTACGCCCAGTACAGCAACCAAAGATACACTGGCGGCAATTGCCACCTGAGCCAGAGGTTTACGCCAACTGGACAGCGCAACTACCTTATTCTCAGCATTCTCCTGCTGGAATTCCTGTCCTGAGGTCTTTTCGCCATAGGTCGGCTCATCAGCAAGTGCATCAGCCAGGCTGGCAGTGATATCAATACAAGGCGCCTGATTTTGCTGGCTACGCATCGCGTCGCCAATCAGAGCATAACGGGCAAACTTTTCTGCATCGAACTGCGCCTGACTGGCATTATCCAGTGCCTGTTCGGCATCAAGTACACTGGATGTCACTTGCCCGTCTTTGACATTAAAGTTTGATTGCGTCATCTACTTATTACCTATGAGTGGGTTAATATTATTGTCAATGGCTTCTCGTGCCCTGAAAATCCGAGATCTGACTGTTCCTACCGGACAATCCATCACAACAGCAATTTCTTCATAGCTCATGCCCTCGATCTCTCGCAATGTAATCGCGGTTTTAAGATCATCGGGTAAAGACTCGATGGTTCTGAAAATCACCGCCTTAATCTCATCGCTAAGCAATAAGCTCTCCGGAGAAGCGTTGGACCTGAGCTGGTCAGCTCCGTCGTAAAATTCGGCCTCTTCAGCATCAACATCATTTGCCGGTGGCTTACGCCCCTGGGCTACTAAATAGTTCTTTGAGCAGTTAACCGCAATCCGATACAGCCAGGTATAAAATGCGCTGTCTCCCCGAAAATTGGGTAAAGCTCGATATGCCTTAATAAACGCTTCTTGCGCTACATCAGCTACATCACCTGAATTAGACACATATCGCGAGATTAATGCGGCTACTTTGTTCTGATATTTGGCAACCAACAAATTGAACGCATTTTTATCTCCTTGCTGAACACGCCGAACTATTTCTAAATCTAAATCCTGCTCGCTCATTCGAGCCGGTACTCCTCTTTGTTATTACTTGTTTTTCACACACATTGTCGCGCATTGTTGCCATCTTTTACAGCTACTCTGACTAAGTGCTGAATAAAAAGTTCTGTTTTTTTGATATTTTTTTTAAAATACCCCGTATTGACACGTCATAAACGTATTCAGTGTGGAATATTCCAAGTACCTGCGACCCTGCGCTAAGCATAGCAGACTTATCAGAACACGCAGAATAAAAGGTTTAATTAGCTAAGACCCACTAACATGAAAGAACAAGTTCAACATCAAACCGATGTCATTATTGTCGGTAGCGGCGCAGCCGGGCTGAGTCTGGCTCTGTCTTTGGCAAACACCTGCCGCGTCACAGTACTCAGTAAAGGCGACCTTCGTGAAGGTTCAACCTTGTATGCTCAGGGTGGCATTGCTGCGGTGTTTGATAAGAAAAACGACAGTATAGAGTCTCACGTTGAAGACACCCTGGCTGCTGGCGCGGGCCTGTGTGACAGAAAAGCCGTTCATTACACCGCCTCAAATGCGAAGCAATGCCTGAAGTGGTTGATTGAACAGGGCGTTCCGTTTGACATGGAGTTCGATAGTAAAGGGCGGGAACGTTTCCACCTGACACGCGAAGGGGGCCATAGCCATCGACGTATACTTCATGCAGCTGATGCAACGGGTAAAGCCGTGCAGTCGACACTGATAGAACGTGTTCAGGAGCACCCCAACATACTCCTGCTGGAGCAATACAATGCAATTGACCTGATCACGCATGGCGCACAAGAGCAAAAAGTCGCACATGGGCTTTATGTCTACAATCGCCGCGCTAACCAGGTCGAAACCGTCACCGCTAAGTTTGTCGCCCTTGCGACAGGCGGTGCCAGTAAAGTGTATCTTTATACCTCGAACCCGGACGTTTCCAGTGGCGATGGCATTGCGATGGCTTGGCGAGCGGGCTGCCGGGTTGCGAATATGGAATTTAATCAATTTCATCCAACCAGTCTTTATCACCCGGAATTACAGAACTTCCTTATCACCGAAGCTATGCGTGGCGAGGGAGCATTACTGAGGCGCCCGGATGGCACACGCTTTATGCCGGATTTCGATGACAGGGAAGAGCTGGCCCCTCGTGATGTTGTTGCCCGAGCGATCGACTATGAAATGAAGCGTCTGGGGGCCAACTGCGTCTATCTGGATATCTCCCATAAAGACAAAGACTTTATCATTGAACACTTTCCGACCATATACGCCAAGTGCCTTAGTGTAGGGCTGGATATCACCAAAGAGCCGATCCCAGTCGTTCCTGCCGCACATTACACCTGCGGTGGCGTCATGACCGACTTCAACGGTCTGACGGACATTAGCAACCTCTACGCTATCGGGGAAGTGGCCTACACTGGATTGCATGGTGCCAATCGAATGGCGAGTAATTCATTGCTGGAGTGCATTGTATTTGCCCATGCTGCAGCGAAAGACATCCTTGCAAAGCTGGATACACAACCGTTACCACCTGCACAGCCTGACTGGGATGAAAGTCAGGTCAGCGATTCAGACGAAGAAGTGGTGATCACCCATAACTGGCACGAACTTAGACTGTTTATGTGGGATTATGTCGGCATTGTACGCTCGACCAAGCGACTGGAACGTGCACTTCGCAGAGTTGAATTATTGCAACAGGAAATCCAGGAGTACTACTCCCACTTCAGAGTCAGTAATAACCTGCTAGAGCTTCGAAATCTGGTGCAGGTAGCAGAGTTAATTATTCGTAGTGCACTGGACAGAAAAGAAAGCCGGGGGCTGCATTACACACTGGATTTTCCGCAAAGCGCAGACACAACCAAACCAACGATATTGACTCCCAGTAAAATCAAACGTTGATATTGATGCCTGAGTATATCGCCTTGCGCCAATGACTCAGGCCATCTCAAATACATGGCGGCACAAGTGTCGCCAATGCTCTTCTTTCATTGCATGGCGCATAATACCAATATGCCGGGTTCGCTGATCCGTTTTAACGGTTAATAATAGCGCGCAATGAAAGTAGACCTGTGCAGCTTTTACCTGCCCCTGCCATTGCTGCCGGCCTCCGGACACTATCACTGTCATGTGCTCAGGCAACAGTCCCAGATGGCCTGTTGAAATGAAGAATTGATGTGCACGATACCTGGTAAAGGCATATCCAAATAAGCAAGTCCCGATATGCCACCACCACAGTGCTGGCGCGACCACACTCAAAACCAGCGCCAGACAGCAAAAAAAGACCACAAAGACTTTGTGGTCAGGTGTATTGTGTTCGAAATAAAAGCTAAGCGCGGACTCGGTCAAGAACGAATTTCACCATAGCATCCAGCTCGGGATACGGACACGCTTCATGACCCATAAACCAGGCAAACAAATCGGGATCTTCGACTTCCAATAATCGTTGAAACACCAGCTTATCCTGCTCGGATAGCTGATCATACGCCTCATCAACAAAAGGCTCCAGCAAAATATCCAGCTCCAGCATGCCACGGCGACATGCCCATTTTGTGCGGGCCTTTGAATACAACTCAGCCATAATTTCCACATACCCCTAAATTTTATTATGTCACAGCAATTATAACGTATCCTGAGGTGCCCGTTAACTGTTCGAATAAACAATAATCGTGTCTTTCTCGCCTATCTCGAATGCGATATTTACGGTAACATTAGGTAATTTCTTCAACAAGGATCAATAAGATGGCACAAGCAAATGCATATCCTCTTTCTTTACAATTGATCTCTGTGAGCGGCGCCGAAAAGTTGAGTTACCTGCACGGTCAGGTCACCCAGGATCTCAATCTGCTGACGGATGATAATTTCCTGTGGGCCGGACACTGCAGTCCTAAAGGCAAGTTGTGGGCGACACTCAGGCTAAGTAAGTTAGATGACCAATATCTGCTGCTCGGTTCAAAAGCGGAAACCGAAGCATCCTGCCGGGAGCTGAAAAAATACGGCGTATTCGCGAAGGTCGATATTGATATTACACACCACCAAGTCATTGGCGTGTTAACCGATGAGATGACAGAAACCTGTGAACTATTGGGGCTGACGTTTGCGCAGCAGGCTAATGCTTGTACGTTTGATGGCAAAAATAAGGCGCTAAAGCTAGACAATCAGCGTTTAATCCTGATTGTTGAGCGTGGCTATGCGTTGCCACAGGGTATTGCCCTGCACACAGACCCTACGCCATTTGAAGCCGCGTCAATTTTGGCCGGTGAGCCACAACTAAGCGAGAGCAGTATTGATGAATATGTGCCGCAAATGGTTAACCTTCAGGCACTGGGCGCAATCAGCTTCAAAAAAGGCTGCTATACTGGGCAGGAGACAGTAGCCCGGATGCGTTATTTGGGCAAAAACAAGCGAGCTTTGTATATTGTAAAAGGCCAGGCTGCAGCTCACCCACAAGAATCTGAGTTGGAAATACAATTAGATGGAGATAACTGGCGCCGTGCAGGCAAAGTGCTTCATCAGGCCTACGACAGTGCAAGCCAGGACTATTATGCGCTGGCAGTGATGGCCAATGATTTAACTGAATCATCAGTTTTGCGTGCTAAAACGCACCCGGAAGTCCAGCTGACATTGCAGCCACTTCCGTACTCTTTAGAAGACAATTAAGCGGATAGATTATGAAAATTGCCCCAAATACCGTTGTAAAAATGCATTATGCGGTGCTGGACAACGATGACAATAGCATAGACAACACCTTCGATGATGAACCACTCGAGTTTATCATCGGCACGGGTTACTTAATCTCGGGTCTGGAAGATGCCCTGATCAACAAACAAGCGGGTGACAAATTCAGCGTTACCGTTGAACCACAAAATGGCTACGGCGAACGCCACGATAACCTGATGCAGGCGGTACCAAAAAGCATGTTTGAGGATATGGAAGTTGAAGTAGGTATGCAATTTCGTGCTACCACAGACGAAGGCGAGCAAACTGTCATTGTAATTGGTGTTGAAGGTGAAGACGTCATCGTTGATGGTAACCATCCCCTTGCTGGTATTACACTGAACTTTGATGTCGAAATTCTGGAAGTGCGTGAGGCAACATCAGAAGAACTGGCCCATGGGCATGTTCACAGCGAGGGCGGCTGCGGCCACCAGCACTAATACCAATTTTACTTGTACCAATCGGCATTAATACCAGAATACTTGTTCAATTTGGACGATTGGAATTTGACTACAAAAAAGCGCCTATTCGGCGCTTTTCTCAACTTCCTCAAGGGCTGCAAGTATACCGCTCTGATCATTCGTACCAATGCGATATTTAGACCCATCGGCCAGTACAAACTCAATGGCTTTAAAACCATGTGCAGCGTACACCCAGCCATCATGAGTGATCTTTACGCCAATCCCATGGCGGAATGAATTTGTTACCGCGGAAAATGATTGCAGCTCATTCACTTTGACTGTCTTTTTCAGGATCCCCGGGCCAAACCACCAGCTGACCGTCCGCTGTTCTTTGTTGACTTCAAGCGTTAATCCATAAAATAAATAGCCGATCAGGGCGAGTATGCCGATGAAACCATACAGCAGTGTGTTATGGCCCAACAAAAATATCGCAAGTGCGACAAAAGTGGCAAACCACGTAAGAAACATCCAAATTATCCAGGACCATTGGGTCTTTTTGTACATCAGCTAAACCACCTTAATTAAAACTATAAACAAGTGTGACACCAACTTCGCTATCCACTTTCTCTTTGTCTTCTTCTGGCTGAGAGTGATATCGAAAGGTATAGGCCACCTTCATGGACACACCGCCCATTACCTGACTGATCAGTGCTGTTTCAGATAAAATACGCGCCCCGAGACCCGACAGTGATCTTTCATAGCTAACATCCTGATTAAAACGAGTGCGCTTAGATACAGTTCGCTCCCACTGCAATGCGGCGCGCAGCAAATGACCTCTTTCAACGCGTTCTTGATCAGGTTCTAGCTCCGTCTCATCTTCGCGTCGATACATAGACATACCCGGTCCGATGTCTAAGTCGACCGTATTCTTTCGTCCTTCAAAGATGCGATTGCCGTAACCAACTGCAAATGTTGTGGTATATTCTCGACCGTTAAACTTGTCGACCTCGTAATCCCCATAAACAAATAGCGAAGTATTCTTCTGGCCTATTTTGTAATTGCCCTGCGCTGACAGGAAGTAACGAGAAGCTGTTTCATCTTCAAGGTTGGTGTCCGGATCAACTTCACGGCGATACATGCCATCGACCTTGAACTGGTTGCGCCAGTACTTAAAATCCTGATACAGATTGCTCTTAAGTTTAAACGCGGTATTACTGGTATTACCGCGATTGAGCAACACACCAAACTCTACATCACCATATAAAAACTCACCTTCGTGCAGAGCGTGGATCTCTTCATCTGACAGCTCACCATACTTATGAAAATCTTCGAATGGATCGACAGCAAGTGCGTTCACGCTGAACAAGAATCCAGCGCAGTATAGGAAAAAAAGGGTGTACTTCACTGAGCTGGTTTCTCTTACTGCTTCCAAACTATGTGGCAAAACGGGGCATCTAAATCACGGCTGATCAGTATTTTGGCAAACATCACATCACCTTGCTCCGTTTCCAGACCTACGGCAACCTGAACAAAATGTTCGGCTTCCGTCTCCTGTTCATACGCCACCAGCGACGCCCAACTCTCATCAGGAACACTGTCTTCAATATATCCCAGCTCTTCACTGTGGGCATTGAATAGCTCAATGTCCTCGACTGTAAGATTATCAGGGGCAAGCTCTAAGAAAATATCATAGGCTTGCTGGCTCACTTCTTCGATGGAACTTAAACGTGCAGACATTACATCACCTCGCCTGTCAAAATTGAGGGGTATAGTAGCAAATTGCAAATTTGCAAAGCTACGGCTTTTAGTTAGTTTTAACAAAAATACCGCTCAGTTACATGAAAATAGCCAATTTGCTATCCAGTCTGCACACTAATTACCACTGGCACCGCTAAAGTAATTACTCTATGCTTGCCCTGCAAGCTGTCAGAATAATAATGATGTGCGAAAGAAGGAAAAACACATGGTCCAGTTAGAGACAATTGATGGTATCGCCTGGGTTACCCTCGACAGACCCGAAAAACAGAATGCTTTGTCTTATGACATGTTCAAACAGTTGAATAACATCATCCGCAAACTAAAACGCAATCGCCAATTGCGTGCTGTTGTACTCCAAGGTCAGGGGCAGCACTTTTGTTCTGGCCTGGATGTGGGCGCAGTCATGAACAAGCCAGCTAACATTTTATCGCTATTGTTTAAATGGTTACCGGGCAATGCCAATCTTGTACAACGGGTCGCACTGGGGTGGCGTGCACTGCCGGTGCCCGTGTTTGCTCTGGTGCGAGGAAATTGTCTGGGCGGCGGATTGCATATCGCACTCGGCGCCGATTACCGTATTGCAGCGCAAGACGCCCAGTTTGCCATTATGGAATCACGCTGGGGGCTGTGTCCGGATATGAGTACTAGCATACTGCTACCGGGTATATTAAATCATGATCAGGCGCTTTGGCTGGCTTCGAACCCACAACGCATTGATGCCGAACAGGCCCGCGAGTTGGGGTTAATCACACAAGTCAGCGACGACCCATTGCTCGCCATCCAACAACGTCTCACCCAGATAAGGGCTATTTCTCCGGACGCTCTGGCCGCCATCAAACACTTATATAACACCGCCTATCATCCCCGGCGCCGAAAACTACTGTGGCAGGAGACCTGGTTTCAGATTAAGTTGCTACTGTCAAAAAACACACGAATTGCCATGCACAACGGTCGCCATACAGAGCAGCCCAGACCGTTTGATCAGCGCAAAAAATGGTAAAAAAGTCGCATTGTGAACGATACAATTGCCACCGAGAATGACATTAGATTTAATCTCTTGAGTGTCCATTATGATGATTACTCTGCGATTTATCGCATCCCTTAGCATTCTTATCGGGTGCCTCTGGGCTGCCAGGCTGCTCACAGCTGCCCTGGCTTTGAGTTTACCTGCTCCTCTGTTGGGCATGTTGCTGTTATTTGGTTTATTGCAATCAGGCATACTTAAAAGTAAATACTTACTCCCATCCTGCGGCCCGATATTAAAATACATGGCACTATTTTTTATACCCGCAGGTGTCGGCCTTATCAGTTATCTGGAGGTGTTTAGCCAAAATGCCTGGCTGTTGGTGAGCGTCCTGATCCTGGTGCCCGTATTGGGCCTCTTACTGACAGGTAAACTGGCAAGTCTGGGCAGATACCATGATTAATCTACTTTTGGGTTGCACTTTTACTCTGGTGTTATTTGCCCTTATGCGACGGGTAAATCAAAGCTGGCACTCTCCCCTGTTTAATCCCGTGTTGTTATGCATTTTGATTATCAGCACTACGCTGCTATTTGGCGATATCGATTACATTGACTATCGTAATGCCACTAAGCCTGTCAGCTTCTTTCTTGAAGTCGCGGTGGTTGCACTTGCTCTGCCCCTTTACCAACAACTCCACACCATTCGTCCTTACCTATTGCTCATTAGTCTCAGTAGCTTTATCGGGATCACCTGTGCAACACTGATTGCCTTTTGCCTTTGTACATTGTTTAGCGCCCCCGGTACACTCACAGCGTCTTTAATGGCCCTGTCAGTCACCACACCTATCACGCTTATTGTGACTGATTCACTCAGTGGTTTTCCCGGGATAGCCGCCATCATGGTGATCCTGATTGGTGTGCTGGGGGGCGTTTTCGGCTTGTCGTTGCTCACCCTTGCAGGCGTAACCAAACCGCAGGCTAAAGGCATAGCTTTGGGCGTGGCTTGCCATGCAATTGGTACCGCCGCAGCCATGGAGCATCACCCGGCTGCAGGAGCCTTTGCTTCTGCCGCGATGATAATCAGTGCGGTCATCACAGCAAGCTGGGTGCCAGTGCTTTTTGCACTATTGCAAGGCATAATCAGCTAAACTGAGAAAAATGATAACAATCATCAACAAATAAGCTGAAATGCCCGCCTCGTTTCAGCAATGCAGGAGCACAGCATGATAGAACAAGAAATAGCACAAATCGAACACTACTACGTGCTGATCAGGGATTATCTGGTGACTTATAGTATGCAATTGTTTGGTGCATTAGTGATCCTGCTCCTTGGCTTATGGCTGGCGAAAAAGCTGGCGAAAGGCACAGAGAGCCTGATGCTCAGACACAATATCGACGTTACCCTGACAAATTTCGTCAGCAATGTAGTCAAGGTCCTGATTATTATAATGTTTACCATCATTGCGTTGGGTAAAATTGGCATCAGCGTTACCCCGTTTGTTGCCGCAATCGGTGCCGCCTCACTCGGTGCCGGCCTGGCTGTCCAGGGGATGTTATCTAATTATGGTTCTGGATTAGCGATTATTGCCACCCGTCCGTTTGTAGTCGGTGATACCATTGCCGTTAAAGGGGTTTGCGGTCAGGTAAAAAGTATCGAACTGGGTCACACAATCCTGGTCAATGAAGAAAAGGTCGAAATCACCATTCCCAACAAGCATATTATTGGCGAAATTATGCAAAATTCCTTTGCGCACTCACTGGTCAAAGGAGAAATTGGTATCGCTTACAGCGCCAGCGCAGACAGAGCCATCACCATCATCAATGAAATTTTATCGCATAACGACGCTGTGGCCGATACCCCGCAAGCTCAGGTTGGCATAGAAGCGTTTGGCGACAGTGCCGTTATCATTAGCTACCGCTACTGGGTGCCCACGACACAGATAATCGAACATAAATTGGCCATCAATGGCGCCATTTATGCCGAGATCCAGGCTGCTGACATAGAAATTCCGTTTCCACAGCGAGTTGTCACAATCAAAGAGAAGCATACGTCCGCAGATTGATCCTGGTTGTTTTTCACTCTATGCTGTCAATGTTTTGTTTACAAAACATACAACATGTAAAACGGAGTGATTTATGAACACAAAGAAATTAGTGACACTATGCTGTGCCGCTGGTCTGCAGCTCATCGCTGTGCACAGCTGGGCTCAGGCCGATACCGCCAACTATGACTGCAGCGCGCTCGCCGAATGGTCCAGTTCAACGGTGTACCGCAAAGGGGATCAGGTGCGTGCTCAGGCTCAAGCTTATGAGGCAAAATGGTTCAATCAAAATGAGCGACCCGCGAATAATTCCGATACCTTTGACGTATGGCGACAACTTGGCCAGTGCATCAGCGGCAACGCCCCGGTGGTTACCCTGGTAAGCCCCCAGGATGGTGCTGTGCTGAACAAAAATGACAGCGCTGTTTTTTCTGCAAATGCCAGTGATCAGGATGGCGATCTCGCCCAGGTTGAGTTTTTTGTCAACGACATCAGCGTCGGTATACTCAGCCAGCCTCCTTATCAGCTTACCTGGTCTGCACAGCTGGGCATGCACACAGTGAGCGCAGTGGCAGTAGACGCCAAAGGAAACCTCAGTACACCTGCAACAGCTGGCATTACGGTGCGAGATGACAACGGCAATGTACCACCCGCTCTCACCATTGATACACCGACAAACAACCAAGCATTTAAAGTTGGCGATACAGTTAGTCTTGCTGTGCAGGCCACTGACACCGATGGCCAGGTTGTGCAGCTCGAAATGTGGCGAGATGCTCAGCGTTTGACAACACTCAATACCCCACCTTTTCGCCATGATTTTGTGACCGTGAGTGCCGGCAACAAACAGCTCAGAGTCATTGCACAAGATGACAAAGGCGCAACCGCAGAAGCCAGTGTGACCATTGAGGTGAGCGCTGCAAGCTCAGGTGGCTGCGCAGGTCTGAGCACTTATCGAGCTGGTCAAAGCTATCAAAGTGGTGAGCAGGTAGCACACAATAATCGCAAATATCGCTGCGACATCGCTGGCTGGTGCAGCTCCAGTGCTGCCTGGGCCTACGAGCCCGGCACAGGTCAACACTGGCAGGACGCCTGGAGCGATTTGGGGATCTGTACGATCGCGCCCGAAATCAGCTTTACTCAGCCTAACGATAATGCCACTTTGCTGCGTAACCAGCCGACCCAGATAACCGTCGGTGCCACCGATGCAGACGGGACTATCTCGCAATTAGAGTTATTTGCTGATCAAGCTTTACTTGGCAGCACCGCACAAAATGCACTGACTGTTGAGTGGACCCCAGGCAACACCGGGCCCGTTACTCTCAGTGCCGTTGCAACCGATAACGAGAGCAATCAGAGCCAACAAACTATCCAGGTCACGGTCACAGATCAACCATTGGTCGTTGATTTAACCGCCCCGACTGCGGGAACTCAATATGTACTGGGTAATACAATCACTATCAAAGCCAATGCTCAGGCGCTCAGCGGTCAGATCTCGATAATCGATTTTTATGCCAACGGGGTAAAAGTTGGCAGTGATACCCAGGCACCTTATGAGTTTAACTACGCGCCAGCAACAGTTGGACAACACAGTATCTATGCAACCGCGACCAGCACATCGGGTGATACAGCAAGCAGCCCGGCCGCCACTGTCACTGTCATTACACCACCGGTTGGCAAAGCCCATAAACTCATAGGCTACTGGCACAACTTTGTTAATCCGGCTGGCTGCCCTATTCCATTGGATCAGATCTCCGACGCCTGGGACATCATTGACATTGCCTTTGCAGAAAACGACCGGTCTTCTAATGGTACGGTGCACTTCAAGCCCTTTGAAAAAGACATTCGCTCCAATTGCCCTCCCATTGAAGCGGTTAAATTTAAAACCGATATGCAAGCATTACAGGCACAGGGCAAAGTGTTTGTCCTTAGCCTGGGTGGTGCCGAAGGGACTATCACATTAAACACCGACGCCGATGAAGCCAACTTTGTCAGCAGTCTTACTGCAATCATTCAGGAGTGGGGGTTTGATGGCCTGGATATTGACCTGGAAAGTGGCTCTAATTTGTTGCATGGCTCACAAATACAAGCGCGCCTGCCCAGAGCAATTAAGCAGATAGAGCAAAATATCGGCGGTGATATGGTGCTCACCATGGCGCCGGAACATCCTTACGTTCATGGCGGTATGATAGCCTACTCCGGCATTTGGGGCGCATACATTCCATTGATCAACGAACTCAGAGACACGCTGGACTTACTGCATGTGCAGCTCTATAACAATGGTGGACTGCCCAACCCATACGAGCCAGGCAGCGCACCGGAAGGCTCAGTCAATATGATGGTCGCACACGCCAAAATGCTGATTGAAGGGTTCGACCTGGCCGATGGTAGCCGCTTTATGCCGCTTAGGGATGATCAGGTTGCCATTGGCCTGCCATCCGGCCCGCAATCCGCCAATTCTGGTCAGGCTCCCATTGCCAATATCATCGCGGCGCTGGATTGCCTCACCAAAGGCACCCAATGCGGTACCATAGTGCCCAGTCATAACTACCCTGCTTTTGGGGGCGTTATGACCTGGTCTATCAACTGGGATAAATTCGATGGCTACAACTTCTCAGTGCCTGTTGGTAACAAGCTCACTGAAATGAATCAGGGTCGATAAACACCTAACCACAGGGTAACGGCGACCTCCTGCCCGTTACCCTCCTTCCGTTATTTTTTCTTGGTCTTTTGCCGCTGGCAGAGTGGCAGAATTAGCGCTAAGGTGAGGGTTATCCGGTTAGCACCCATTTTAGTCAAGGAGATCACATGAGTAACAACACCTATACGCCTCCCAAGGTGTGGACACACCAGCCCAGTAGCGATAACAAATGGGCCAATATTAATAGCCCTGAATCAGGTGCCAGATATGAACAGGCACTGCCCGTCGGCACACACCCTTTGCAGCTTTACTCGCTTGGTACACCAAACGGCCAAAAGGTGACTATTTTGCTGGAAGAATTGCTGGCCCTTGGGGTAGCCGAAGCCGAATACGATGCACACCTGATCAATATTGGAGAAGCTGAACAATTCTCGTCTGGTTTTGTTGCCGTCAATCCAAACTCTAAAATTCCCGCTCTGGTCGATAAATCAGGTGAAACAGAGGTCAATGTCTTTGAATCTGCGTCTATTCTCGTTTATTTGGCCGAAAAGTTTGGTCAGTTTCTCCCGTCTTCTGGAGTACAAAGAACAGACACCCTGAACTGGTTATTCTGGGCACAAGGCTCAGCCCCATTTTTGGGAGGCGGGTTTGGCCACTTTTACGCCTATGCGGACGACAAACAAGAATACCCCATCAACCGCTTTGCTATGGAAGCCAAGCGCCAGCTGGATGTATTAGACAGACAGCTGGCACACCACCAATATGTTGCAGGCGATCACTACAGTATTGCCGATATGGCTATCTGGCCCTGGTATGGCAATCTTGCTCTGGGCAAACTCTATGATGCCGGCGAGTTTTTACAGGTTGAGCAGTATACGCATGTGGTACGCTGGGCTAAACAGATTGAATCTCGCCCGGCCGTACAACGTGGCAGAATAGTCAACCGGACCTTTGGCGAACCACAAGAGCAACTCCCCGAGCGCCACAGTGCAGCAGACATTGACGCTGTACTGAATCAGTAAACAGGTCCTTTCAGGGCAAGCGCGCGGCTCTCGCGCCCTTGCCTTTTTAATCCCTTGCCATCCCTTTTTCCGGATGTGCCGGCACCTCACGCTCAATGTGATAAGAGCAATCCCTCAGAGTACGTGACAAATCACACAAATACAAATGACAATCATTTTTATTTGTGTTTTCATATGTAAATTAGATACCGATGCCTGTGCCCGTACCCTATGTTACTGACGAGGAAACCTTTTTATGCTGCAATCTTATCCCGCATTGAATGACACCACCAGCTTGCTTGAAAATGCACTCGCCCCATGGCAAACAGCAATCACCCAAGGCAACCTGGCTTTTGAAAGCCAGTCATTTTATTTAGCAAGAGATCAGTATCACAGTGCCCTCTATCTGGTCAGCAATTTAATCGAGTATTTTACTCATCAATACGATAGCCAGCTTCAGGAAGAAGCATTAGCACATTGCTGTCCAGCTTTTGTTGTGGCTGCACATAATCTGGCCGACTGCTATCTCGCCCTCTCAGAACCACACAAAGCTTGTGAACAGCTTATCAATGTGCACCTCTGTCTCACCCAGCTTTGCGACCATGCCAATCCTCAGATAGCGATGACTGCGATGCGTCATAGTCTGAGAACACGCGCGGAGCTAATACGGTTTATTAATTCCCATGAAGCGCACACCACCTTGGTTAGCTGGGCTACTCAGGTACTGGATGCACCACATTCAACGACTCATTTTCATTAACCAAAAGGAGAGAAGTATGGCGTTTACTCTGCCTGCATTACCTTATGCCTATGAGGCACTCGAACCGCATATCGATAGTAAAACGATGGAAATTCATCATACCTTGCATCATCAGACGTATGTCAATAAAGCCAATGCTGCACTCGCAGGGAGCGAGTTTGAGGATCAAACAAGTATCGAATTGCTCACCCATATTCGCGATCTGCCTGAAGCGTTGCACGGCGCCGTGCGTGACCACGTTGGTGGCCACAATAACCACTCTTTATTCTGGGAGATCATGTCACCACAGGGCGGACACTTGCATCAGGGCACGCTATCCGATGCGATTAACCATGCATTTGGTGACTTTGAGGCCTTTAAAGCCCAGTTTACACAAGCCGCTGTAAGCCGCTTTGGCAGTGGCTGGGCCTGGCTGGTGGTAAACGAACAGAAGCGCCTGGAGGTAACCAGTTCACTGAATCAGGACAGTCCGTTCATGGACGGGCTGACGCCTATTTTAGGCTTGGATGTCTGGGAGCACGCTTATTATCTGAAATATCAAAACCGCAGACCTGAGTATATTGAAGCATTTTATAAGGTGATCTACTGGCAGGAAGTGGAACGCCGTTTTATCGCCGCCGTTGAATAAATCACACAGACAAAAAAGCCAACGTAAGAACGCTGGCTTTTTCACTGACGACGCAGTTAAGGTTTCTGTGCCGCAATTGGCCCGTGTGGCAAGTCAACATGCGGGTTTTGCCCGCGCTGCCTGAGCAGGTGATCCATCAAGGTGATTGCCATCATGGCTTCTGCAATAGGAATCGCGCGGATCCCAACACAAGGATCGTGACGGCCTTTAGTGATCATTTCGACCGACTCATTCTGGGTATTAATGCTCTGACCCGCAATAGTGATACTTGAGGTCGGCTTAAGTGCGATGGAGGCAATGATATCCTGCCCGGTTGATATACCCGCCAGCACCCCCCCAGCGTGATTACTGGTAAAGCCCTCGGGGGTTAGCTCATCACGGTGCTCAGAGCCCTTCTGCTCAACCACATCAAACCCGTCACCAATCTCCACGCCTTTTACGGCATTGATACTCATCAGTGAATGTGCAAGCTCCGCATCCAGCCTGTCGAAAACCGGTTCGCCCAGACCAACAGGGACGCCTTTTGCAACCACTTTCACTTTCGCACCCACAGAGTCCCCCTGTTTTTTAAGGTCACGCATATATTCATCCAGCGCATCCAGTTTAGAGACATCAGGGAAAAAGAACGGGTTTTGTTCAACTTGCAACCAGTCAAATTGCTCAGCTTTAATTGGCCCTAATTGAGAAAGACAGGCATGGATCTCAACACCATGCACTTGCTTCAGGTATTTTTTGGCAATCCCCCCTGCTGCAACGCGGATCGCCGTCTCTCTGGCAGAAGAACGTCCGCCACCGCGATAATCACGATGACCATATTTATGCCAGTAGCTATAGTCACCATGACCAGGGCGGAAAACATCTTTGATTTTACTGTAATCTTTAGAACGTTGATCGGTATTCTCAATCAACAAACCAATACTGGTTCCGGTTGTTTTCCCTTCAAACACCCCTGAGAGTATTTTGATTTCATCTCCCTCGCGGCGTTGAGTCGTATAACGGCTCTGCCCCGGTTTGCGCCTGTCCAGGTCAACCTGTAAATCCGCTTCGTCCAGCTCAAGCCCTGCCGGGACACCATCCACAACGCCGCCCAGTGCGACGCCGTGGCTTTCTCCAAAGGTCGTTACCCTGAATAGTTGGCCTATGCTATTGCCTGCCATTGATTTTCCTCATTCCAAAAAAACACCATTGCGCTTCCCTGCTCACAGGAAAACGCTTAGTCGTTGAAGTAATCCAGTAATTGTTTTTTACTGATCACAAACACGCCCAGTCCACCGCGTTCGAATTCCAGCCAGGTAAACGGCGCGCCGGGATAAAGCGCTTCCATATGTACCATAGAATTACCCACCTCGACAAATAACAGGCCTTCCTCGGTAAGGTGTGCAGCCGCCTCTTGCAACAAGGTACGTGTCACATCCAGACCATCTTCTCCAGATGCCAGACCCAACTCTGGTTCATGATGAAACTCTTCAGGCAGGTCGGCCATATCTTCGGCATCAACATAAGGCGGGTTTGCGACAATCAGGTCATACTGTTGACCAGGCACACCACTAAATACATCGGACTGAATGGCAAATACCTGATCCTGAACCTGATGATCATTGATGTTTATTTCAGCAACGGCCAAGGCATCAAAAGAAATGTCTACTGCGTCAACCTGAGCCTGTTCAAATGCTTTTGCAAGTGCAATTGCAATACACCCGGAGCCAGTACACATGTCCAGAATACGAGTGACTTTTTCCGGCGACGCGAGCCAGGGCCTGAACTGAGCTTCGATCAGTTCAGCAAAAGGCGAGCGAGGCACCAGTACGCGCTCATCGACATAGAAAGGCAGCCCAGAGAACCAGGCCTGGTTTGTCAGATAAGCAACGGGAATGCGCTCATCGATACGCAGTCGAAGGTATTCCACCAGCCTGACTTTTTCGCTGTGCGTGAGCCGTGCGCTGGTGAGCTCTTTAGGCGCGTCAACGGGCAAATTGAGCAAAGGTAATACCAAGCTCACTGCTTCATCCCACGGGTTGTCGGTACCATGGCCAAAAAACACACCATTGCCAGCAAACTGACTGGCCGTCCAGCGTAACCAATCCTGAATGGTCACTAAATCCTGATAGGCTTCTTCAGCCATCGCCTGAGAAATAACAGAGTCACTCATGAGTTGTTCTCACTACTAATTGCATGGCGGCATTGTAACGGTTTTTAAGCTAGGTTTTTACGCTTTTTTTCTTTAAAATGTCGCCATGAACACAGATAAACCAAACTCACAACTGCCAGACGACGATTTTGCTCTGTTTCGAGAAGCAATATCAGGCACCAGTCAGTTCAAACAAGATACAGTGCAGCAAGCAAGACGCCAGACACGCTTCAAAGGTGAAGTAATCGCCGAGCAGAAGAAGCAACATCAGGCCGAATTCTACTTTTCGGACGAATATGTCCCGGACATAGACACCCATGGCACGGTTAATTACGTACGCCCGGGCGCCGACAAGTACCTCGCCAAGCAACTGCGCCGCGGTGATTATGCACCAGAGCTTATTCTTGATATGCATGGCATGAACAAAGAAACGGCTAAAGACGAGCTGGCAGCCTTGATCCATGCCTGTAAAAAACAGCATGTTGCCTGCGCCTGCGTGGTACATGGTATCGGTGAGCGTGTGCTAAAACACAAAATACCTCAGTACCTGGTCCAGCATCCGGATATACTGGCTATGCATCAGGCCCCGCTTGAGTATGGCGGCAAAGGCGCTGTGCTGATACTGGTGGACCTGCCACAAAGTATGGAGTTTCGCCGCTAATCGCAATAAGGGCAGCAGGCCACAGACACGCAGCTGCCCATTATACCAAATCTATCGCTGATAGCGGTATTGGCATTCCCCTGCACCATCCGTGTTCTGAGCGCGCCCTTCCTCCAGCTGCATTACCCATTCGACAAAATGCACTACCGATAGTTTGTTTTAACACCCTGCTCACCAAGCTAGCGACACGGTAACAAATACGTTATATTGCCAGTTAATCTGACCATTTATATTGCAACATTTACTCTCATACCATGAATGAACTTTTAAGCTCAGATTTGAGCATCCTACTCCTGGAGCCGTCCCAGACACAAAGGCGGATCATCAGTAACGAACTTCAGGAAGAAGGGATCCAAAATATCGAGTGTGTAGATACACTTGCTGCTGCCATGGAAAGCCTGAATAACAGTAAACCTGATTTGGTGATCAGCGCTTTGTATCTGCCTGATGGCGAAGCACTGACGTTATTGCAGCATATCCAAACGACCCTGTCTGACCACCACTTGCCCTTTATGCTGGTATCCAGTGAAACCCGAAGACTGCAGCTGGAAGCATTCAAGCAGTCCGGGGTGGTTGCGATTCTGCCCAAGCCATTTAACAAAACCCACCTGGGTAAAGCGATCAATGCCACTTTGGATATTTTGTCTCCGGAAGAACTCGAGCTGGACTTGTATGACATTCAGGAGTTACGGATCCTGGTCGTAGATGATTCACGCCTGGCACGTAATCACATCCGTCGGGTACTCAACAACCTGGGCGCTACGCGGATCAGCGAGGCAGAACATGGTGCAGAAGCCCTGTCCATCCTTGAAGATACTATGTTTGACTTGATCATCACAGACTACAATATGCCAGAGGTCAATGGTCAGGAGCTTGCTGAAGCCATTCGTAACTCCAATGAGCATAATCATGTGCCCATCCTGATGGTATCTTCTGAAGCGAACGAAACCCACCTGGCGAATATTGCGCAGTCCGGAGTGAATGCATTATGTGACAAGCCGTTCGAACCCCAAGTCGTGAAACAATTGATCTATCAGTTGCTTGAACAAAATTAACCAAAAGTTAGTTAAGATAACCACTCCACTGGTCAAAATTGCAATTTACATTTTGACCAGTACACCACAGGAAAATAAAAACCCTTAACATTCAACACCATAAAATTATTTCCGAAGCTGGCACAACCTTTGTAACAGTTAGAACGACTAACTCATTAAAGTATCGTTACTAACCCAAAAGGAACCAGACCATGAAAACTGCCACCCAACTTAGCATCCTAGTTTTTACTCTTGGCATGAGCACCAGTTCATTTGCAGCGGGCAACACCAGCGTCACAGCAAGTGTCAACGCCAGTACTGCAGCCAGCCTTAGCTCTATGGCGACTGTAAGCACAGACAGTGGCTCAGTCACTCAGGAAGTACTCAGCGACATTAAATCTCATGTCAGCAAAGCGATTAAGGCAAACCTGATTGAGCTTAAAGAAAGCACCAAAGCCACACTGATAAAGTCTTTCACGCCAGAGCACAAAGAAACACGTCAAGAAAAAGATAAAGGACAATAAGATGCTGAATGAAATAACACTGTTGAGCTTGCTGGTTACACCCGTTATCAGTTTAGTACTGGCATATGGTTCGGTTGAATTGATTAGACTGATCAACCACAAGTGGTCGATAGGGCGTGCATCATGATTGAGCGAGACTGGGTATTGTATCAACCTACAGTAACTCATGACCTGGCTTGTGGATTGACACAACCACCAACGATTTTGAAGGTCACTCGCTCAGCACTGTGCAATAGCAAATACTATGCTTTTCTATCCACGACATTACCTTGCCTCTACAAGGGCGGCATGAATAAGCGGAGTGATATAAAAAAACCCGCACAAGGCGGGTTTCTTAACTAAACAACGCTGAACTTACAGGTCGCCTTCGTTTTCAGACAGGAACTTAGCAACACCTTCAGGGCTTGCGTCCATACCTTTTTTACCTTCAGTCCAACCAGCTGGACATACTTCACCGTGCTCTTCGTGGAACGCCAGCGCGTCAACCATGCGCAGCATTTCATCGATGTTACGGCCAAGAGGTAGATCGTTTACTACCTGGTGGCGTACGTTACCTTCAGAGTCAATCAGGAAAGAACCACGGAAAGCAACACCTGCTTCTGGGTGCTCAACGTCATATGCCTGACAGATTTCGTGCTTCACGTCAGCAACCAGGTCATATTTAACCGGACCGATACCACCTTCGTTTACTGGGGTGTTACGCCATGCGTTGTGAGAGAACTGAGAGTCGATAGATACACCGATCACTTCAACACCACGCTTTTGGAATTCTTCGTAACGCTTGTCAAATGCGATTAGCTCAGAAGGACAAACGAAAGTGAAGTCTAGTGGGTAGAAGAAAATAACCGCTTTCTTACCTTTGATACGCTCATGTAGATTGTAACCATCTACGATTTCACCGTTACCTAAAACTGCAGCTGCTGTAAAGTCAGGTGCCTTGCGGCCTACTAATACACCCATTGTTATCTCCAAATAGTTAGTTTGAGTTCCAAAGTCTCACAATCACACAAAGCTACGTCCCCTGTCAGGTTATGCATTTCTGTATCACTGCGAATTGTCACTTATTATTGAGGCGTTTTATAAAAAAACAACCCCTATACCAGATGGTATTATTTGGCGCTCAGTTTATGCTGTTCCTTCAAAAGGATACAATCGAATTATCCGATAGCAGCCATCTAATAAATTGATGGTGCAGTAAATAGCCGATATGCCGCCCTTGCAGACACAAAAAAAGCACCCTGAGGTGCTTTTTATCGTCGGACAATCAAACTTAGTCCATAATATCGTCAGGCATGTCGCCACGTAATTGCTGCCAGATTTCACCAGAACGGTGACCATAACGACGCATCAGCGTGATTGCTCCATCGTGTTCGCCTTTTTCAGCCAGCGCGGTGAGTTCAGCGTAGAATTCACGTGCCAGTTCACGGGTGCGCGGATCTGAGAAATAATGGCAACCAATCTTAGAGTACAATCCTTTAAACCCATTGAGGATCAGTACATAAATTTTGTTGTTGCCAGCGCTGGCAAGTTGATGATGAACCCGATAATCATATTCAGCAAAAGCTTCCGCCGTATCGGCCACTTCTGCGTGCTTAGACAGAATATCAATCACAGACTGCGGGTTAAACTTAATCGCGGCACGGGTATAAATTGCGCTGATGTTAGTGCGTGCAGACAGAAGTTGATCGGTTAACTCAGGCACTTTATCTTCATCCAGGCGTGCCAGAGTCTCTAGAATATTCAGACCAGACGTTTCCCAGAAGTTATTAACCCGTGTAGGTTTACCATGCTGGATGGTCAACCAACCATCACGCGCAAGGCGTTGTAAAACTTCTCGTAATGTGGTGCGAGTGACACCGATAAGCTCTGACAGCTCGCGTTCGGCTGGTAAAATGGAGCCCGGAGGAAATTCGCCATTCCAAATCGACTCTACAATGTACTCCTCAGCAAAACCTGCTGGGCTCTTGGCTTTAAAGATTCTCATTTAGCACCACTTTTGACAACATAAGGTACGTCGACAAGCCTGCGCTTATGTGCGTAGCACACCAACAGGCTTCTGCAACTCAATAATCCACTGATTGTACCAGATGATTTGCAACTAACAAGGCATATCTGAAAGCAAGCTAAGTGCTTCCCAATAATAGGCGCAACCCCGGTATTTTAGCCGTCGCAAACACTAAATTCTTCACGACTTTATTAATCCATTAATAATATTATGTAACATATTGACATAACAATCTGTATGGACCAATTATAAATACAAATAATAAAGCGCTAAGGAATAAGCATGACATACAACATCCAAGAGAAAATGTTGCCTGCGGCACTTCTACTCAGTGTACTTTCAGCCCCTCAGGCAAAAGCAAATGATGAAACAACTCTTCTCAAAGAACGCTATCAGCAAGCACTGCCAAATATACAAGAGTTTTCGGAGCTTGTGCATAGGGTACGCTACTTTTACCCAAATGCAGCAAATAGCGAAACACAATGGGACTATTTCTTACGACATAGTATCCGTGAGATGGTTAAACAGCCTGAGGCACTTCAACTCAGTTTTGCCCTGCAACAGCTAAAAACAGTAACACCGCTTTTAACCACCAACCAATCGAGCTTGCCAGTGCCGGGGGTAACGGACTCTGTGAACACCTGGTATAATTTCGGTGCCCGGGATTATCGCTTCTATACCCGTCGCCTGATAAGTGGCGACTATCAGACACTCAGTAATGAGGGCTTTTTTCCCCCTACACCTGTTTATACCGATCGCTATGACGGCACCCCCCTGTACTGGCCGCTATACCTCCCCCAGGAGCAGGCGAACTCTGGCAGTGCTTATACTCAGCAAGAAGAACAAGTATCGCTTGAAGACCCTGCAACATGTATGGCAGCACTCAGTTCAATTTGGGCCGAACTAACACACTTCTGGCCTTATTTCGAGCAAGTTGATGTTGACTGGGCCAACAGCCATCCACGCCTGCTCGGCGCTTGTCTCAAAGACAGCCAGCAAAGAACCCACATTATGAGACAAACATTCACCAAGCTACAGGACAATCACCTCTGGATTGGACAGCCAAAGCAATATCGCGATGTTCAGGGTTACAGCTTGCCAATTTCACTTGACTATATCGATGACAAAGTCATTGTAACCAACAGAATCCCTTACCTTACGCTGCAAGTCAATATCGGGGATGAGTTGCTTGCAATCGAAGGTACAGATGCGCGTCAATTGGTCAATAGCCTCAAGGATATAACATTCACCAGTGAGCACATCGCCAACAGTGCCGCTGCGCGCAGGTTGCCGTTTATGTACGGTGAACCTAAGTTAATCGATCTTACATTCAGAACGACACAAGGCCGGGTAATTAATACTACGACAGCGTCAATTCACAGAGACGTCATGGGCCCATACGATCGTGATGATACATATGGTCCACTATTGAGGCATTTGGACAATGGTGTCGTCGTTTTTCGAGCCGTGGATGTGACAACCCAGGAACAACTGCAACAAGCACGTGACGTTTTACAAAATGCGCAAGCCATCGTACTGGATATGCGCGGCTATCCGAGTAACCTGTGGTTTACGCGCAGTGCATTGTCTCTATTTACTGACCGTTATACACGTACAGGCCCGTTTGTGATCGAAACACAACGATTACCCAATCGGGCACTGCCTTATCAGGAAGATATTCCCCTAACACTTGAGGACACACCGAAACTAATTGACGCACCTGTCGTGGCACTTTCCGATAGAACCAACATCAGTGCCGGTGAGCATGTACTCCAGTGGATCCAGGCAATGAATATCCCTATTGTAGGGGAAGTTACCATGGGAATTAACGGAGATATCATGATGGGATCAGTTTTTGGTGGCTTTCAGAATGGCGGGATCTCATTTAAATACACAGGCCTTCGGGCGGATCAGCTGAATGGCGATAAGCTCATAGGCGTAGGGATCCAACCCGATGTCAAAGTCAGTCAAACACAGGCATCCATTGCGCAAAATGACGATATCATTCTTCGCAAGGCGCTTGAAGTACTCGAGCAACTGTAACAATGCTCTGTTTGCAGGGTCGTACTTGTATAGTATGCCCCTGCTTAAGCCATGTGGGATTTGTATCAGAAGTTCGGTTTAACTCCCACTCCCTGAACCACAGCGGCCATTCCCGTGTGGTAGCGACCTTCCACTACCGAACGTTCCAGTTGCTCAATGTGAGTCCACTTTACTCCCCTTAACTCTTGGGCCAACTGAGCCGCAGTGAGCATGGTATCAACATCCTTTCCACCACCCGTACCAAATTGAATTTGCTCTGGTGAGTAAGCTTCTGTCAAAAACACCCCACCCGGTACCAGAGCCTGTACTACTCGCTGGTGCAGCTTCGCACGCAATCCCTGACCAAGCGGCGCAAAAATAGCGATGATGTTGTCCCATTGTTCGCGACCGAGGTCAAAGCTTGCCAGATCTGCCTGAATAAACTTGATAGATACGCCGGATGCCTGAGCTAACTGTTGCGCTTTTTCTATGCCTTTAATCGAGGCATCCACTGCCGTTACGTTAAAACCCAGTTTTGCCAGATAAACCGCATTACGACCTTCTCCTTCGGCCAGGCTCAGCACTTGCTTGCCTTTCAGTTGTTTTACCTGTGCCTTTAGAAAGTCGTTTGGCTCTGTGCCGTAAGCGTAATCAGATTCAGCAAAACGCGTGTCCCACATCGGATCAAAATTCATCACAGTCTCCTCTCGTCAAGTGATACAAACCATGCTACAACTTAAAGTCGACTTTAGGTCAAGACCCTATAATCAAATGAGTTCACATAAAAGAGAAACACATGGATATCGCAGATGTTGCCAGGGCCTCCGGGCTCAAACCTTCCACCCTCAGATACTATGAACAAAAAGGATTGATCCGCAGTGCCGGGCGCCATGGACTGCGCCGTTACTACGACACCACAGTGCTGGAGAGATTAGCGCTGATCAACCTCGGGCGCTATGTTGGTCTTTCTCTGGAAGAAATTAGCCATATGTTGCTGCCAAACGGAGTGGACGTAGACCGAGCCCTGCTGCGCCAAAAAACCGCTGAAATGGATAAGCAAATAGCGACGATGCAAGCCATCAGAGAAGGCCTTCACCACGCAGCAAATTGCCCGGCCCCTAACCACCTTGCCTGCCCAACCTTTCAACGCCTGCTTAAGCTGGCAGGTAAACGCCTGAAACCGCAACAGAGTAAGCTTTAGCATCTTTACAAAGGAGTCTAAACGCAAAGAAAAAGATTTTCTTGCATTTATTATCAATGAGTTAGCCTAAAATCATGCAGCACGCTGGCATTAAAAACTGTCAATTCCGGCCAGATTAGGCGGCTGACAAAATAAACCATGATAGCGTTGTGACATCACTTGTTTATAAAAGATGTCATCATGACACAATCCAGACACACTTTGCTCGACGTTATCAGAGGTACCGCCCTGCTCGGCATTTTGCTGATGAATATTCGTCTTTTCTCCGAGCCTTACGCGGCTTATTTTTCACCGCTGGCATATACGGATCAGTCACCTTTGGGGTATATCTGGTGGTGCGCTCAATACTTGTTTGCTGATCAGAAGTTTATGGCTATTTTCTCTATGCTGTTTGGGGCCAGCACAGCCCTTATCTGCGATAAAATGATACAGGCAGGTTACTCTCCATATGGGTATTATCTCAGGCGACTATTAGTCTTACTGGCCATTGGCCTGGTACATGCCTATCTGATCTGGCATGGCGACATCCTGGTCTACTACGCACTGTGTGGAGTTTTTCCTCTACTGTTTATTCGGTTGCCAGCTAGTTTTACTTTGCTCTCGGGGCTGATATTGCTGACGATAGGGAGTGCCAAGAGCCTGGCAACGTATAACGTACTTCTGGCGTTGCCCGAGCCAATATTAACTCAGGTTATTACTGAGCATTTTGCCCATTCGGCGCTCGTCAGCAAGCCTGAGATCGACGCCTTTACCGGCAACTGGTATGCACAGTTGAACATGCGGATGGCGTTGGCCAGCGAGTTTCATCTTTCAACTTTTCCCAGCTGGGGAATTTTCAGGGTATCCGGCCTGATGCTCATTGGCCTTGCCCTGTATCGTTCTGGATTTCTCTGTGGCAAGCTGGGTGATCGCTTTTATGGCTGGTTTGCGCTGTGCACTATACCTGTTGGCACCACTTTGTCACTGATTGGTTTGTGGCTGAATCACCTGCAGCATTGGTCGTTTCCTCACTTCTTCTTTAAGCACGCTCTTTGGAATTACTGGGGTGCTATTGTGACAGGGTGTGGCTACATCGCTTTACTGACTTGGATCAGCCAAAGACAGTGGCTGAGGACATTACGTCATGCTTTGAGCCAGGTTGGACGCATGGCGTTAAGTAACTATTTGCTGCAAAGCCTGTTATGTACAGTGTGGTTTTATGGACTGGGAGGTTTTGCCGCAACGCGGGCCTGGGAAGCCATGAGTGTCATTGCAGTTGTTTGGATGATACAACTACAGGCCTCTCGCCTATGGTTAAAACATCATTCATCCGGGCCCATAGAGCGATTGTGGCGTTGGCTGTCTAAGTGCTGATTGACGCCCATTCTCCATTTCGCCGGAGTGATCTGGCGAAACTTTTTAAATGCCGCATAAAACGCGGCTCGAGTGCCAAACCCCGATTGGTAAGCAATTTCCTCTACTGACTGAGTCGTCTCTTCCAGCAATTGTGTGGCATGGGTGACCCGAAAGCGATTGATATAATCATGATAACTGGTGCCTAAATGCTCATTAAGCAATTGTGATAAATTATGGGTATTGAGGCCTACTTGCCGTGCTAGCGCAGACAGCGTCAGTTCATTGCTTAAATAGGGTTGCTCATCACGGATCAGCTTATCAAGCTTGCGCGCATAGTAGTTCGCCAGCTCTGGCGTCAAACCAGACTTTTGATACTTGTCAGCGACCGCCTGCTTTTGCCGCTCAGTATAGAATACCCTGGGTGAGCGGATCACACACCTGGCTACCAAAAGTAAAAATAACTGCAGAGCCCCATTGAGAAAAGCTCGGTGATGTGTCACCTGCAGGTGTGTTGTTGCCAGAGCAATATAATAAGTCACTTCCACCAGCAAAATGGTCATGTTAAGCCAACACAAACGATGCAACCAGACAAGTAACGCGGGTTGTGGCTCATTACTAACCCGACTAAGCTTAACTGTCGCCCGCCGTAACTGCACACTGGCCACAATGACAAACCCCAGCTCAACTGGCGCAATCAACCTGTAAGCATCTGTTCTGCTTATTAGCGGTGCCATAATTAATTCACCTTCCACCAGCAACACATGCAGCAATAGCAGCCCGGCTGGCATGAACATCAAGGCGAGCTGGATTGGGCGTGCCTGCCGGTGGGGTATCTGAGCCGTCACATAAAGGTAGAAGAGCGGACCAAGCATCAGCGCCAGTGGCACAATAAACTGATGCAAAGTGTCACCGGGACCCGTGGCCATATCCAACAGTTGCACCACCCCAATTAACGCAAAATAGCCAAGCAGGTAATGAGTGCTGTTGCGCTGCTTAAATGGTAACGACAAAGAGATAAAGACGAATAACAAACTGGTTGTCGCACTACTCACCAGCACTAACTCATGCAGAAGCACCTTCCCCTCCCCGACTGGTAGTAGCGAATGACATAAATAACATACTTGCAGATGACTCTGGTGCCGCTTTCAGCGGGCTAACACTCTGCGCAACGTTTCTCAGACTAAGGAGTTTAGACAAAGTAACCACAGTCTGGAAATAGAGAACAACAATAACCAGGCTAGTGATATTTACCATGAATACAGACATCAACCTTTGCGCTTTTGTTCTGCCTTCTTAAATACTCTGTGCCCGTTCTAAGCTGTGTGGATTATCACGTAACAGATTCTGCAATGACAAAAACAGCGGCTCAGGCAGTGAATCCGGAGAAAACCAGCGCCACTGCAGGCATTTCCCCGGCTCCAGCAATTGCGGCTCTCCATTCACGCACTCGCCCGTCACAAACAAGGTGATGTAATGCTTGCCGTCAGATTCAAATACATCATTGGTGTAATCAAGCTTGGTCACCTGAGCCAGCGTCAGGCCGGTTTCTTCTAATACTTCGCGGCGCGCACACTGCTCTACGCTTTCTCCCATTTCAAGATGACCTCCTGGTGTTGCCCAGGTGTGTGCCCCGTGCGACCCAATACGCTCACCCAGTAAAATTTTCCCCTGACGCTTAATCACCACGGCGACACCTACACGCACAACTGACTGCATTACTTTCTCCCTCACTTATCGGTTGGCGTGAAGATACCATACTTTGTGCCCAAAACGCGTCTGTTCCGGAAACTTATATTCTGTTCAGCAGTCAAACCGCACGACTAATCTGAAACCAGTTGCCCGGATGCATCGACACAGCCATAATAGTGGGCAAAAAAAGGAACACCTATGTTAAATAAACTTGCTGAATTTTCTCGCACCCGCCTTGCCTGGGGTGCACTGTTTTTCTCGGCTTTCGTGCTTGAAGTGATCGCCTTGTATTTCCAATATGCGATGGGGCTGGAGCCTTGCATCATGTGTATTTACCAGCGCACTGCGGTACTGGGCATTGTTGCAGCTGGCCTGATCGGTCTGACATCACCGACTAGCCTGCCTGTGAGACTTCTGGCCATGAGCTGTTGGGGCGTTTCAGCCATTTGGGGCTGGCTGTTAGCGAAAGAACATATCGCTATGCAGACCACCACAGATCCGTTTGCGTTTACCTGTGACTTTGTACCTAACTTCCCAAGCTTTATGCCCTTACATGAGTGGCTGCCAGCCTTCTTCGCGGCGACCGGAGATTGTGGTAATATTGACTGGTTTTTTGCGGGACTTTCGATGCCGGGCTGGATGGAAGTGATTTTTGCACTTTACAGCATCAGCTTTATCGCGTTTGCCGCCGTATTTGTTGTTAGAAGATGAGAGATAAATGGTTTTCAGACTGAGTAAACTGGCCGAATTAGATGGCTTTGCACTGCGCGATAAGCAACGTATTAAAGCGTTGGCACTGGCGCAGTTACCCTCTTCGCAAAAGGTCCTGCTCAACATTGCCAAGCTGATGTTGCTCACTCCGCTGTTTATGGCGCTCGCGTTTATACACGGCTGGTTATTGTTACCCGTCTTACTCCTGTGTGGGCTGGCTTATCCACTACTGACCGTGCCGCTGGAGATCCAGTTTGCCAAGCCCTATCTGCGTCAGGCAATTACAGAGTTTAACAAAGGTCAGGCATAAAAAAGTGGTGCACAGCACCACTTCTCTACTCGTCAGTCATACAGATTAAGCGCGGCAATCCGGCCCTTTGCTTAACTCTTCACACCAAACCGTCCAGGGTTTTGTTGTATAGCCGCCGCCCACCTGCGGGGTGTTAGCCATCGCCAACTGTTGGTGTTGTTCATTAAGGCGTTTTAGTTTGCTGGTTTTTAATTGTAGTTTCATTATTTCGCTTCCTTTTTTGGTTATTGTTTCAACACCATAAAATCACAAAGCTTTCGTTAGCCGCAAGTTCAAAAAACAGACAAATGTTACAAGGTGATGCTACTGACATATTCCTTTCACATTATTGCGATTTACTATCCCCCTTGGACCTTGAATTTAGCAAACAGTCCAACGAGCTGGTTTATTGCTGCTATAATCAAGTGCAATGACCCACCCGTTTGGGTCACCAGAGCTGCTTGTTCCTCCAGGGAGTTGGAATAAACGCCATCATTTGGGTACTCAATGAAAAACAGACTCCCTTATATCGCAAGCTTCTGTGCACTGATTAGCGCCGCCCCGAGTGCTCACACGGCACCAGACAGTGACAATGATGTATTCGCGCTGTCTATTGACGAGCTAATGGAAGTGACCGTTGAGGCACGTAAAGTTAAAGAAAATGCACTGACCATACCGGTTTCGATTTCTGTGATGTCGGAGCAATTTTTGCGTGAGCGCAATCTTAATACCCTGCTTGAGGCCGCTTACTTTATCCCTAATATTGATGTCACCACCGTAGGCGAAAACTCCGGCTGCACACACTGCGCGAACATTACAATCCGGGGGATCGGCCAGGTGGACCCTTTACCCACGGTCGACCCCAGTGTGGGCCTCTATCTTGATGGTGTCTATTACGCTCGCTCAGCTGGCGGGATCTTTGACCTGTATGATGTCCGGCAGATAGAAGTATTAAGAGGACCACAGGGCGCAATTTTCGGCAAAAACACCATAGGTGGTGCCGTCACAATTTACACCCACGACCCCGCTCCTGACACATTTGCTGATGGAGAGGTCACTTTGGGCGCGTTTCAGCGCCGGGATGCGCGTTTGCGTGCCAACGTCGCATTGAACGAGTCGCTGACCAGTCGCTTCACCTTTACCCACCTCAACCGGGATGGTTTTGTCAAACGTGCCAATGGTGAATTTGAAGGAGGGCAAGACGAGTGGGCAGCTACCGCCAAGTTTCGCTACCAAATCAGCCCTAAGTTAACCGCCCAGCTGTCTTTGGATCAACGTCGGATCAAATCAGGGTCAGCGCCTTCGATACTCGCTGCCAAAAACGATCAGGCCGACTTGCTTGTGCTATACAATGATTTGGTTACCCAAAGTAGTATCTCTGAGCCCTACCCTGCATTGCAGATATTTGACGGTGCACACCAAAGCGCTTCTTTGGGCACAAACTTTAATTCCCTGGATCAATCAGGCGCACAGCTTTCTGTCGAATGGCAAACACCGCAACACTGGCAGCTTAAATCTCTGACAGCCTATCGAGAGTTCTATGCGACATATGGTCGAGACTTTGATAACAACCCCGCAGTCATAGGCGATACTCAGGATTTTCAGCGTCAGTTTCAATTTAGTCAGGAGCTGCATATCAGCGGCAGTACCTTAAACGACCGGATGCAATGGTTAGTGGGCTTATTCCATTTTGATGAATCCATTAAACACTTAACTGATCTGGTATTCATCGGGGGCCTTTATCAGGCGCTGGAAAGTGTACCGGGCCCGCTGGATGGCTCACCGCTCAGTAACCCCACCAGCATAGGTGGTCCGGGCAACCCGCTCAACATCGGGCTGGATATAGACAGTGGCTTTGATAACCAGGTCGAGATCCAAAGCACAGCGATTTTTACTCATGCCAAATACGCCTTAACACAACACTGGGCCTTCCACCTCGGAGGCAGATTGACATTTGAGGACAAGATGCAACAGGTCCAAAGTGACGCCGATAATGCCGGTGTTATCTTAATCGACAGAACATACCAAACCCTGGGTCAAAAACATGGCGGCCCCATTACTCGCAGCTGGCGGGTATTTTCTCCACAAGGCGGAGTAGAATATCATTTCGATGACAGACAATTCGTTTATCTGAGCGCCTCCCGGGGATTTAAATCTGGTGGCTTTAACGGCATTCCGAACTCGCCGACTTCAGCTCAACCCTTTGACCCTGAATACCTTACAGCGTATGAACTGGGATATAAAACCACTCTGTTTGATGACACTTTACAGCTCAGTCTGGCAGCGTTTGATATGCAACACAAAGCCATGCAGCTGCGAGGTGGTCAGTCTACCGACGCGGGGCTTGAGATCTTCATCGACAACGTGGGCGAAACCAGTATTCAGGGCATTGAAGTCAGTTTCGAGGCGCTTCCCGCACACGACTGGCGTTTTTCAGGTAATCTGTCTTACACCGATGCACAATTTGACTCTGTAGGCACGGCCACACAAGTTACAACAGACAGTAAACTCATGCGCTCACCTCGCTGGACAGCAGCATTGGGGGTGCGTTATCACTGGTCGAATGCCAGTCTTAGTGCTCCGATTAAATTTGGTCTGGACTGGGCATTTCGCAGTAAAACCTATAACGATGTCTTTAATACAGAGCTTGGTGCACAGGGTAGCTTTGCTTTAGTTAATGCACGTGTCAGCCATGCAGTCACTGAGCAGATGGAGGTTGCCCTGTTTGTTCGCAACCTTATGGATAAGCGCATACTCATTGGCGGGAATGACTTCACTGAAGTATTTGGTGTCGCAGAGCATTACCTGGCCCCGCCCAGAGAGTGGGGTCTGTCCCTGAGATACCAGTTTTAAAGACCGAATATGATGACAAATACTAACCCCCTTCTGTTTATCACTGTGATGTTCCTGAGCATCAGCCTGTGCTCTGCAGCAGCGGCTCAGCTTCAGTTGCTCAGTGATGATCCGTTAGATATCAAGATGGTGTTTTCAGATCAGGCGCTGGATATATCAACTGACTCCAATAACCTAGTTTTTGACTACATTGCGCAAAAAACACCGGGGTTTATCCGTCCACCTCTGTTGCTGGCACCGGGCACCCGTATTGATCAGTTACTGCAAAGTACCTTGCCTTTTTGTGCACTAAACCGGATCAAAACGCAACGCAGAGCAAAACAATATCTGTTCAGCTTACCGGTACACCTATATCCCAGTCATCGGCTATATTTTTTGCCATTAAACATTGAATTATCCCCTTTTCTCAATGCTCAAGGGCAGCTGACCGAGCTCAATGCGTTATTAAAAGCTCACCCGAGAACCACTTTACTGACGGAAGCTCAACGCTCTTATGGAGATTATCTTGATGTGCAACTAGGCCAAATAGACAAAGCACAATTGATCCGACGCCCGGGCGGAGACAGTTACAAAGCCACTGTCACTATGTTCGAAAGAGGCAGAGCCAGTTTTATTCTTACCTATCCAACCACGATGCAACGCTATGCCAGCCAGTTGACACTCAATCAGGTGCATAGCCTGGAAATCGCCAACAACCCGCCGTTTGTACTCGGCCACATTGCATGTTCAGACACCCCAGAGTCCAGGCAGTTCCTTAAAACCGTCAATGAAGCACTGAGTCATTTGTACCAACAAGAGGACTTTTTAGCGCTGCACCTGCGTTACTTACCAAACGCAGAAAGAGCTTATTTCAGGAAGCAAATCGAACAGCAGATAGCCAAAGCGCTGGGTTATTATCAGATGACACAAAATAATATCGACATTAAAAAAGAGCAGCCTGAGCCGCTCCTGGAGATGAACAAACAACACTGAGTCTATGCTAAAATGCGACCTTTCCTTTTAGCTTGGCAAGCATGTTGACACCTATCCCGTTAACCCGCAAAAGCGCGTCCATATCCTGAAAATCACCCGCTTCCTCTCGTGAGCGAATAATGGCTTCGGCTTTTTTCTGGCCAATACCAGGTAAGCGTATCAACTCCTCAACGGTGGCACGGTTTACATTTACCACAGCATCAGCAACTTGCTGTGTCTGTGCAGGCGCTTGCTCTGGTTGAGCCATAACCGGAAGTGCGGCGGACAATGCCAATGTAGCTAAAAGTGTTTTGATATTCATAATCAGATCCCTCAAGTTTAGATTCCATTTCTTTGTGCGTTCACATCAATGTATATGCACAGTTAAAATAAAGTAAACATCATCAATTATGTCAAAATTATGTCTGCGTTTTTCAGTTGCTTTTTTTTCATACAGAACTAAAAATAGCAACTCAACCTCTGAACGAACACGAACTTTTTGCTGGCGGCCTAGTCGTAATATGGCTGTACAAGTTGAGCAGCCCACATTCTCAGAGTTCAGGTATTTATGCCAGCAACTAAAGAATGTAAATGAAGGATGCCTAGGTACAGATGGGCCATACTAATGCATAATAGTGCTTTATCAGTTGTAATTATTAACGAGACAAGTTACTGTATATAAAAACAGTGTTCGTGGAGAGTGATCATGGCGGTTATCGTAAAGTATGTGGTAGAAAGAAATGGAGTAGAGCGTATGACATTTACCAGCAAAAAAGAGGCTGATGCTTATGATAAAATGCTGGATGTTGCAGAAGCGCTTGAAGGCATGTTAGAGAAAGTGGACGTTCCGCTTAGTGAGCAGCAAGTTGAATCGCTGGCACTTGAAATTGCCAAACAAAAAGACGACTTTATGGCTATTCTAAAAGGCACTAAAGTGCCGTCAAAGAAAGACAACGAAGAAAAGCCAGCCGGTAAAAAAGGTGACGATGATAAGGTCACGGCAATCAAACAAGCCTGATACCAAATGACTTAATTAGGTCACAAAAAAAGCCAGTTTTCTCACAGAATACTGGCTTTTTAAATTCAGTTGAATTTATTTAAGCACGGTCGCAACGGCATCTGCAAAGTAATCGATGTTATCTTTGCTTACACCTGCAACGTTTACGCGGCTCGAGCCGACAATGTAAATTGAATACTCTTCGCGTAGTCTGTCAATTTGTGCTTTATCTATACCAAGGAATGAGAACATACCATTTTGGCACTCAATGAAAGAGAAGTCCTGCGCTGTGCCTTTTGCATTCAGGTTGTCTTTGATCAAGCTGCGTAGACCGTTAATTCGATCACGCATTTCAGCCAGTTCCTGGTGCCATTCCTGAGTCAATTCCTCACTGCCCAGGATGGTATTCACAATGTCTGCACCATGTGCCGGCGGCATAGAGTAAATACTACGCACAACACTCAGTAACACTGAGTTAGACACATCCGCAACCGCAGCATCTTTAGCGATAAATGAACAAGCCCCAATACGCTCACGGTATAAACCAAAATTCTTAGAACATGAAGAGCAGATTAACAGCTCGTCAACGGTTGCAGCCAACAGGCGTAGTCCCTGCGCATCTTCTTCCAGACCACTGCCAAAGCCTTGGTAGGCGATATCAATCAGTGGTGTAAAGCCCACGTCTTTGGCCAGCTCTGCAACTGTCTTCCATTGTTCTGCGTTTAAATCCATCCCACTTGGGTTATGACAACACGCATGAAGCAGTACTACATCACCTTTCGGTACTTGCTTCAGTGCATCTATCATTTCATCGAACAATAACCCTTTGTTCTCATAATCATAATATGGATACTCTTTAACCTGTAAGCCGGCTGCCTCAAACAAGCTAATATGGTTTGCCCAGGTAGGAGTTGTCACCCATACCGTGGCATTGGTATTACAACGCTTGATAAATTCAGCCGCAACGCGCAAAGCACCTGTGCCGCCCGGCGCCTGCGCTGTTCTGACACGATTAGCCAGCAATGCAGGGTGATCATTACCCAGTAGCAACTTTTCCATTTTATCGCAGTAATCCAGGTTACCCGCTAAACCAATGTAAGATTTAGTTGTTTCATTCTCCAGACGAAACGCTTCAGCCTTTTTTACCGCCTTCAGAACCGGGGTATGACCCTGCTCGTCTTTGTACACCCCAACCCCTAGGTCAATCTTATTCGGGTTAGTATCTTTTTTATAGGCGGCCATCAGGCCCAGGATTGGATCCGTCGGAAGTGGTTTTAGTTCTGAAAACATGGTTCTCTCTTTTCCTAATTAACGTAAACGAGGTTTTCTGGCTCGTTTGTCACGGGGTTAACTCTGGGCTCATATTAACATAAGTTGTAATGAAGACGAGCCTGCTTAGCGTGGAAGATACTCAATCGCACGAAGACAAGCGGCAACTAAAACTGCCAGTTTGTATTCATCAAAGCACTCTTGCTCAAAAGCTTCTGCATCAATGATCCCAAGGCACCGGCCTTGCGTGTCTAATAATGGCAAACACACCTCAGCCTGCACTTTTGGATCGCAGGTGTAATACTCACCGCCATTGGCGACATAATCTGGAATGTTATTGATCACTCGAGCTTTTTCAGACAAAAAGGTTTGAATATTATTTGACGTTGCTGCAAAAGCGTCTGTAATCGGGAACAGAGGTCGACTTGGTGCACCATAGTAAGCCAGCTTCAGTAGCTGCTGTAAACCATCGGCCTCCCTGGCTTGATAAATACCGAACCAGTCGACTCCTGTGGCCGTTTTAACGTATTCAGCTATTGCCTGTAATCGGGATAAATTGTGCTCACTTTCGCGATTTTGGCTGACATATTGCGCAAGTAGAAAAGGCGCTTCCTGCAAATGGCCAAACAGGCTGCAACTACCTCCCTCGCCCAGTTCAGGGATTTGATACGACCATATTGCATCAAAGGTATGGGTTTCAATATACGCATCCAGCTCCGCAAGCTGACCCGCTACGGCGCTTTCACTAATGGATAAATTACTATGAGATAGATAAGCAGAAATCATTTGGCCATCCAAACATCTAAATATCCATTGAATTTAACACGGAAGGCTGTGCTATGCCAGCGTGTTGTCAGAATATTTTATTTTAAGATAGGCAGGTTGCACAGGAGCATGCAGTTAGCGAAGCGAGTAAACCAGCTCAACCTCGTTACCGACCTGATTATACGTCACACTTTGCGCTATTTCAGAGAGCAGTTCGACGCCCCTGCCATGTTCCTGCTGAGATTGATGCTGTGCAGTCGTATTTTGATCGAACCCGTTACCGGAATCGCAAATATTAAAAATAATACGGTACTCTTCCGGACTAAAACGCACGTTAATAATGATCAGGGCATCTTTAAGGTTTTCCAATGCACGCGCCCTCTGGTGATAATATTCTATGAAGCCGTCGTCCTGGTTTTTTAAATCAGATTTTAATCCCAAAACACCATGGTCAAGCGAATTATTATAGGCTTCCGACAACAGTAAAAAGACATTCGATCTGTGAGCATGAAGCCCTTCCACTTTCGATAAAATATCAACCAACTCCAATACCGGATCTGTATATCGCATTTGCTCAGCATTGAGTGAAATGCTGATATTGAAAGGCAAAGTGGAGTATTCTGGTGGTAATGCTTCCGTTGAGCGGTCAGGCAGACAGTTTATGATAGCGATGCTTAAGTCATCTTGTTGCTCTTTATGACCACTGTACTCCCTGACTTGCTGGATAATATCCTTGGTTGAAATATCCACCTTGCAGCTCAATACATCGATCAGCCGTTGCTCACCAAATAACGTCCCATCAGGCGCCTCGCTTTCAATGATGCCATCCGTTGCCATGACAATGCGAGTACCCACCTCGACTTCAAAGTGCAAGGTGTTACGCTCAAACTCGTCCTCGTCCAGGATCCCCAGTGACATGTGCTGAGATTCTATGGTCTTGAGCATCTGCCCGTCGCTGTCTATCAGATAAATATCCGGAAACCCGCCAAGCCAGGCTGACACGTTTCTGCCTGAACTGCTAATTTCAACAATGGCTGCTGCGCAGAACATATGTCCGGGCAACAAGGTGTTCAGTGAGCTGTTAAGTTCGGCTGCAATGTCATTCACCGCCATGCCTTTTTGCACCATAGTATAAAAGATCTTTGATGCGGGTAATGCGCCCACCGCAGCTGCCAAACCGTGCCCTGTAAAGTCCCCAAGCAGGCAATAAAAGCCACCGATGGGGCTCTTGGCCATTAAGAACATGTCGCCGTTGAACATGGATGCGGGGGACAAATGATAATCACACAGGTCGGCAAAATCCTCCTGACCCGACAACGCATTGCGAAATATATGTTCTACAATCTCGTGCTCACGTTCAATCTGGTTGTAATGATACTCAAGCTGTTTTTTTTGTTCATAAGCCTCTTTACTCAACTTTCTTGTTCGAGCGTGCGCTCGGATCTTGGCAGACAATATGATCCGGTCAAAGGGTTTATGAATGAAGTCGTCGCCCCCTACATGGAGGCACTTTTCAAAGCTGGCATGGTCTTCTAAAGCGGTAATAAAGATAACAGGTAAGTAGACATCGCCTGCATGCTCTTTGATTTTGGGTGCAGTTTCGAAACCATCCATCACGGGCATCATCACGTCCAACAGAACGATATCTACATCATGGTCTTGGAGCAAGTCCAACGCTTCCTGCCCATTATTAGCTACTAACACCTCGTAGTGCTGGTGTTCGAGCATAGTTTGCAGTAATCGACAGTTGAGAGGCTGATCGTCTACAACCAAAATTAGCATGCACTAATCCCTAGTGGTTCAATCAATATCGAACTTTTTATCGAACCGTGAAATTTGCAAAATCTTTTTCAGCTGAGGCCGGCAATTACTGATCTGTATGCTCGACACCGAATCACCCAAGGTTTTCTTCATATTGAGCAACATACCTAACGCTGAACTATCCATATAGTCTGTGTCACGCAAATCAACGACGACTTTCTCAGTTTGATTGCCTACTTCGGCATAGGCCTGACGAAAGGATTGGACCAAGTTAAAGTCAAACTTTCCTTTGATTTGTATCGTTAAAGTTTTTCCGTCCGCTGAAGCATTTTTGCTCAGGCTCATCGCAAGCTCCTACTTTGGTTGAATTTTGGTATCCATGATGTTGTTTTAAATATAAACCGATAAGTGAAATTAGCCAAAAAATTATCTCGCTTCAAAACGCTTTTTGTTACCATGGCGGCATTCAGCCTCAAACAGGAGAGTCAAAATGTCAGAGAGTCGTTTAGTGTACTCAACCGAGTCTGGCCGCATAAAGCACACAGAATCTAAGCCAGAGCCACAAGCAAAGTTGTTTAAAGATGGCGCGGTACGAATCGAACGCCAAACCAAAGGCCGCAAGGGCAAGGGCGTCATGTTGGTTGTTGGCATTGACCCGGCACAACACGATATGAAAAAGCTGGCGAAAACCTTAAAAAGTAAAATGGGCCAGGGCGGCGCGCTCAAAGATAATGTGATAGAAATTCAGGGAGATGACAGAAATAAGCTCAAAACTCTGCTCGAAGCACAAGGTTTCAAAGTTAAAATCGCTGGAGGCTGATCTCAGCATAGAGGCGAGCCTGACATCGTCAAGCTCGTCAAACAGGCTTAATGTGCCTGATTGCCCTGCCCTATATCTGGGTGTTGGCTTTGCATCAGAATTTCGTGTTCAGTTAAAGGCGCACTGTAATAGTATCCTTGTACGATAAAGCAGTTATTTCTTTGTAAAAACGCCACCTGCTCCTGAGTCTCCACGCCTTCAGCAATCACTTTCATGCTCAACTTCTGTGCCATCGCTATGATGGCCGCCGTGATCTCCATGTCATTCGAGTCTTGCGGAATATCCTTGACGAATGAGCGATCCACTTTTAGCACATCGACCGGAAAGCGCTTCAGATAACTGAGCGAAGAGTAACCCGTACCAAAATCATCAATCGACAAAGACACACCTAACTTTTTCATTTCCAGCAGCTGCTCTATCGCCGCCTCAACATCCCCCATTAACATACTTTCTGTTAGCTCAAGATGCAGCATATCGGGAGACAGGCCAGTTTCTTTCAATGTGGTTGAGATGTACTCTATCAGTTCTGCATCTTTGAATTGCCGTGCAGACAGGTTGATAGAAATATCCGCGGTACGGCCACTACGGCGCAATCTTGCAGAGAACTGACAGGCTTCTCGTAATACCCAGGCACCTAGTTCAACGATCATGCCGGTCGCTTCTGCGATAGGAATAAATTTGGTTGGCGCAATAAACCCTTTTTCTGGGTGATACCAGCGGACCAATGCCTCATACCCCACCACTTGCTCCGTAATGCTGTCAATCTGAGGTTGGTAGCGCAAACTGAACTGACCCTCTTTGATAGCCTGACGGAGCTCGTTTTCAATATACAAGCGTTCATTAGCCGCAGCGTCCAGTTCCTGAGAATAAAAGTGAAAGGTATTTCTTCCCTTCGCTTTGGCTTCATACATTGCAAGATCAGCATGTTTTAGTAGCTGCTCTTCTTCTTTGCTGTCAAAAGGCGCCAGCGTGATGCCAATGCTGGCACTGACAATCACTTCATTATTGCCAAGCCGGATTGGCTTAGCCAATGTTCGTTGAATGGTGTGGGCCACGTCCATGGCATTTTCCCGGCTCTCTATGCCACTAAGAAGTACAGCAAACTCATCACCGCCAAGACGTGCTATCGTATCTTCAGCTCGAAGCCGCTGTTTCAAGCGATCGGCCACTTCAACTAACAATCGGTCCCCGGCATCGTGACCCAAGGTATCATTGATACGCTTGAACTCATCGAGGTCGAAATAAAATAACGCAAAAGCATAATGCCCACGCTCGGCCAGTGCCATCGACTTGCGTAGCTGCATTCGGAAAAAAGTTCTATTTGCCAACCCGGTCAGCGTGTCAAAATAAGCCAGCTCTTCCATTTTACGCTGGCTTTCTTTAACAAATGAGATATCCTGCGCCGATGCAACATAGCTGGATATTCTGCCACTTTCTTCGCGAATCGGAGAAATGCTCAGGCTCACCCAGATCTGCTCATCAGAGACGCCTTGCAGCAACGTGTCTCCACGCCAATAATTGCGGCTGCGCAGGTCAAAATCGATGTCGTCAACGATAATCGCCATTTCTTTAGAGACAATTCCTAACAAAGGTGCACCAATAAAATGCGCTTCATCAAAGCCGGTCATCTCCAGCATTTTGGGATTGACATATTCTACTTTAAACCTGTCATTGGTGATCAGCACGCCAGTACCAGAAAACTCCACGGCTTTACCAAGACGATTTGCTTGTTTCTGGGCGGATTCTCGTTCGGATACCCGAGTATTGAGGCCATGGATAAGCTTGCGAGTTTCGCCGCTCATATCATTAATTGATGCGTTCAGCACACCTAGCTCATCATTGGCATCAGGCAGCTCGGGATGATCAAGCTGACCTTTACCGAACGAAACCAGCGCATTCACCGACTGATTGATACGCTTTAAAATCAGGTGATAGATAACCTGATGCAGCAGTAAGGAAACAAAGAGCCCGTACAGAATAAATAGACCAGAGAACTTCCATTTAAGATCATTGAGTGCAAACAGCGCAGCATCACGCTTCTTGTAATAGCCGATGTACCAGTCCAACTCTGTCAAATGAACCACATTAGCGAGATAAGATTCCTGTTTAAACCCAAACTCACTTTGCAAGCTGGGTAAATTGACCCGTAACGTGCTCTCGATCATCTCCTGAAACGCCCCCGGCAAAGACGATTTATCTGCCAGTTCATTATTATGCGCAACAATACCCAGATTAGGTGCAGACAAAACTCTGCCCTGCTTATCAAATACAAGATAACTGAGGGTATCGGAAGCTTCAGGAAGGCGCCTCAACAGCACATCTAACTCCAAGTCACTGCCTGTAAAGCCTTGATACGTATCATCCACATACAGAGGGACAAGCACACTGACCACCCACTTACTCCAGACTTCGTCGAAGTGGATCCCCGACCAGAGTGCCTGACGGGTCGGGTTCAGCTCTTCCCTCAATAGCGGTAAAGCATGAATGCTGAAATGATTACCTCCTTTACCGTCAATCAACAGGGAGTTTGGCGGAGATATCCGTACAAAATCGTCAGTGGTATAGAGGTAAAAGTTAAAAAAGTCCTGAAGGAGCAGCGGAGATAATGAATTCCAGACATACTCAGATTCGCTAAGCAGGGCCTGACTTTGTGGGTTTAAATTTTTTGCAGGCAGATAGGCTGCGGAAATACCATTGGCTGCGATGCTGTTAATTCGTTCATCCGTTCGATTAATTTGTACCTGTGACTCTGATGCATTCCGTTCAACCTGGCCAGAAAACAGTGTTCTGCCAACAACCATATTGGCTTGCTGAGCCAATTTTTTCTTCAGTGTTAAGAATTCGGAGAAATGTGTGAGCGTTTGCTCGCTTTTTTGCTGTAACTCATGAAATTCTTCATACACCAGTTGCGTTTCTTTAGTTTTCAACATCAGCGCGGCGGCAATGACGCCGGCAATCAAACAAACGGCTGCCGTTAACACCGGGAGTTTGACACTGAGTGAATTAAAACCAAAGCGAGACACAGGTCGTCGATAGCCCACGATAAACCTTTTAGCTAGTTGTCGTTTTTCAACAGTATATGGGCAGAATATACCAGATCACGGAGAACCTCGCCAAACACTTTGCCAGATATGTCTCAATTCGGGCTTGTATAGTTAAAATGATCTGTGCTAATAATAGGGTTAATTAGACTAAGAACCACATTTTAGACAGATTTATGACTTTAACGACACGCAACTACTTTTTCTTTTTTAGCTTCTTTAGGTGAAGAGGCTTAACTGTTTGCGTGTAAAAATCAGATAGCTAAGCCTCCCACACTGGGAGGCTTTTTTTTGGCAAAATGGGAGTGAGGACCTATGACACAAGATACTTTGGATGCGCTGCGTAAAGACATCAATGAAATTGATTCTGAGCTGTTGATCCTGCTGGCAAAACGCCGCAGATTGAGCCACAGCGTGCTGGAATACAAGATCACTAATAACAAACCTATCAGGGATGAAGCCCGCGAGCTGGCACTGCTGGAAAAGCTCATCAGCTACGGCAAATCACTGGGGCTGGACCCTTTCTATATTAACAACGTTTTCCAGGTGATCCTGGAAGACTCAGTATTGAACCAGCAAGCACTCCTTCAGAAGAGCCTGAATCCCGAGTCCCTGAGTGATACTCATAAAGTCGCCTACCTGGGTGGGCAGGGGTCCTACAGCCAGCTTGCCTGTCACAAATATTTCAGCCGTCGCCCCGGTACGCTGGTTGAGCTGGGATGTCAGACGTTTTCAGACATAACCCAGTCTGTTGAAAAAGGCCAGGCCGACTACGGTATACTGCCAATTGAAAATACCAGCTCAGGGAGTATCAATGAAGTCTTTGATTTACTTCAGCATGCTCAGGTTTCTATTATTGGTGAGGTGACACACAGTGTTGAACACTGTTTGCTGGCAAAAGAAGGTACAACCCTCAAAGACATCAATAAAATCTTCGCCCATCATCAACCCTTCGCTCAGTGCAGCCGCTTCCTGGAAGGGCTGGGTGACCTGACACAAGAAACCTGCGACTCCACGTCCAGCGCTCTGAAACTGGCCGCAGACACCCCAAACAGTGCCGCGATAGGCTCTGCACAAGCCGGTAAAGGGTTTGGCCTAGAAGTGCTGAAAAGTGGTCTGGCTAATCAAGCGGAAAATCACAGTCGCTTTATTGTCGTTGCGCGCCAGCCACTGCAAGTGTCGACTCAGATCCCAACCAAAACCAGCCTGATCATGGCCACCAAACAAAAAGTCGGCTCTCTGGCCGACGCGCTGATGGTGTTCAAAGAACACAATATCAATATGACCAAACTAGAGTCACGCCCGGTGCCGGGTAATCCATGGGAAGAAGTGTTTTATGTTGACCTACAAGCGAATGTCGCGGATAAACAAGTGCAAAGCGCCCTGGAATCCCTGAAAGAACATACCCAGTATGTACGTATTCTGGGTTGTTACCAAAGCGAATCTCTGCAGGCAGTAGAAGTGGTATAAAAGAATGAGAGCGAGGCTTGCCTCGCTCTACTATCAAAATACTAAGAAATAACCTTAGCGTCGTTGGCCTTATTGAGCAAACCCCGGCTTTGACGTAAAAAGGTTTGTGCACTGTCCGAAAAGTAATTTTTTGCCTCGTCAAAGGCGCTTATCAGAGCCGCTTTGTCACCCGACTGCAAACGATTCAGCGTCTGTTCAAAGGTATCCTGGTAGCTTGCAAGCAGTCCTTCCACTTCATCAAACTGCGCCAGCATAATATCGGTATAAAGCTCACCCGACTGCGCAAACAGCCGCCCAACCATCATCAGTTCAAGCTGATAAATCGGTGAAGAACACCCTTTTAACTCTTCCAGCGTGTGGCACTGACGAGCCAGAAACTGACCATAGACAAACGTCGTGAGGTGGCGCATAACCTGAATGATTTGCATAGCCTGATCGTGCTTCTTAGCAGCCATATTAGCCAAATGGCACCCCCAGATCTTGAGTTGCTCAAGCAATCCCTGATACGCCTCACTGTTGCGCCCGTCACACACCACCACAGTCTGCTTCACCCAATGTGAAATATCTGGTCCAAACATGGGGTGTAACCCCACCACTGGTCCCGGATGCTTTTTCATCATCGCTTGCAGGGGCGCTTGTTTAACAGAGGTGATATCTGCCAGCACGCAATCGTCGGGAAGTGGCGGTAATTCACTGATCACTTGCTCCAGCGCATTAATAGGCACACTCAACAGCACCAGTTTGGCATCCGAGAGTATCGCACCCTGATCTGCTTGCTGTGCTTTATCCAAAATACGTACTTCATACCCTGAGCGCTCCAGCTGGCGGGTAAACAATTGGCCCATGGCGCCTGCACCACCCACTATCACCACGGGTGATAACTGAGGGGCTGCGCAAGCCAGCTCACTTTGCTGATTCTCATAGGCTTCGCGCATCATTCGGCGTAATATATCTTCAACGAGGTCCGGGTTGACGCCCTTTTTATCTGCTTGCGCTCGCCTTGCCTCAATCAGGTCCGCCTCTCTTTGCGGCACATGCAGCGGTGCCCCGGTGACTTGTTTGATTTTTCCAACCTGCTCAGTGAGCTCTCGACGTTGTGCCAGCAGGTCAACCAACGCACTGTCGCAGGCGTCAATTTTTTCCCTGAGCAAAGTTAGTTCAGATGTTTGACTCATTCCCATACTGTAAACTATTATTTACTTTAGTAAACCAAAAGGTACACCAGTCTAATGCCAACTCGCTCAGATTAGCAAGCTCTTTTACCGCGATTAAATCTCATCATAGTCCACACTAAAGCAGGTTGATCATTGAATTAAAGCGGATCAATATTAAAAGTCGTAGACGTATAGGTAGGCAATTGACGAAGTCAGATGATTGTGGCCCAAAACCAAAACGGGCCACTCAAAGAGTGGCCCGTTTTTAAGCATTGGTAAATGCGACGTATTAGTTAAGTTTTTCTTTAATACGTGCAGACTTACCAGAACGCTCACGCAGATAGTAAAGTTTCGCGCGGCGAACTGCACCACGACGCTTCACTACAATGCTGCTTACAAGAGGGCTGTGCGTTTGGAATACACGCTCTACACCTTCACCGTTCGAGATTTTACGAACTGTGAATGCAGAGTGAAGACCACGATTACGCTTAGCGATTACAACACCTTCAAAGGCCTGTAGACGCTCTTTCTCGCCTTCTTTAACGCGAACCTGAACAACTACTGTGTCACCAGCGCCGAAAGCAGGTACGTCTTGCTTAAGCTGCTCAGCTTCAAGCTCTTTAATAATATTTTGGTTTACTTTTGCCATTTTATTTCTCACATTCCTAGGAGTAACTGTCTTCTAGCCACAAGCTTCATGTTCTTGCTGAAATTCAGCAAGCAAACGCGCTTGCTCCTCAGTCAGAGCTAGGTTACGCAACAAGTCTGGACGGCGTAACCAAGTTCTTCCCAGTGACTGCTTTAAGCGCCACTCGGCTATCGCTTGGTGGTTTCCACTGAGTAATACAGCAGGCACCTGTTTTCCATCCAACGTTTCTGGCCGAGTATAGTGTGGACAATCTAATAAGCCGTCTGAGAACGAATCTTGTTCTGCAGACTGGTTGTGGCCTAACACACCTGGCACCAATCGCGCGACTGCGTCGATTAACGTCATGGCGGGCAGTTCACCCCCACTTAAAATAAAATCCCCGATGGACCATTCTTCGTCGACATACGACTCGATGATCCGCTCGTCTATACCTTCGTAGCGACCAGCGACTAAAATCAACTTTTCGGATTGAGCCAGTTCGGCCGCACCTTGTTGATCTAACTTCCGCCCTTGTGGAGACATATAAATTACTTTAGCACCTTCTCCTGCTGCCTGTTTGGCATCAAGAATGGCTTGTTTGAGAGGCTCGACCATCATCAGCATGCCCGGACCACCACCATAAGGTCGGTCGTCAACGGTTCTGTGCTTATCCAGTGCATAGTCTCTCGGATTCCAGCAGTGAAAGTCGATCAGCCCGTTTTTTACGGCCCGACCGGTGACACCTTGCTGAGTTACCGCGTCAAACATTTCAGGAAAGAGTGAGATCACCCCAACCCATAGTTTTTGCTGTTCACTCATTAAAACGCCGGATCCCAGTCTACAGTAATTTCTCGTTCTTCATGCTTAACTTCAATCACAACAGAATCTGTCAGGAATGGAATTAAGCGCTCAGACTGACCAAATGCATCTTTTTTGTTTGCTTTCACAACCAAAACGTCATTTGATCCAGTCTCCATCAAGTCATCAACATGACCCAGGTTATACCCTTTTGTCGTAACGACTGTCATACCGATGAGATCTCGCCAATAAAACTCCCCTTCTGGTAATTCAGGGAGCTGCTCTACATCTACTGAGATTTCTGCATTGGTCAGTGCCATTGCTTCGTCTCTGTCGTTGATGTTCGCAAACTTGGCGATAAAGCCCTTGCTGTGACGACGCCAGTCACTCACTTCAAGGGTTTGCCATTTACCTTGTTGACCTATCAACCATGGGCTGAAATCGAAGATCCCTTGGGGATCATCAGTAAATGAATGCACCTTAAGCCAACCTTTGATGCCATAAGGAGCACCAAGTTTACCAACAACGATTGTCGAGGTTTTTTCTTGACTCATGGTTACACTTACGCCTATTAAGCCGCTTTACGAGCGTCTTTAACCAGTTTAGCTACGCGATCTGAAAGACCTGCGCCCTGACCTACCCAGTGATCAACACGGGCAAGGTCTAGACGAAGCTTTTCTTCTTGACCAGCAGCGATTGGGTTAAAGAAACCTACTTTCTCGATGAAACGACCGTCACGCGAGAAACGGCTATCCGCAACCACGATTTGATAGAATGGACGCTTTTTAGCGCCGCCACGTTGCAAACGAATAGTTACCATACCGTCCTCTACATAGATTGACTGTTTTCATTAATAAGATTTGCTTCCCACTTTGGGAAGCTGGGGAATTGTACGTCTTTTTTCACGCATTGCAAGTGTGAAATCCATTTTATTACCAAATGATGAAGATGCTCGGTAATTGACAGGAGATGACGCCTAAATTGTGTGACTGCGATGACCAGCCTGGGTCATATCGCAACTGAGGGCATAAGTATAAAAGAAGGGTCGCAAAACAGACACCCTTCTTTATATACAGTGGTACTTTAACTGTGCTGACTAGAAGGTGATTTTAGCTTTGGCCGCAAGATAACGTCCCGGCATTGTATACTGAGACAAGCTGGTGTCGGCAGCACTGCCAGCAACCCGCTCGTAACTGACGTATTCCTTATCCAGCAAATTAAAGACTCCCACATTGAGTTGCCAGCTGTGCCACTGATAATCTGCAAACACATCGACAGTGGCCCAGCCAGTGGTTTTAATTGCAGCATCAGAGGGAACTTTGTCCATATGACTGGCTGCACGCAACGCCGTTGTCAGCGACCACTGCTCAGACTCATAGCGCGCTTTAACAAAGCCATTAAGCGGGCTCAACGATTCTATGTAGTCATCGGTCTGTGAATTTTTACCATGCAGGTAGGTCAGGCCACTGTCGATGGCAAGCTGGTCGTTCAGCCACAGGGTCATATTGGCTTCAACCCCTTTTATTTTTACTTCTTCAATATTCTGGTACTGAAACACCTGTTTGCTGACATTGGGAATAAAGGTCGGCTCAGTGCGTACCAGCTGGTTGGCAATAAAGTCATCAAAAGTCGAATGGAATACGGCAAGGGAGAACTGACTACTATCGAAATTGCCTTTTAAGCCCAGCTCTATGCTGTCACTGTATTCCGGATCCAGGTCTGAATTTGGGATGATCTGGTAAAAAGGCTCAACACCGTGGCTTTGATAAGCCTGATCGTGGGGCGGGATCTTAAACCCACGGGCATACTGACCCACCAGGCTGAGATTCTGGGACAAGCTGTATACCACACCCAGTTTAGGCGACAAAGCCGTTGCATCAATTTTTTCAAAGACCCCGTCGGTGTACAACGCACTGTGCTTAGGGTCCATCTGATAACTGTCCAGTCGCAAGCCCACATTTACGCTCAAGGTATCGGGCAGCAGCGTCACGTTATCCTGGACAAATAGTCCAATCAGCCTTGTATCCGCGCCGGGGAACGCTTTTTGTGGCTCATGATCTTTGACCAATGTGCCTTGCAGGTTGCGCCGTGACTTATAACGCGGGCGTTGCGTGTCATATTGGTCGAAATCAGCCCCATACACGAGTTGGTGCGCGACATCGCCAACGGTTAACTGTTTGTCCAGTACCAATCGGGTACCGACAATCTGCTGCTCAAAGCGATAGTCATTGATATCAACGTAAGGGCCTGAGCGGTCAGCACCAGCACGAGTTTGATCGCTGCGCTGCTCGTAATCGCTGAAGTATACCTGGGCCTCCAGGTTATCGTATAACCTGGTTGCCGCGCTGCTCTTATATAGTACAGACACTGACAGGCTGTCGTTCTCTTCCTTTGTTTCATGGCTCTGAGCTGCCAGTACCTGCTCGGTTTCCTGCGTGTAATAATCCAAAGTGGTTAACAGGCTGGACTGCGCCCCCAGGGTCAACTCACCTTTGAGTACCGCAGCCGTAGAGGTGTAGTCCGCTTCCGGTAAGGTTTCATCATAATTCTGTGTCTGGCTGCCATCTCGGCGTGTTAACTGGGCCGATGCAGCATGCTCGCCAAGGCGCTTTGCAAACACGCCGCTGAGGCTTTGCTCATCACTGGCACCGTGATAACCGGCGCTGAGATGCGCATAGCTGGCGGCATCCGCCAGATAATCAGACGGCGATTTAGTGGCTATCACGACGATACCGCCGAGTGCATCAGAGCCATAAAGTGAAGATGCAGCTCCCTTCGCGACTTCGATTTGCCTGACACCTTCTAAATCCAGATAACCACGGCCGATTAACAAGCCCTGACCTCCTTCGTAGGCATCATTGAGTCGACGACCATCTTTAATATACACAACCCGGTTGCCGCCAATGCCGCGCACAGTGATCGCCTGAGCGTTACCCGCACTGCCCTGAGTGCTAATACCGGTTTGATAACGAAATGCCGAGGCCAAGTCGATACTGATTTCCTGCTCCAGAGCCTGTTCGGTCACCACACTGACGCTGCCTGCGACATCCGACAGCTTCTGCTCGACCCGTGAACCGCTGACCACAATCACGTCTGCCGACTTTTCAAATTCATCGGCCTTAACATCGGTCGTACCAAAAAGTGCCGCCACTACACCAAGCGCAATACTGCTGTGCTTTAAAGTCATTAGAAACCTCATTCAGGGAATTAAACAGAACTATTTTGCTGAGCACTATAATGTCCCTAAAACCTATTTGCAAATGATAATGGTTTGCATTTTTATATTTATGTAGATTTATGGTTTTTCATTACGTAGAATCACCTTCAGACCGGGGACGTGCTATCAGGCTGTCTGTTTTGACGAATTAATAAACTGTAAGCAAATACGCGGGCCCACTTAATACAATTGAATTTAACGGGATAAAAAATGCAAAAACTTGTGTTTCTGATTGTGCTAGCAGTGCTCAGCAACCCAATATTCGCAGCTCCGCGGGTCGTCATCGCCGGCGGCTCCTTAACGGATATCGTCTTCGCTTTGGGTGGCGGTAAAGACGTTGTAGCGGTTGATACCTCCAGTACCTCGCCGCTGCAAGCAACTCAATTACCCAAAGTTGGCTACTATCGGGATCTGGCAGCTGAAGGGGTGCTCTCACAACATCCGGAGCTGATCCTGGCATTACAAGGCAGTGGCAGGCCCGAAGTCCTAACCCAGCTGCGCAGCACGGGCGTTAAACTAAACCTGTACGATAAGCCAACCAATATTAACGAACTATTTAACCTGATAGGTCTGCTGGGCCGGGATCTGAACCGCCAAAGCCAGGCACAAAGTCTTATTGCCCGCCTGAAACAAACCTTGCCCGCCAAAGCGCCACCGTCGTCGCTCAGTGCCCTGTTTATTCTCTCTGCGGGCGATCGCGGTGTTACCGTGGCGGGCCCTGAAACAGTGCCAGACCTCCTGTTTGGCTACACAGGGATCCGTAATCTGGCAACGGCACCCGGCTACAAACCCTTCAATCGCGAGGCCATGCTGGTCAGTGCACCCGATTTTCTGGTAGCGCCCAGCCATGTTGTGTATAGCCTGGGCGGCCCTGAGCAGTTTTGTCAGCAAAGTGCCCTGGCATTACTGCCGGCCGCGCAGCAATGCCGACTGCTGGTCATGGACTCTCTGCTGTCAATGGGCATGACCACTCGATTGCCCGAGGCCATTGCTCAGCTTGCAGCCTATCGGGAACAATCCGCGCTATGACTCCGACGCACTCGATTTTAACATCACGTCATTACACAATCTGGTTATGGTTAAGCAGTACTGTATTGCTTGCGCTGGCCTGGTTATCTCTCAGTAGCGGTCCGGTAGGCTGGGACTGGCGTATGCCTCTGGTAGCCCTGCTCCCAGATCAGCTGACACAAGATATTACCGAGCTGCATATAACCGTGGTCACTCAGATCCGTCTGCCAAGGCTGTTACTGGCCCTGTTGGTTGGGTGTGTGCTTGCCTGCAGTGGCGCTGCCAGTCAGGCTCTGTGCCGCAACCCATTGGCCGATCCCAGCCTGATGGGGGTCACCGGTGGTGCGGCCGTCGCAGCCATTGCGGTGATAGCACTTTCCCCAAAAGTAGCCTTCATTAACGAAGCTATGGTCGCCCCGGCGGCTTTTTTAGGCGCGCTGGCCATTACTTCCCTGCTGTATCGTATTGCCAGCCACAACGGTCAGGTCCAGATCACGGTATTGCTGCTTGCTGGTGTGGCCATCAATGCCGTGGCCATGGCCCTGATAGGGTTATTTAGCTTTTTTGCCGACGATACCTCGCTGCGCCTGATGACCTACTGGCAGATGGGCGCGCTCGCCGGCGCCAGCTGGTCCGCTATGCAATATGGCGCACCGCTCATTCTCATTTGTATAGTGATGCTGTTTATTCGTCGTAAACAGATCAATGCTCTGATGCTCGGGGAACGTGATGCCAGGCATCTGGGTGTCAATGTCAGCCGACTCAAAAATGAGGTGATTTTTCTGATAGCACTGGGCGTCGGCGGGGCGGTTGCTATGTCGGGCATGATTGGCTTTGTCGGCCTGCTGGTCCCCCATTTGGCACGATTGCTGGTTGGTCCCGATTTAAGGCGCATGTTGCCTTTGAGTATGCTGCTTGGCTGTGTGGTATTGCTCACTGCCGACTGGCTGGCACGTCTGGTTGTTGCCCCTTCAGAGCTGCCCATTGGTGTGATCACCGCACTGTTCGGTAGTCCGTTTTTTGTCTATTTGCTGATCCAACAAAAACGAGGTGCACATGCTTGAATGCCGCAACCTGAGCGTCGCCCGCTCAGGTAAATCCGTGCTGAAGGAACTGTCATTTGAACTTCACACTGGCCAGTTTATTGTCCTGTTGGGTGAAAATGGTGCAGGGAAATCCACATTATTAAGCGCAATTTGTGATGATATTCCTTATAGTGGCCAGATCCTGTGGCACGGACATACCTTACGTACGCTCGATCCGTTGACTCTGGCTACTCAACGGGCTGTGCTATTACAGCACAACCGTGTTAATTTTGCTTTCTGTACCGCCGAGTTAATCGCTATGGGTCGCTACCCTTATCAGGAAAGCACCGCTGAGCAGGCGGCAGCGGTTGATAACCTCATCACGCAACTGGCACTTGAAAAACTCGCACAACGGGAAATTACCCAGTTGTCGGGTGGTGAATTTCAGCGCGCCCAATTTGCCCGTTGTCTTGCCCAGCTTAACGCTCATGACCCCAAGACCCGAAACAAGCTTATGTTACTGGATGAGCCTACCTCGGCACTGGATCTGCACCACCAGCATCGGGTACTCAGTGCCGCGCAGCGCTTTGCCCGTCAGGGCAATACGGTTATTGCCGTGTTACATGATTTAAATCTCGCGTCGCTTTATGCTGACCGGATCCTCTTGCTGGATAATGGCCAGATCCGCAGCGATGGCCCGCCGCAAGATGTTCTCAGACACGAAGTATTGCAACCCATTTACCAAACAGGCATGCAGATTAATCTGCATCCCGGATATAATATACCTATGATATTCTCAGAACCGCTAACAGGAGCTCCCAATGCGTGAACAAGCTGTTTTTGAAGCGCGCCAGCTGCTCAGACATTCGACTGTCTGTGTGATATCCACTCTCTCTAAAAACCTGGCCGGCTACCCGTTTGGCTCAGTCACGCCATTTATGAGTGACGATCAGGGTCGGCTGATTTTTTACATTGCAGGCATTGCACAGCATTCACGCAACCTGACAGCCGACAGCAGAGTGTGCGCGACCATATTTGATGCGGCGCAAAGCGGCGATCAGAACGAGCATGCCCGCGTCACCATAGTCGGTGACGCTGCGCCAGTTCCAGATGAAGAAACCGCTGATTTACTGCTGCGTTACGAGCGTCATTTTCCAGAGGCCATCAGCTATCGTCAGGCTCATGATTTCAAACTCTGGCGAATGGAAATAAAACGCGTGCGGTATATTGCCGGATTTGGGCAGATATTCTGGCTGGAGGCAGACGAATGGGCACAGCCTGCTGCAAATTGGGATCTGGCCAGTGAAGCGTACATGGTGGCGCATATGAATGACGACCATCAGGATGCCAATCAGTTGATCCTCAAGCTGGTGCATAATGTTGATGCCGCAGAGGTGACTATGACCACGTTACTCAATGAAGGCTGCTATTTCAGAGCCAATGACAAATCATACTACGTGCCTTTTGATAAGCGCTGTGAAGACGCAACCGCAGTGCGCAAAGAACTGGTGCGCCTTACCAAAGCGGCCCGCGCACAATTCGGTGAGGCTGTAGAAAGCTAACCATTAAAAAAGGACAGAGTGATTTGCATCAGTCTGTCCTTTTTTAGTCTGGCTTGGCCCTGCATTAAAACTTCGGACCGCCACCACCGAACATGCCCGGCGGCATCATGCCTTTCATGTTCTTCATCATTTTCATCATGCCGCCTTTACCCTTCATCTTTTTCATCATTTTCTGCATCTGGGTAAACTGCTTGAGAAGTTTATTGATATCCTGTACCTGAGTACCTGAACCGGCCGCAATCCGCTTCTTACGTGAGCCTTTAATGACTTCCGGGCGCGCGCGCTCGTGCGGTGTCATGGAGTTAATGATGGCTTCCATCTGGTTAAACGTCTTGTCGTTTACCTGACCTTTCACTGCATCCGGCAGGTTTGACATACCAGGCAGTTTGTCCAGCATTGACATCATGCCGCCCATGTTTTTCATCTGGCGCAGCTGCTCAGCAAAGTCTTCGAGCGTGAAGCCATCGCCTTTAAAGACTTTCTCAGCCACTTTAGCCGCTTTGTCTTTATCAACCTTAGACTCAACTTCTTCGATCAATGACAGTACGTCACCCATACCAAGAATACGTGACGCGACACGATCCGGGTGGAATGGTTCCAGCGCATCCGTACGCTCGCCCACACCAATGAACTTAATGGGTTTACCAGTAATATGGCGAATAGATAACGCCGCACCGCCGCGTGCATCACCGTCAGTCTTGGTCAGGATCACACCAGTTAGCGGCAAGGCTTCGTCGAATGCCTTCGCCGTATTTGCAGCATCCTGACCCGTCATGGAATCAACAACGAACAGAGTTTCAATCGGAGAGATGGCTGCGTGCAGATCCTTGATCTCGCCCATCATCTCGCTGTCGACGTGTAAACGACCGGCAGTATCCACCAGTACTACATCAATGAACTTTTTCCTGGCATGTGAAATCGCATTCGTTGCGATGTCTACCGGCTTTTGCGAAATATCACTGGGGAAGAACTCAACATCTACTTCTGTGGCCAACGTTTCCAGCTGCTTGATAGCCGCCGGACGGTAGACGTCGGCACTGACCACCAGCACAGATTTTTTCTTACGCTCTTTTAAGAACTTAGCAAGCTTACCCACACTGGTGGTTTTACCCGCACCTTGCAGACCTGCCATCATAACAACCGCAGGTGGCTGCGCAGCCAGGTTGAGCTCCTCGTTGGCTTCACCCATGGCTTTTTCAAGTTCTTCACGCACGATCTTGATGAAAACCTGACCCGGGCTCAGGCTCTTAGTCACTTCAACACCAACCGCACGCTCTTTAACCTGCTTCACAAAGTCTCTGACCACAGGCAAAGCCACATCCGCTTCGAGCAGCGCCATACGCACTTCGCGGAGCGTTTCTTTAATATTGTCTTCGGTTAGTCGGCCGCGGCCGCTGATGTTTTTAAGCGTTTTTCCTAAGCGTTCTTGGAGGTTCTCAAACATTTATCGCTTCCAGTATGTCGTAATTGCCCAGCATTATACTGATATGCGCGTCACTAATACAGTATTCAAGTCAGTTAAGAAACTTTTTCCCTGCCCCTATGCAAGAACCCGAGCTTAAAATACAATAGCCTACAAAAGGAGCATGTAAGTAGAAAGCCATTCATGTTGATCATCAGTTTATCTTTGTTTGCCAGTCTGTTTTATGTACTTGCCACCGGGCATGTACTATCGCGCCTATTCCATAAGGAAGGCCCAAGTCAAAAGCTGACCATTATTTTCAGCACCGTGGCGATACTTAGCCATATGCTGGTACTGGTAAACTCCGTGTTTACGCAGGATGGCCAAGACCTCAGCACCATTAATGTGGCGCTGCTCACCTGTTGGGTCATTGTGGTGTCGGTGACTACGGTTTCTTTAAAGTTTCCGGCCACTTTGTTATTGCCGGTTGTCTACGGCTTCGCCTCGATTCTTCTGGTCGCCAGCCTGTTTGTCCCGCATCATATTGTGATGAAATCGCTGGACGTGGATATTGGCTTGGTGGTACATATTTCCTTGTCTTTACTGGCTTACTGCGTACTTATTATTGCCACGCTTTACGCGGTACAGTTTTATTTTATTGATCGCAGATTAAAAGAAAAAGATTTGGCCATCATGCACAGTCACCTTCCGCCATTGATGCAGGTTGAATCTCAGCTCTACCAACTACTGACTGTAGGTACGGGCCTGTTAACTCTGGCGCTGTTGTCTGGTTTTGTGTTCCTCGAAGGCATGTTTGCCAAAGAGTTTTTACATAAGACAGTACTGTCGCTGATTGCCTGGTGTATTTTCACTGCTGTGACCATTGGCCACCACCAGTTTGGCTGGCGGGGTAAGTCTGTGGTATTCGCAGTATTAGGCGCATCAGGCATAGTGACTTTAGCTTATTTCGGCAGTCGATTTGTTCAAGAAGTGATCTTAGGTAAGTTTTAATCTAAGTTTTAACTTAAGTTCATGCTTTTTGACTTGACTCTGAATTCTGGCTAACGCTTAATACTCCTTCGTAAGCAAAAAAGGGATCCTCTGTTGGACGACATATCAACCAGCGCCTTGTTTATTATTCTTGGCGTGCTTGTTCTGCTCTCGGGCTATTTTTCCAGTTCGGAAACCGGGATCATGTCTATCAATCGCTACCGATTGCGCCACTTGGTAAAAGAAAAACACAAGTCGGCACAGCGCGTAGACGAACTTTTAAAACGCCCGGACCGTTTAATTGGTCTGATCTTAATCGGAAATAACCTGGTTAACATTGCCGCTTCAGCGGTTGCTACCGTGTTGGGTATGCGCTTACTGGGTGATGCAGGTATTGTGGTTGCCACCTTTGCTCTGACCTTGGTCATCTTGATCTTTGCAGAAGTCACACCGAAAACATTGGCGGCACTGTACCCCGAAAAAATCGCGTTTCCCAGCTCTGTGATTCTGAAACTCCTGTTAAAAATACTCTTCCCTGTGGTTGTGACTGTGAACTGGATCACCAACGGCATGTTGAAACTGATTGGCGTATCACCGGAGCAGATAGAAGAACACAGCTTGAGTAAAGAAGAGCTCAAAACTGTCCTCAATGAATCTGGCGCTATGTTGCCAACCAACCACCAAGATATGATGACCTCCATTTTGGATTTAGATCATGTGACGGTTGAAGACATTATGATCCCACGCAGTGAGATCAATGCGATTGATATCAACGACGACTGGAAAGTGATCTCTAAACAGCTCACCAATGCTCAGCACACCCGAGTGCTGCTATATCGCGACCAGATAGATGACGCCGTGGGCTTTATCCATTCACGCGATGCTTTGCGTCTGCTGACCAAAGAGCAGTTTGACAAGCCTTCTCTGCTGCGAGCGGTGCGAGAAATTTACTATATTCCGGAAAGCACCTCACTGAACACGCAACTTTTAAAGTTCCAGCAAAACAAAGAGCGTATCGGTCTGGTGGTTGACGAATATGGAGATATCCAGGGTCTGGTGACACTGGAAGACATCCTTGAAGAAGTAGTCGGCGACTTTACCACAACCAAAACGCCAGCCCCGAGCGACGAGGTCGACGTTCAAAATGATGGCTCTGTTATGGTTGATGGTGGCGCGAACGTACGCGACCTGAACAAAGAAATGCGTTGGCACCTGCCTACGGAAGGTCCAAAAACTCTCAGCGGACTGATTGTTGAATATCTTGAGGATATTCCACAGACACAGTTGGGCCTGAAAATAGCGGGTTACCCCATGGAAGTGGTCGAAATAAAGGAAAACATGATTAAGGTGGTCAAGGTTTACCCCAATAAAAAGAAAAAACCTGCCAAATCACACTAATAAAAAGCCGCGTAACGCGGCTTTTTATTTTTAGTTACAAAAAACCCACCAACTCCCCATTAAAACTTTGCCCACATTCTGTACAAATTAATTTCATTATTGTTAACTAAGTCAGCCCAGCCTATGGGCATATTCAAAATAAACAAGGAAATACAAATGAAGTTAAAATTGAACAAAAAAAGCGTGAAAGCCTTGTCTTCTGACAGCGCAGTGCTACCCGGGAAAATGACACGTCAGGTTGCCGGTGGTTTAGTGACACTAGAATGTCCAAGTGACTGGGATCGCTGGACCAGCGGCGGTTGTGTATCAACCCAATGCGAAACCTACACTTGCCCGCTACCGCACACTATTGTCGGTGATTGCCCTTTGTCTTGGGATTGCCGTTTCTCCAGAAACGGATGCTAATATCAATAAAGGAATTAATATGAAACTTAAGCTAAATAAGAAAAAAGTAAAAACACTCTCAGCCGACAACTCAGTGTTACCAGTCAAAATGACTGGTAAAATCGCAGGTGGTGTACCACCTACTTCAAATTGTCCAAGTGACTGGGATACACGTACCAGCTACACCTGTACAACACTGAACTGCGCCCAATCCTACAACTGCCTGCCCTCTATCCATAATGAGTGTGACACCTGGGATTGTCGATTTTCACGCAACACTACCTGCTAATTCGACAAGGAAGTAACAGGAATTGCAATTCTGCCCAATGCTATTGCTAAACATTGAGCACGGTGCAGCAGGTGAGTTATCTGCTGCACATTTTTAAGGAAGGAGCTTAAATAGCGTAACGTTAGGAGAATAATCGCTCAAACCAGTTCTTATCCAGGTCGGCCTCACATCGCTTAAGCTGAGCACCATAACGCGAGGCACGATGCTTCACTTTATTGGCTACTTTCATCAGCCACTGCTTCTTCTTATAGGTACCCCGTCGGTAGCCGCCCCAACCTTCGTGGTAGTTGAGGTATTGTGCATAGGCATCCCACTTGGACACACCGTTGATTTTATGGGTCTTGTAGACAAACCACCCCATGAAATCTATGGCATCTTCGAAATCATCTCTGTCTGCACCTGAGTTACCCGTTTCGCGAATGTAATCACTCCATGTTGGTGTTTTTGCCTGTGAGTAGCCATAGGCACTACTGGCACGACCAATGGGGATAACCCATAAAAAGTACTCCATTGGAGGCGCGGCGTCATGCCTGAACGAACTTTCCTGGTACATCATGCTCATTAATACGTGTTTTGGCGATCCCCACTTTTCTTGGGCATCTTTTGCATCAAAGTACCAGTCCTCCTTTTCTTGAAAAATTTTACAAATATCATTCGGTTGCTTCGGAGGTGCAGTCGCGCAGCCAGTTAATGCAGCCAACAAAGGTAATAAAATTATTTTTTTTCTCATTTTTTTATGAACTCGTTGAACTTTTCAAAATTGTGCCGGTCTTACTCTCTGAATGCAGCAGTTTAGCATTGTTTCATCCCTGATATTTATTTGCGCAGCCTACTGGCTGCGCTTTTTTTATGCCCTGGAAAAGTAGTCACGCAAAAATTCGTTAAACGTGGCACTGTCTTTTGCAACAACGTCTTGTTCATCCGCAAATGATTGCGCACTCATTGTATCCAGATCGGCTTGCTGAAATACATGATAGTCGTCTGACACATGATAGTGTTTGTACTGCTGTGCCAGTGACAAAGCCAATTTTCCGCTATCCTGAGCCTCGCGGGTTAGTTGTTCAACAATACGTCCGGATATAGTTAACTCAGGCTGACTTACCCACTCACTGAGCTTAGCTATCACAGGTATGTAGCGCTCAGCACCATGCGCCTCATCCAGCAAAGCTGCAACCCGATGCAATTGCTCAAAAATGTCCTTGCCCCATTGCTGTAAAGAACAAGCTTCTGTTTCCCGCTTCAGAGTCACATCAGGATTACGTCCTTCATTGATGACCTGTTGTAAATTTAGATCACAGATTTTTTGCTCTTCCCAGCTTAGCGCAGGCGACTCTTTCAACAGGCAGTAAGTAAGGAACACATCCAAAAACAGGATTTGTTCAAGATCAATCCCTGTCTCACTGAATGGATTAACATCCAGAGCCCGAATCTCAACATATTCAATACCACCACGGCTAAGCGCCTGAGTTGGGGTTTCTCCTGAACGACCATTGCGCTTAGGCCGGATAGGCGAATAGAATTCGTTTTCTATCTGGAGAATGTTCTTATTGAGCTGTTTCGGCGCATCGTGTTGATAGTCCGGAATATGTTGATACAGATCAGATTGACTACGAATGGCCTTTTGCAGCCCCGCGACATACTCATCCAGGCTGTTGTAGGTAACACGCAGTGATGACTGAGCACTGTTGGTGTAACCCAGATCTCCCAAACGTAATGCCGTGCCATACTCCAGGTAGAGTGTTCCCTGTCCCAGCTGTTTAAACGGTAATTCACTGCTCTTGCCTTGCAAAAAAGAACGACACAGAGCAGGAGAAGCGCCAAACAGGTAGCTGATCAGCCACAATTCACGTTTAAAGTTTCTGATGAGGCCCAAATACTGGTCAGAAATAAAGGCTTGTGAAGGTTGCGTATCCTCTGCCAGTGTCTGCAGGCTCTGCCACAAAGAATCAGGGAACGATATGTTAAAATGTACTCCCGCAATAGCCTGCATCATACTGCCATAGCGGTTTTTTAAGCCTTCCCGATATAAGGTTTTCATTTGACCAATATTTGACTGGCCAAACTGTGCCAGCGTAATGTCGTCTTCATGCTGGATAAAACACGGCATACTCATTGGCCACAAGAGTTCATCACCCATATGACTCAGGGTATATTTTTGCAAGTCCCTCAGCTGAGAGAGCGTTTCCTCGGGTGATTCGCTGACCGGGGTAATAAACTCCAGGAGAGACTCGGAGAAATCAGTTGTGATCGCACCATGTGTCAACGCATGACCAGCCCCTTGAGGGTGAGGGGTTTTTGCTATCTCTCCGGATGACTTAATTCTCAGCGCTTCTCGTTCAATCCCGCGTTTAATGCCACGCAAGGCGCTACGATGTGCCGATGTCGCAAGCGCTTCTAACTTGCCTTGTAAATTTAACTGTTTCAAAAACTAATACCTCGAGGCCCGGTGCTCAGTAATACACAATGCTACTGTCAATTGGGGCAAATTACGAATACTCAAGCGGTAATGATCACTTTGCCAAAATGCGCACCTTGTTCAACATACTCATGCGCCCGCTGAATGTCGCTTAATTTAAATTGCTGATCAACCAATACCTGCAACTGCTCTGTACATACGGCTTCATACAAACATGCCAAATGTGCCTGGTTTGCTTCAACCAATAGTCCACGTCCTGTCACACCCTGTTGGTGAGCAACTGCTAACACCTGATCTTTTGTTACCGTGGGAACAGTGACGAGTTCAGAGCCAGCAAGCAGGTTTTGCGTCATACTTTGCCCAAGCTTTCCTCCGACTAAATCAATCAAGAGGCCCTTACGAGGCTGTGACAAATACGCGTCCAACGTGATGGCCTCAAAGTCCAATGTGCTGAATACCTGATGCTCAGTGCGCCGACTGACAGGGATCACATCAAATCCGCGTAATCTGGCGATTTGCAGTAACAGGTGACCAACCCCTCCGGTTGCTGCATTGACATACACAGGCGCGTGCTCAGGATCAAAATCGGCCAGCGCCTGCCATGCAGTCAACCCTGCCAGACACAGACCGGCCAAACTGGTTTTTACATTCTGCTCGACTTTAATTAATTCATCAGCGTTGCCATAAACATGGCTGGCATAACTCCCCGGATGACTGGCAAAGCCTGCCATGCCGATCACCTTATCTCCCGGCTCAAGCCCGCTAACATGGTTACCGGTTTGTACGACTTCGCCTAATACGTCATAGCCCAGAGGCAAAAACGCATCGGGCGCTTTACCTTGTGCAACATAGCCAAGGCCGTTGCGTGTTTTAATATCGATGGGATTGACTGACGTTGAAATCACTTTGATCAGCACCTGCTGATCGCTAGGTGATGTCAGTGGCAAGTCCTGAGCACACAGTTCAGTGCTGCCACCAAATTGAAAAATGCCATACTGGCGAAAGAGCTTTTCCATGGAAGATGCGTGTTTATGTGGCGATAATGAACTCTAACATATCACAACAAAACCCCCAACCTCAGCACGCTGAATTTAAACAGATACGGGCAGCATATTGCCGCCCGATGAAGGAGTTAACGCGTGAAAACGATGTCGCCTTCAACAACATCCACCTTGATCACGTCACCAACGTCAAAATCCCCCTGCAGTAGCTGCTGTGCCAGCGGATTTTCAATATGATGCTGGACCGCACGTTTGAGTGGCCGCGCACCGTAGACAGGATCGAAACCACTGGCCGCAATCTTATCCAGCGCAGCCTCAGTGAGCTCAAAGCCAAACCCTTTGTCATGCAAACGCTGGCGCAGCTTTGACAGCTGAATGTCCGCAATTTGCTTAATGTGCTCATTGATAAGCGGATGGAAGACGACCGTTTCGTCGATACGGTTGATAAATTCAGGTCTGAATTGCGTCACCAATACATCCATGACACGTTGCTTCAGGACAGCATAATCATTGCTGCCTGCTTGCTCCTGAATAACATCTGAGCCCAGGTTCGAGGTCATAATGATCACCGCGTTTTTAAAATCAACGGTGCGACCCTGGCCATCCGTCAGACGCCCGTCGTCGAGTACCTGAAGTAAAATATTAAACACGTCAGGGTGCGCTTTTTCTACTTCATCAAGCAAAATCACGGAGTAAGGGCGACGGCGGACCGCTTCGGTCAGATAACCCCCCTCTTCATACCCCACATACCCTGGGGGTGCCCCCACCAGACGTGCTACCGAGTGTTTTTCCATAAACTCAGACATATCAATGCGCACCATGGCATCTTCCGTGTCAAACATAAAGCCTGCTAACGCTTTGGTCAGCTCAGTTTTACCTACCCCAGTTGGGCCTAAGAACAAAAACGAGCCAATCGGCCGGTTAGGATCGGCCAAGCCCGCGCGCGAGCGGCGGATGGCATTGGCCACCGCACTGACGGCCTCATCCTGACCAATGACCTTTCTGTGTAACTCTTCTTCCATCTGCAGCAGTTTGTCTCGCTCGCCCTGAAGCATTTTTGCCACCGGGATCCCTGTCCAGCGCGACAAAATCTCCGCGATTTCATCTTCACCAACCTGGTTTTTCAGCAGACTCATTTCCTGCATCTCAGCCTGAGAAGCTAAATCCAGTTTGCGCTCCAACTCCGGAATACGACCATATTGCAGCTCAGACATACGCTGCAAGTCGCTTGCCCGGCGTGCCACATCCAGATCCAGACGGGCCTGTTCCAGCTCCGCCTTGATGACCTGCGTGCCCTGCAATGAGGCCTTCTCTGCATTCCATACCTCATCGAGTTCACGATACTCAGATTCCAACTGCTGGATCAGAGTCTGCATTTCAGTGCGGCGCTTCTGGCTGGCTTCATCTTTTTCCTTGGCCAGTGCATTGTCTTCCAGTTTTAGCTGAATGATGCGACGCTCCAGCTTGTCCAGCTGTTCCGGCTTAGAGTCTATTTGCAAACGAATGGAAGAGCCGGCCTCATCGATAAGATCAATGGCCTTATCCGGCAACTGCCTGTCGCTGATATAACGATGTGACAAGTGTGCCGCAGCAACAATGGCCGGATCGGTAATATCAACAGAGTGATGCAATTCATAGCGCTCTTTTAGCCCTCGCAAAATCGCAATGGTGTCTTCGACACTTGGCTCTGCCACAAAGACTTTCTGGAAACGTCGCTCAAGCGCAGCGTCTTTTTCAATGTACTGGCGATACTCATCCAGGGTTGTTGCCCCCACACAATGCAACTCGCCGCGTGCCAGTGCTGGCTTGAGCATATTGCCCGCATCCATGGCGCCATCTGTCTTGCCAGCGCCCACCATAGTATGGATCTCATCAATAAAGAGGATCACCCGGCCTTCTTCTTTAGCCAATTCATTCAGTACAGACTTGAGGCGCTCCTCAAATTCTCCGCGGTATTTTGCACCAGCTACCAGCGCCCCAAGATCAAGCGATAGTACACGCTTATCTTTTAGGCCCTCAGGTACTTCACCATTGATGATACGCTGTGCCAGGCCCTCTACAATGGCTGTTTTACCAACGCCGGGCTCACCGATCAGCACAGGGTTATTCTTGGTTCGACGCTGCAAAACCTGTACTGTGCGTCGAATTTCATCGTCACGACCTATCACCGGATCCAACTTGCCTTGCTCGGCGCGTTCAGTCAGATCTATCGTGTACTTCTCCAGCGCCTGACGGGTATCTTCAGCGTTCGGATCATCCACTTTCTGGCCACCGCGAATGGCCTTAATGGCTTTTTCAATTTTGTCCTGAGTGATATTCAAAGAGCGGAAGATATCGCCCAGCGGGCCTTTATCTTCGCATGCCGCAAACACAAATAGCTCACTGGAGATGTATTTGTCTTTGCGTTTCTGTGCATACTTGTCACATAAATTGATTAGTGAAATGAGGTTATTTGACAGTTGTACATCACCGCCAACGCCTTCAACCTTAAACAGTTTTTCAATAGCCTGAGAGAGTTTCGTGTTCAGCTCATCGGCACTGACCCCGGCCTGAGCGAACAAAGCGCGGACGCTGGAGCCGCTTTGCTGCAACAAAGAGTACATTAAATGTACAGGCTCAATAAACTGATGATCCCGCCCTAATGCGAGTGACTGCGCATCGGACAGCGCAGCTTGAAATTTACTGGTAAACCTATCTATTCGCATACCCTAAATAACCTTATAAATAACTTAATTACCTATAAAATGGGTATCACAGCGAGTTTGATCAAGGTGTGTAAAGCAAAAGAGCGAGATTTATTTGCGCCAAATCAAACTGGCCATTCGACCGCAGCGACTATCTCTGCGATAAGAAAAATAATATTGAGGATGAGCAACCGTACAGTGTGCGTGCTCAGACACAGCAGTGACACCCAGTTCACTCAGTTGCTGTCTGGCAAGAAGGTAAATATCAGCCAGATACTGACCGTTTTTCTGGCGCACGAACGCCTGGCTGTGCACCCGGCTGAGTGCGACAAACTGATCAACGACTTCTTTGCCTACTTCAAAAGCCTGAGGACCAATAGCAGGCCCTAACCAGACATGTAATTGACTCGCAGGCGTTTTAAAATGTGCCAGGGTTTTAGCAAGAATACCTGCCACCAATGGCCTCCAGCCACAATGAACCGCCGCTATTTCCAGACCGTCTTCACTGGCAACCAGCACAGGTAAACAGTCGGCAGTCATGATTGCCAAAGCAAATTGAGAAGAACGGGTAAAAATGGCATCAGCCTGAGGAAGTGAAGCAATATCATACTCATCATCAGCATCGATGACAGTGTTACCGTGTACTTGCTCCAGCCAGACAATTGGCAGTGAGACCTCAGCCTGCAACCGTGCCCTGTTCTGTGCGACGGCCTGCGGCGCGTCGCCGACATGATAGGCCAGATTGAAACCATCAAAAGGGGGCGCAGATGCGCCTCCCTGTCTTGTGGTAGACAGGGCGCCAACGACCCCCTGTAACGGCCAATCTGGATAGATCATATTAGTAATCTATCTGTGGGTTCTGTTTGCTATCTTCACGCAGTGCCGCGGTGAGCTCCTGCATATCTTCTGGGATCGGCGCTTCCCAGGTCATGACTTCACCACTGACAGGATGTGCGATACGCAATTTTACCGCATGCAGTGCCTGACGTTTAAAGCCCCGGAGCGTATCAAGAAACTCTGGAGATGCATTGCGTGGCGGACAGGGGCGACCACCATAAAGCTGATCCCCCACCAGAGGATGCTTGAGGTAAGCCATATGCACACGGATCTGGTGGGTACGGCCAGTTTCAAGGCGTAACCGCAAGCGCGTGTGTGCCCGAAACTTTTCTGCAACCCGATAATGCGTGATAGCGGGCTTACCCATTTCATGGATTGCCATATGTGTGCGTTTAGTCGCATGACGACCAATGGGCTTTTCTATCATGCCACCGGCGGTCATGGTGCCATTACATATTGCTTCATACTCACGGGTAAAGTTTTCACGTGCCTGAAGGTTTTTCACCAGGTGTGTTTGCGCAACTATGGTCTTGGCCACCACCATCAATCCCGTGGTGTCTTTATCAAGACGGTGCACTATGCCCGCACGTGGGACATTGATGATCTCGGGGTGGTGATGTAACAATGCATTCAGCACGGTGCCGTTGGGGTTGCCGGCACCAGGATGTACAACCAGACCCATTGGCTTATTGATCACTAGGATGTCGTCATCTTCATAAACAATATCTAACGCGATGTCCTGCGCTTCGTACTCCCGTTCAGCCTCAATTTGCGTTTCCACCGCAACCACTTCACCACCCAGCAGTTTTTCCTTAGGGATCGCCAGTACATCACCGTTGACGGTGACTTTTTCGTCAAGGATCCAAGTTTTTATTCTGGAACGTGAAAAATCGGGGAACAATTGCGCCAAAATCTGGTCTAGACGTTTACCGCCCAGTTCCACTGGCACATCGGCTTGTAGAGAAATTTGCTCAGACATGTGTAACTTTACCTAAAATACCAGTGCAAGCCATGCTCGACTGGGTTAGAATCGCATAAATGCATAGTTTACTCGGTTTTGCCGACTTGGCCTAGCCTGATAACGAAGGTAGTAAAATAAAATGATAAAGACGTTGGGAAAACGCGCTTTTGCAATCGTATTGAGCGCATCTGTATTGGGATTAGCAGCCTGCTCATCCGCCCCAGAACAAGAAGAAATCGAACGCGTACCAAATAAATCTGTGCAGGCATTGTACGAAGACGCCAAACAAACACTCGACTCTGGCCTATATGCCCGTGCGATTGAACTACTGAGTGCCATCAACTCACGCTATCCATTTGGTCCTTACTCTCATCAGGTACAAATGGACTTGGTATATGCCTTTTATCAAACTGGGAACACAGAACAGGCTTTAGCGACTGTAGATCGCTTTTTACGCCTTAATCCCAACCATAAAAACCTCGACTACATGTACTACATGCGGGGCCTGATCAACATTAAGGCGGATGAGAATGGCTTCCAGGAATACTTTGGTATTGACCGTGCAGACCGCGACCCAAGCCGGACACGGGTTGCTTTTCAGGACTTATCGACTCTGGTAAAGAATTATCCTGACAGCGCCTATGTGCCGGAAGCCAAAAAGCGCCTTGCCTGGTTGCTAAACAAAATGGCACGTTATGAACTGAAGGTCGCTAACTATTACTTTGAGCGTGAAGCCTATCTTGCCGCAGCCAATCGGGGCAAGTATGTTGTAGAACACTTTTCACAAAGCAGCTATCTGGTACCAGCCCTTGAAATGATGGAAAAGAGCTACGCAATGTTGGGCCTTGAAGAGCTTAGCGACAACGCCCGTAAAGCCAAAGAGCAAAACCAACAGCGTTAGCAATAACAGTACTTCACTGAGCAAATAAAAACGCCGGGACTGTAAACAGTACCCGGCATTTTTATATCTTTTCTTGATAACTCAGTGGCCAGCTATACCAATTGCTTAATTAATCGCAATTGATATTAGATTGCTTCTTCATCCTCTTCACCCGTACGGATACGAACAACACGCTCCACCTCTGTGACAAAGATTTTACCATCGCCAATCTTGCCGGTTTGTGCTGTTTTTAAAATGACATCAATAGCCCGATCCACATCTTCTTCGGCCAGCACGATATCCAGTTTCACCTTTGGCAGAAAGTCGACCATATATTCTGCGCCACGATATAACTCGGTGTGTCCTTTTTGTCGGCCAAAGCCTTTTACTTCACATACTGTCATACCGGTAATACCGATGTCAGACAAGGCTTCACGCACGTCATCTAGCTTAAATGGTTTTATGATGGCTTCTATCTTTTTCATGATTGATTTTTATCCCTTTGGTAATGCGTCGATTTTAGACAATCCAACAAAACAAGGCAAACAAAGCGATTGAATTAATAAACGAAAAGACGCACTATAATAATCAGTAGTTATTCCTATTTTTGGTTGTGTACGATGAAAAAACTCGCTGGATTTACACTTATTGAACTCATTGTCACAATTGCTATTTTGGGCTTGTTGTCTGCCATAGTGTTGTCGTTTGGGGCAAATATTTCGAGTTCCACCCGTTCTGAAGCCTACCTGCAGGAACTCAAACGTACTGTGACATTTGCCAGAGCCCATGCTACCGCAACAGATGAAATCATTGTCATTTGTCCGGCAAGCCAAACGCTGGTTGAAACCAATAGCGATTTTATCTGCCTGACAGACTGGCAAAGCAACCGAATCACCGTATTTTTAGACCGCAACAACAACGGTTCGTATAACGCCGATGCCGATGATCTATTGCGTGTGATGGAGCGAGTACCAGAAAACGACGCCCTTACATTCCCAAGCGCCAGTTTACGCTTCGATTCAAGTGGCCGTACAGCAATGCAACAAGCCAGCAGCTTTATCTATTGTCCTTCAGCAACCAATTTCGCTAATCAACAGTTAGAGATCAGCGTTGTGGGTTCTGCGCTCTATCGCGGCGATACCCAGCTCACCTGCAATCAATAGCTTCGCTCTGGTTTTTATTAGAATTGTCATGAGCAAACTCGATGCATGATCGTGGAATTGGTTTAAAAGCCATTATTCAATAGCTCCCTCCGTGATAATTCTTCATACCCCTTGTGATATGGCGCGCTCCATCTAAGCTGAAAAGATGACTCATGCACGGATGCATACTCATGACTTTAAGGAACTGCTTAGGGTTTACCCTGTTTGAATTGATCATTTGCATGGCGCTGTTTGGCGTGATGGTACTACTCTCTGTCCCTGCCATCCATACGCTGACGGAACTGGACAGACCCAAAACTGCGCTGCTGAATATTGACCGACACCTGACCTTGTCGCGACTGCTGGCTATCACACACAATGCGCCTGTCACTATTTGCCCGCTGGTTAATGGTCAATGTACCACCCAGTGGCAAAAGGAGCTCACTGTATTCACCGATTATCAGGATCGCGCTAGGTTCGATAGTGGAGATATCAAGCTACTGGTACTGTCGGGGATCACGGCCAGCGACACGTTAGACTATCCCAGAAAAGCGATTACGTTTAAACACACAGGTACTTTGAGGGGGTTTGGTAATGGTACCTTTGTGTACTGTGCCAGACGCCTTCGCGGAGAGCCTATCGGACTCGCTTTATCTGTCAGTGTGGTTGGCCGAAGCAGACTCAGAGAAACGACAAAATGCCGTTAACCATGAGCACCCAGCTTGCAGCACCACAGCGCTTGATGTGTCCAGTTAGGGGAAGTCGGTAGCGGCGCGGTTTAACAATTCAGTTACGCGCCCCCTCGTTGGCCAGTGATTAGAATTGGTTAGTAATGTGTACCTTTGCACAAAACGGTTCATTCATGCGCAGTGAACGCAGTGTTGAACGGCGTCGCTGTTGAAGTAAAAACAGGACTCGCACCTTATCTGCATCGCTGTAATGATCATCGCCCCCAGCATTGATCGGCGGTGAAATTACCTGTACTCCCGCGAATATTTAAGTTATCGATGGTTAGGGTGGTACAATCAGGATCGTCCTCAAGCGGCCCCCCCGATGCCGTGGCTGTAATTGTAAAGGTATTTAGATTGGCACCCAGTGCTATGGTCAGAGTAAAGTAATCGTTCTCCGTTGTGGTTTGCAGTCCCAGCTCAGCTAATGTGCTGGCATATTGTCGGTTATCCACAAAATACTGCTCTTGTTTATTGGCTGCATCAAGTAAAGTGGCTGCCGCTTCAGCTCTGGCTGCACGCTTTACATACTGTGAATAACTGGGGTAGGCAATGCTGGCTAAAATACCCAGGATTGCGATGGTGATCATCAGCTCAATCAGGGTGAATCCCAATACTGTACGCTTAGTTCTTTTCATCATGCTCTTCTTTTTTGTAAATGTACAATAACCGCGTTTGCATTTCGATTTGTACGTCGTTTTCACCCGTTACACCACCGACACCTCCATCTGATTTTCGGTATGGTGCGGCAGCTTCAGGTTCGACCAGCCGGATCTTGCCATCTATAACATCGTCACTGCTTTCAGTCACTATAGGGCTGATCAACTGTGCTTTTATGGTGGTACTGCCATCCTCATTGGTATGTTCACTAAAGTGTACTCTGGGTGTGTCCGGCACTTCTGCGGTAGTCTGAAAACTCCTCAGATCCAACATCTGCATACCATAGTTCAGATGTAACGCATATAACCTTCCCCTGCCCGCTGTAATTGAGCACTCATTTATCTCAACACTGGCCGGGGTAAAGGTTGTGTAATAGGCTACGCCTGCAACAATGGTCGCTGCCGCCATCGCTTTTTCGCCTTCAGCAAGTTTCAGTTTCCAGCCGCTTGCCAAACCCAGTTCAACCTCTTTTTCTACAAACTGGTCAAAGTCGTCCAGCCGAGAGTAGAAGGGATCATTGGTGACATTCAAAAGATTTGATGATTTGATGGTTGCCGGTACATTGTCCCCTATGAATGATTGTGTTTTGGTATTTTCATCCCGGACCATATAGAGAAAGTCCTGCACAGCGGTAGACGTCGGCTTGGCTCGGTTACCACTGCCAATCAGCAGCCCTTCATAAGGAATATCTCTGCGGATCGTGATCGTCTGACCATTTACCGTTTCAGTTGATACCTTAGAAAAGTAGGTACGAGCCACAACCGGGCGGTAAAAAAAGCGACGCTTATTATTATCTGTTCCACCACTTAAACTCGCCAGTTTAAAATGAGTCCAGGGGGTTTCACTGTCCGTTGGATTGGTCCCGGGCATGTCAAAGCGCCAAATGCCCCCACCAGTATCCGTTGCATAGATACGATCAGTATACCCATCATAGTCAGAGTCTACGGTACTGAGATCTGCTGCGATACTATGCTTGCCAGTAAAGCCATTGGCCGCAGTCAGACTCCAGTATGGCTTACCCGTTTCTATGTCAACAATATAAATACCCCGGCCAACGTTGTCGTCAGAAAAGAGCGCATTGTCTTTATTGGTGTCATACCCGGCGCCAAAGATAACAACTGGCGTATCAGGCTTAGATTTAATAAAGGTGACCAAAGGTTTAGACCAGGTTTGTGCCAGTTGTTCAAAGGGTGCTGACCCGCCTTTGATAGGGCCTCCCCACAACAACCTTGGGTTATCAGGAGACGTAATATCGAATCCATAGTATTCGTTACCACCGCGGCGCATGCCAGCAATGAGCCAAACACGCTCTCCGCTGCCGACCTTACCATCGTCATTCTTGTCCCAGAAGTAAACCGTTATCGGGCCGTCCATGCCGTACAGCTTGGTATCGTCCTGACGCACCATTTGAGGTCTGAGTATGTCTAGTAAGGACCCGGGAACAAATGCCCAACTTTCCGTCACGGTCTCACCGTTGTCCTTGAACATATGAAGGAACCCGGCATTGGTACCCACAATCACTCGCAAATCGCCATTACCATAATCCAGTGTCACGGGCCTGGAATGCAAGGGATCGCCAAAAATGGTGTCACGTCGGTCTGTGGTCGAGCCATTGTTGTTTTCATCGTTAACGTCAATCCCCCTCGACCAGTCGATCACATCAGGTACCTGAGCGGCGTTATCCACCGAAAACATGGTACTCAATTTTGACAAGCTACCGCCCGCAGCGATCAACGCGGTGGCGTAGTCGAAAGACATTAAGGTGCCTTTTCCATAATCTGAATACAGTTTACGCGTTGTTTGTCGTGATAGCTGGTAGTTAACGCCACCGACCCCAACTTTGGAACCATCTTTAGAGCCGGCCTGAGACCAGTAAGTGGTCACGTTATCCGCAATAACCCCCTCTTCATTAATGGCGTGGCTATTGCTGCCCATACCATGGATTACGGCCCCTTTCACCTTGAGTTTTTTCAGGTTGCCCCGCCACCGGGTATGGGTTTCAGGATAAAACATAGTGTAATAGATAGAATCTCCACTACGACTCAAATCAGAGCTACTGGTTGATACAGAAGGCGATGAAAAGCTGTCACTCTTTTCGCGAATGTTGGTGATTGTCGCCTTTAATGCTTCGGACAGCTCAGAGGCCGTGTTCGCATGTTTATATTCTCCGCCGCCATCAAGTGCAGTTTGCTCAAGTAACGTTTTGCCCGCATTAGACATCCCAGTACCAAAACCTATGGTATAGGTACGGGCAAAGTCCAGCTCTTCCGGCGTACTGGGGTACAGATCGACCTGAGTTTCAGGCGTTCCTCTCATTACTTTGGCAAGTGAATTCAGGTAGTTATTGGATACTCTGCTAGGCACTGAACCAAATGTAGACACATATTTATTGTAAATGTCCGTATTTCGTGCTGAGTCGCTGGTCGGATCGCCATCTGTCATCAGAATGATATTGGTGGACGTGTCACAACGTTTCGGCGCCAGCGGATCTGGCTTAAAGGGCGAAATATAATAACCATTACTTTCAACGCTGCGATCACGGTCACTTTTATTCTGCCCGTAAAGCACACGTTTACCAGTCAGGTAAAGATACGCTTCCCAGAGGGTTTCTGACAAAGGTGTACTGCCACTGGCAGGCAAGTTGGCTATTTTGTTTTTTAGCGTTGTTGTACTGGCACCCAGGCCATTCAGTACATACCCGCCTGAACTGGAATAAAGTCGCATTAAGCCAATATCAAAATCCGGGTTATCATCTACCAGTGTCGTAATCGCATCCTGCGCCACCTTTAAGCGGCTGTCGCCACAATTTGACTGCTGATACCAGCCATTGCGTACCTTATAGCAACGTTTGCTGGTTTGAGAAGAATCAAAGCAATCAATACTGCGAAACCGCCCACTACGATATTCATAGCAACGCTGACCGTCCTTCACGTCCCACGCCATACTCCCCGAGGTATCAAAGACAACCAGCACACGTGACTTTTCAGAGTTTGAGATGTCATGTTTAACAAATAACTCGATATCCTCGGCCTGGATGCTGAACACACAAATACAACTCAGCAATCCCAACAATCTATACCACATCATTGATTCCCCTTTATGTTGAGCGCTTCCTGCGCTATGCCGATCACAACAGTCACCTGATGCTGAGCTTGGTCACCATATTGCACTGTGCTTTCTACTTCAGTAATGACGCATCCGACAGCTGCTGTAAAATTAAAGACACGCGGGCATTCCAGCAGCAGCTGACCGCTGTTGAGGTTGGCTTGCAGGCTTTTCAGCTCCATTTCTTCATCATTGCGGATCACCCGTTCAACCATCTCTCCTGCCTCGTTTTCAAACTGACCGTTACGAGCATGAAAAACACTGGCGTCAAACAGTACTTTTTCTTGTGAGATAATGCGTTGTACTTCTCCCATCAACAGCGCTTCAGCGGCTTCGCGCTCCTGCGCAGCATTGGTTACCTTAATATCTATAGTGCTACTACTCATCAGGGTCACAGCGACACTCAATACGGCCACAATAAGGACCATAGAAACAATCAGCACCATGCCCTGCTGTTTATGCGCCATTACCATGTTGAAATTCCCATGTTATAGAGTTGAATTGTGGTCGAAAATACCGTCCGACGATAACTGTCATTAAAGGTCAGAGTCCGTCTGTCAGGATCATTGCCCAGGGTATAAGTCTGGCTTTTCAATTCCAGACCCACATCAGCCTCAAGTACTCTGACTAATGCGATGATCTGCACGGTCAAAATCCCTCCTGAGCGCTCCCAGTCTCCAGCGGTCATATCTTGTGTACTACGATAGGTATCGACCCGGCTGTCTCCATTGGTGTCCAATCCAAACAGGTAGCGAATGTCTTCGACCCCCTCAATCACGGCTTCTGTAGTCATGCCGCCACTCACGGTCAGTCTTCTGCGCATCAAGATGGGTGTGGTGATGGTTTTACTGTTGATCTGAATTTGCTGCTCTGCGATATAGTAAACATGGTGACTATAGGGCCACAACGTAGCGTTGTTAGTCGGCATGCCTGCAAAGCTATCCCCAGCAACAAAAGTGCCCTGTTCTTGCTGTGCAATGAAATAGTAACGATTGTTTTCAACATCGCTGATATTTGTGATTTGCCTTCCTTCCAGAAACTTAAGCTGTAACACCTCTGTATTGTTACGGGCCCCTGAGATGCAATCTAACGCCGCACCGCTTGTTTGCTCCGCGTAGATTGAGCGGAAGTTAGTCTGTACCGCATTAGGAAAACTACCATTATTGAGACCGCCAAAACAATCGTTAGTCGGATTCGCAGGGCTGGTTGAATTAACCGTCGTCAGGCCTTTGTCATAAAAGGTACCCCAGAAACCAACCTGTTCGAGGTCTCGGCGTAACAAGGTCAGCGTCAGCCTGCCAACCTCCTGAAGCTCGCCAATCGCCATCGTATCTCGTGTTGTTACTTTCATACTGACGTAAGCTGTGACCACGCCACCCAATAACAAAGCGCCAATAAACATGGAGATCAGTAACTCTACCAGAGTAAACCCTGAGCGTCTCATTTCAGTCCCTCACCAGTAAATAACTGTTAATGCTCACTACTCGTCGATAGTCATTGTTGTCGCCACAGTTAATCGCCTGATTGGCAGCATTCATGACAAATGCCTGACGACCTGCCCAGGCAACACTGACGGTCACGTTGAAGCCCCGCCCCTGAGTATTGGCCACCGGCGTTGTACTAATACATACCGTAGTATCGTCAAGCGAGCCGGTGTTCTCTTTGGCTTGAATGGCCATAACCCATTGCTCCAGATCCATCGCTGCAATTTCGGCATTGGTACAAGTGTTACTGAAGCAGCTATTATTACCGTTTATAGTCGCCGTACTGCTGAATACTTGCTGATACTGTGTATCAAGATTGAGGGTGTCGTTACTGCGGATCCGCTGCATAATATCACCGGCCAGGGCAACTGCAGCTGCGCGTTGCATAGAGTCAAAACTGGCTTGCTTTGCCTTCGCTTGCAGTGCCACAGCACCAAGCAAGCCAAAGCTCAACACCATAAAAGCGATCAGCGTTTCTAAGAGGGTAAATCCGCGATTTGCGTTACTACACACAGTTTTTGCCATCATTTTTCAAAGTCAGTTTGCTCCACTACATAATATAATGAATCACTTCGTCATGAACCTGATCGTGGGCTCAACGGTCAATCAGTAGGGTTTAATGGTCAGAATAGCGACTTGAAATTAGCCGCCGCCCGGCGACTCACCGTAATGGGCTCTGCAAAGCCATCCAATCGCACTCGGTGATTCCCTTCCACGGACTCCAGACTCAATACGGCCTGCTTTTTTACCAGTGTATTTCTGTGTACCTGCACAAAGTGTCGGGGATAGGTTGCCAGCAGCTTCTTTAAGGGAATATCTACCAGTGCCTCACCACCGGTAAAATAAATGTGGGTATATCGGTCGTCACTTCTGGCTACCAGAATATCGGATACCGCAACCCAGCGTGTATCATGGCCTACCTGGTATTGCAGACGTTGCATTTTCTCACCATAGATATGTTCAAGTAAGGCACCGAGGCGATCCTTATCTATGGGTTTGACCAAGTACCCTTCTGCCAGCAGGTCGAATGCGCGCAGGGCATGTTCGGCAAATGCTGTCACAAAAACTATTTTGCATTCCGGCATTTTTTGCCTGAGCATTTCCGCCACTTCGAGTCCATCAATGCCAGGCATAGCAATATCGAGAAACACCAGCTCAGGTGAATTGTCCTCACACAATTGCAGCGCCTGCTCGCCGTCTGATGCTTCAGCCACACAAGTGAAATGCTCTAACTCCGACATCAAGCGCCGTAACCGCCGTCTGGCGATAGGCTCATCATCTAAAATCAGATAATTCATAAGCTCCAGTGTCAGGTAAAGTGATGGTAGCTAAGAATTTATCACTATCTCGCTCAATCCTCAAACTAGCCCGGCGCTGGTAATAGAGGGACAACCGTTTATCGATGTTTTTTGTCGCAATCCCATTGCCACCGGAGTGATGCGTTGCGTGAGGCAAGGGGTTAGTCACACTCAGTGTGATTATATTGTCACGTTTTTCAATGTGAATGGTGATGGTGCCGCCCTGAACACGCTTTTCTATGCCGTGCAATACAGCATTCTCGACCAAAGGTTGCAACGTCAGTGTCGGGATGGGTACACTCAACAGAGCTTCGTCGATTAGCCACTGTACCTGCAATCTTTGCTCGAAACGAAAACGCTCCAGACAAAGGTAGTCTTTTGTTAATGCCACTTCGTCTGCAATGGTATGCCACTTTTTTTCCGCAAAAGACACCCGCATCAGGCGCGCCAGCAATAATGCTGCTTGTTCCGCATCAGCCGCATTCTCATGCGTCAGTTCAGCCAGTGTGTTTAACGTATTGTGTAAAAAATGCGGCCGTATTCGTGCCTGCAAGGCATCAATTTCCGCTCGTGCAGCCAACTCGAGGGCATTCACATTGTCAATGTAGATCGACATAAAGTACAGCAGGATCACCACGACAAAACAGCATATGGCGCTATTGCTAAATACCGGACCCCAATCAATCGGCACGTGAGAAGACAAAGGCGTAAATTGGATCCCAATACTCAGACCAATACACACACTAATAAAAACAACGAATACTATGCTCAGTTCCAGAACACCATTGTGAGCCGGTTTGGACACTTTAAAGATGCTGACCAGTGCAATCACACTTAAAGACAATAGAGCATTGCCATGGGTGAATAAACTCACCAGCCCCAAAGTCAGCCAGAAGTCGTCATAATCAGCGAGCGTATAAATAAAGGAGAGAGATTGCGAGGCGATCAGCATAGCCAGTACGCCCCGCTCTGATACCATGGCTTTAAGCAGTCCCAGGCCTATCGCCTCTGACTTATCCATGGTTTGTCGCACCTACCGAAGTTCGACAGGCACAGCGAAAACCACATTTTCTTCCTGACCCGGGTTTTCTACAACGGTTTGTCCACCAAGCGCTTTGAGTCGGGCAATAACCTGCTGCACCAACACCTCAGGTGCTGAAGCACCAGCTGTTACACCCACTTTGTTTACACCGTCAAACCAGCTCGCATTCAGGCACTGATCATCATCAATTAGAAATGCACGAGTGCCCATTTTATCTGCAAGCTCACGCAGGCGATTTGAATTAGAACTATTCTTCGCGCCAACCACTAACAGTAAGTCTACCTTGTTAGCCAGGTCTCTGACCGCGTCCTGACGATTTTGCGTCGCGTAACAGATATCATCCTTACGTGGACCATGGATCTGTGGAAACTTTTCCCGCAGCGCTTCTATCACATCCGAAGTATCATCTACCGACAAAGTCGTCTGGCTGCAATAGAAGAGGTTGCTAGGATCTTTCACTTCCAGCGTGCTGACATCCTCAGGTGTTTCAACCAGATAAATACCACCCGCTGGATTATTATATTGGCCCATGGTGCCTTCTACTTCCGGATGTCCATGGTGCCCAATCAGGATACACTCCGTGCCTTTTCGACTGGCACGTGTAACTTCCATATGTACTTTGGTGACCAAAGGGCAAGTCGCATCGAAAACTTTCAGTTCACGACGTTTTGCTTCCTGACGCACCTGCTGTGATACTCCGTGCGCACTGAAGATGACGATACTATCGTCTGGCACTTGATCCAGCTCTTCAACAAACACCGCACCACGGGCGCGCAGGCCATCTACCACATATTTGTTATGTACCACTTCATGACGCACGTAAATGGGCTTTTCAAAGATATCAAGGGCGCGTTCTACAATGCTAATTGCTCGGTCTACCCCGGCACAAAAACCACGTGGATTTGCAAGCAAGATTTCCATTAGTTTTTCACCTCTAAAATATCCACTTCAAAGGTCACTTTTTGCCCAGCCAGAGGATGATTAAAGTCTACGGTAACAGAGTCTCCGGCAACCTCGCGGATCAGGCCTGGCAGCTCAGTTCCGTCAGGCTGAGTAAAGGCAATAATGCTGCCTACTTCAGCGGGTGTTTCAGAACCAAACTTACTACGGTCAACATAATAAATGTTGTCCGGGTTTGGCATACCAAAAGCGTCCTGAGGCTCAAGCTCAAACGCCTTGCTGTCGCCCGGCTTTAGTCCCAACAGGCATTTTTCAAAGTTTTCTGTCAGACTACCGTCACCCATAAAGAGCTTTGCCGGCTTATCATGTACTTTCGTTGAGTCCGCTGCAGAACCGTCAGCCAGTTTTATCGAAAAGTGAAATAAAACTTCTGATTGTGGGCCTATTATCTGCTCACTCATGCCTTATTCTCCTGCGTATCCGCGTTATCACCAAAAATGGCGTCAAATAACAATAAGCCTGCGCCACCAACGATAGCCATATCCGCGACATTAAATGCTGGATAATGCCAGTCCTGATAGTAAAAATGCAAAAAGTCGACGACATAGCCTAAGGTAACCCGATCATATAAGTTGCCTAATGCGCCAGACAGTACCAAAGCGTAAGCACTGCACAACAACCAGTTTTTGGCAGGTAACTTTTTCAGCCAATAAACCAATAAGGCACTGATAGCGACTGCTATACCACTTAAGAACCAGCGTTGCCAGCCTCCGGCTTCGCTGAGAAAACTAAACGCAGCGCCATAGTTATGCATATAAGTAAAATTAAAAAAGGGTAGCAACTCAATCGACTCATACAGCCGCATATTTTCTACCACCAGTGCTTTCGTGCCGAAGTCTACTGCAAACAGCAGTAGACTCAGCCACAACCACACCAGACCACTACGTTCGGTCGATTTGGTCATGTAATACTCCTAATTAAGCAAACTGACGCTGTTCACCAGCGCCATCGACATTCGTCACACAGCGACCACATAACTCAGGATGCTCTGCGTGCTGACCAACATCTTCGCTGTGGTGCCAGCAACGATCACATTTCGGAGCTTGCGTGGCTTTAACGGCGATAAACAGCCCGTCAATTTCTGTCGCAACGGCAGCTTCTGGTTTCGTATTAACCACTTCGACTTGCGCTTTCGATGTCAATAATACGAATCTTAGCTCGTCTTTGAGCGTCATCAGCTTCTCTGCTAAATCACCGCCTGTGTACAACGTGACTTCGGCCTGCAAAGTTGCACCAATAACTTCTTCTTTACGTGCGCTTTCCAGTACTTTGTTTACTTCATCACGCACTGACAGCAACTCTTGCCAGAAGTCATTGCTCAGTTGCCCTTCGCTCACTTGAGTCAGGCCATCGTACCAAACGTCTGTGAATACAAATTCACCACGCTCACCTGGTAACACTTCCCAGATTTCCTGAGCAGTGAAGCTCATAATAGGCGCCATCCAGCGAGTCATTGCTTCAGCAATATGGTAAAGCGCACTTTGACATGAGCGACGCGCATGACTGTCGCTCTTCGCGGTATACTGGCGGTCTTTGATCACGTCCAGATAGAAAGAACCCAGCTCTCCGGTACAGAAGTTCATTAGCTTTTGCGTTACTACCAGCATCTGGTAATTATCATAAGCTTCAACAATTTCCTGCTGTAGCTGGGCTGCCCGGCTGACAATCCAGCGATCCAGCTCGATCATGTCTTCCACAGCCACCAGATCCGTTGTCGGGTTAAAACCACTCAGGTTAGACAACAAGTAGCGGCTGGTGTTACGGATCCGACGGTAGCGATCTGCTGCACGCTTAAAGATCTGATCTGACACAGTCATTTCAGCCGTGTAATCAGTTGAAGCCACCCACAGGCGTAAAATATCCGCACCCAGCTTATTCATAATATCCTGAGGCGAAATAACATTACCCAGAGACTTAGACATCTTGTGGCCTTTTTCATCCACAGTGAAGCCGTGAGTCAAAACCTGACGGTAAGGAGCATGGCCATTAATAGCCACAGACGTCATCATAGAAGACATAAACCAGCCTCGGTGCTGATCCGAGCCTTCAAGGTACAGATCAGCAGGACCCGTTAGCTCTTCACGCGCATCGACTACACAGGCGTGAGTCACACCTGAGTCAAACCACACATCCAGAGTATCTTGTACTTTGACATACTGCTGAGCATCTGCCTCATCAAGCAAAGTTGCGGGCTCAAGGTCATACCAGGCCTGAATACCTTTTTGTTCAACCAGCTTAGCGACTTCTTCAATCAAGGTTTCAGTTTTCGGATGCAATGCACCGGTATCTTTGTCAACAAACAAAGCGATAGGCACGCCCCACGTACGTTGACGAGAGATACACCAATCCGGACGTCCCTCAACCATGTTTGCAATACGGTTCTCACCCCACTCAGGGATCCACTGAGTTTTACCAATTTCCGCCATAGAGTCCTGACGCAGGTTCGCCTGATCCATACTGACAAACCATTGTGGTGTCGCGCGGAAAATAATCGGCGTTTTATGACGCCAGCAGTGTGGATAGCTATGTGTCATAGCGTGATGATGAACCAAAGCGCCCTTTTCTTTTAAATGCTCAATAATGGCATCATTTGCCTTAAACACATGCTGGCCAGCGAAGACTGGGGTATCTGGCAGGAATACACCATTTGCGCCCACCGGGTTAGCTACTTCCAGACCATACGCCTGGCCTGCAGCAAAATCCTCGGGACCGTGACCAGGTGCTGTGTGAACAATACCTGTACCTGAGTCAGTTGTGACGTGCTCACCCAAGATCACAGGAACGTCAAAATCATAGAATGGATGCGCAACACGAAGGTTTTCTAGTACCGCACCTTTGGCATAACCCAATACGTGATAACGATTGAAACCAAATCGGTCCATTGCATCTTTAACAAGCTCAGAACCCAGCACCATGCGCTGCTCTTTGCCCTCATCTTCAACCTGCACCAGAGCGTACTCAAGAGCACCATGCACTGCCACAGCACGGTTAGCGGGCATAGTCCATGGAGTGGTTGTCCAGATCACTGTGCTTGCCGGGCCTGTACCTTGATGTCCTTCTGTCAGTTCAAAGGCATCAAGCAGTGCCTGCTCATCAACAAAGTCGAATTTAACATCAATCGCCGGTGACTGCTTGTCCTGATACTCAACTTCTGCTTCTGCTAACGCAGAACCACAGTCTGTACACCAGTGAACAGGCTTTGCACCTTTATGCAGGTGGCCATTTTTAATAATGCGGCCCAATACGCGCAACGCATTGGCTTCAAAGTCGAAATTCATTGTCAGATATGGACGATCCCAATCGCCTAACACACCCAAACGTTTAAAATCAGTCTTCTGACCTTCAACCTGTTTGCGAGCGTACTCACGACATTTTTCACGAAACTCAGCAACTGACACTTTCTTGCCGGGTTTACCAACCTTCTTCTCGACCTGCAGTTCAATTGGCAGACCATGACAATCCCAGCCCGGCACATAAGGTGCGTCGAAGTCGGAAAGTGTCTTTGATTTAATAATAATATCTTTGAGGATCTTATTAACTGAGTGACCTAAGTGAATATTGCCATTGGCATAGGGAGGACCATCGTGCAAAATGAACGGCTTTTTACCTTTTTTGGCATTGCGGATCTGACCATACAGATCCTGCTCGTACCATGTTTTAAGCATTTTGGGCTCGCGTTGTGCCAAATTGCCACGCATTGGAAACTCAGTTTCCGGTAGATTTAACGTATGCTTGTAGTCGCTCATTTACTTTACTTTCCGTATCGGCTACTTAAAATTATTGAAAAAAGTGTTTTGCAGCAGTGACATCCTGAGCAATCTGCTCAGTTAGGTGCTGCAATGACTCAAATTTTTGTTCATCACGGAGCTTATGAAGAAGCTCCACCTTTATAAACTGACCATATATTTCCTGGTCAAATTCAAATATGTGTACCTCTAGCAAGGCTCGCTTGCCATTTAGGGTTGGCTTAGTGCCCACATTTGCAACACCTTTGTACAGTGAGTTGCCTACTTTTACGCGTACGGCAAATACCCCCTGTACCGGGCTAACCTGACGCTTAAGTGCAACGTTGGCAGTCTTAAAGCCTAGCTCACGCCCTTTTTTCCAGCCATGAATTACTCTGCCCGAAATCGCATAAGTGTGCCCCAACATTGCGTGCGCACGCACAACATCGCCCTCAGCCAGTGCTGCACGAATAAGCGTGCTACTGACGCGACTATTATGCTGCCTGAAACTTTGTGTATCTTTGACGTCCATATTGAGTTCAGGACCAAGTCGCTGCAGCATTGCGAAATCACCAACACGCCCTTTTCCGAAGCGAAAGTCGTCACCAACAGTCAAAGCTCGGACACCAAGTTTGGTGCACAATACGTCACGCACAAAGTCTTCTGCCTGAAAATTAGCAAATCGGGCGTTAAAACTCACACAAATAACACGATCAATACCAATGTCTGCCAGCAGCGCCAGTTTGTCTCTCAATCGGGTCAACCTGGCGGGGGCCTGCTGCCTGGCGAAAAACTCTTGCGGTTGCGGCTCGAAAAGCATGACAGTACTTGGCAAATTGTGTGCATGTGCATCTGCAATTAACCCTTTCAGTACCTCAGTGTGCCCCAAGTGTACGCCATCAAAGTTTCCTATCGTCAACACACAGCCATAGTGGTGGGGTCGAATATTGTGGATCCCTCGGATCAATTGCATACAACTAACACCTGTGATTACTAAAGCAGTATAAAAGCCCGATTATACCCAAGTTACCAGCAAATGCGAATAAAGCCTACGCAGTCTGTACAGGCGCTGCTGAACTGTCTTTAAGTGTACTCAAACGAACCCCCATCAGGTACATCATACCAAAATAGACCACTATCGCTGCGACCAGCTGAAGACCCAATATGCCGATTTGTGTTGTCAGTTCACTGTCCTGCCAGGGCAATTGACGATTCAACCATAGCAATATGCCAGACATAACGACACTGGAGAGGATACACTTAGCGGTGAATGCCAGAGTAAATCCGGATACGCGATAGACACCTTGCAGATTGAGCTGCCTGTATAACAAGGCTGCATTACAAGTTGCGGATAATGCTGTTGCCAGCGCAAGTCCCAGATAGCCAATAAACGGGGCAAGCATCAGGTTAAACAACATGTTCAATGACATGGCAATAATCCCAATCTTAACGGGGGTTTTTGTGTCTTGCCGTGCAAAAAAGCCGGGGGCCAATACTTTAATCAGCATAAAGCTCACCAAACCGACCGAGTAAGCTGTAACAGCGCCGCTCACGGCAGCAACATTGTCATGCTCTCCCTGATTAAATTCGCCGTGGCCAAACAAAACAGAGATAATCAGGGGACTAATCAGCATCAGTCCAGCCATCGCAGGTATTCCCAAAAATATGACAAACCGCACACCCCAGTCGAGCGTTTGCTGGAATTCCTGAACACTGTCTTTAGCGTGCAATTTCGACAGTGCAGGTAAAATCACCGTCGCAATCCCTATCCCAAATAAACCGAGTGGAAACTCAATCAGTCTGTCAGCATAATACAACCAGGCAATTGAACTGGTTGCCAATGCAGCTGCAATTATCGTATCCAGTAACAGATTAATCTGGCTAACAGATACACCAAACATGGCGGGCAACATCAGCTTGCGCACCTTCGTCACTTCAGGTGATCGCCAGGCAAACCTTGGCCGTGACAGCATGCCCAAGCGGGCCAAAAACGGCAATTGAAACAGGAATTGGATCAGGCCACCGAGAAATACGCCTATTGCTAACGCATAAGCGCCCTGCTCAAATCGGTCATGCAACAATAGCGCACAGCTGATAATACTGATATTTAGCAATACCGGTGTAAACGCCGCGACAGAAAAGCGATTGTATACATTAAGCACAGCCCCACTGAGTGCAACCAATGAGATAAAGAGCAGATAAGGAAAGGTAAATTTAAGCAGTGCGCTCGCCAGTACAAACTTCTCAGCATTTTCACCGCCCTGCCACCAATCAATAAACCAACTGGTGCCAAACAAACCAGCTATCACAGGTGACCCTACAACACCAATTATGGTGACGAGCATCAGAATAGTACCCAGGGTACCTGCAGCCTGTGCAACAAAAACCCTGACTTTGTCATCCCCATGCTGCTCCTTGATTTCAGCCAGAACAGGAACAAACGCCTGTGCAAACGCCCCCTCAGCGAATAAGCGGCGCATAAAATTCGGAATACGGTTTGCAAACAGGAAAACATCCGCGGCAAGTCCTGCTCCCAGCAGATTAGCCACTACAGCATCTCGGACTAGTCCCATTACCCTGGATATCATCGTCATAGCACTCACAATCATGCCAGATTTAAACAGCCCCTTTGCCAACAGTATTTCCTCAGATAAATTTTTCGCGGAATTATGCCACAATAAGATCAAGATAAATACTCGTCTAACTCAGGGCTTTTGCGAAACCAGGCCTGGCAAATCGGGCTCAATCAAAATGGCTCAGCCAGGCAAATTTACCCTCGTTTTAGACGATCGTCATAAACACCCTAGTAGAGCGATTATGGATTTGTTACAATGCGCCCAGACTGCCAAGCCGTGTGCTGTTACAGGTGCTAACTTGGTATATGATCTGAGAATTTGATTGCACCCAATCGTTTCAGACAAGCTATCGTGCAACCCAACTAGCCACTTATGGCTGCGAGGGGCTAGGGACAAACACGATAAGCAAACAAATTGACCAGCCGAGGGGAATTTTTATTGACTTTAAAGAATAAAAAGGGCATATTCCTCGGCCTTTAAACTAAGCTTATTTTAAGATTGTTAGGAGCATACCTTGGCTAACATCAAGTCTGCAAAAAAACGCGCTATCACTAGCGAAAAACGTCGTCAGCACAACGCAAGCCGTCGTTCAATGATGCGTACTTACTTCAAAAAAGTAGTAGCTGCTATTGAAGCTGGTGACAAAGAAGCTGCACAGCAAGCTTTCGCTGTTGCTACACCTATCCTGGACCGTTACGCAACTAAAGGTCTTATCCACAAAAACAAAGCTGCTCGTCATAAGAGCCGCCTAGCTGCTAAGATCAAAGCGCTATAATTGTGGTATTGGATATGAAAAAGCCGACGTAAGTCGGTTTTTTTATGCCTGAAAAAAGCCATTGCACTGCTAACTCAGGCAGTAGACACAAGTCCGTGTGTGAAAGTGTGCCGGCAGTATATGGAAAAGCCGAACATGGCTCTCCCCCTCCACTGCGAGTCAGTACTCAGGCCAACTCTAGCTTTGGATAAAACTTCTTTAGCATCGCCGCAATTTTCTTTGGCGAAAAAGGCTTAACAACAAACCCTTTCGCACCTCGTTCAATCGCATCTTTCACATTATCAACCGTTGAATGCGCCGACACCATCACTACATTGATGTCTGGGTTAATCTCAGCAAGCTCTGCTATCAGCTCCTTTCCATCTCCGTCAGGCAACTCGATGTCCAAAAAAACGATATCGAAGTGACGTTCCTCACAGGCGGTGATACATTGCTTCGCTGTCGATGCTTCTTTTACGTTATCGATCCCTAAATGCATCAGGGTTTGATGCAAGAAACTGCGAACAGTGCCTACGTCATCAACAATTAGTATAGAGATTTGTTGTTCCATATCCTTTCCCGTGGGCTAGTCAATTGAAATGCGCTATTATTAGCATAGAACTATTATAGAGTCCTGCAAACAAAAGGCTATAGCAAAGCATGGCACAAAGACCAAAAAAACAGACACTGCTCAATCAGGTAGATGCCAGGTCAAAGAAAAAACGACCGACACAAAAAAAACGCTTATCACCTCAACAGCAAAGAGCATTACAACAGCAGCAACAAGCGCAACTTGCAGCTGCACAACAACAACAACAAGAAGTAAAACCAAACAAAAACCGCTGGATTGGAGCAGCTATTTTACTACTTCTGATTATCATTTTTCCCAAGCCTAAACTCATCACTTACGAAAAACTCGGCTTGGTTGCACAGAGTGTGTATTGGCCAGGTTTACCTGGAGTTCAACCAATTTTGTTTGATTCAAATCTGCATATCAGACCCGCTTTAGAGCGAAATACACTCTATCTGTGCCAGGATGAACGCGATCCTGACTCCTGCCAAAAGTATCAAATTATCGAGCAACAAGGTTTTATTTCCGCGCTCATAAAACTAGTTTTAGATTAAAAAAACTAATCTGAAAATTATAAAAATACTCGTTTGAAGAGTCTGGGGTTGGGGCGCATAATGGCGCCCCTTTATTGAACAACCTGGAGTACTTTGACGATCATGCCGAACGAATTTGACTGGCTACTTAATTTATTACTGCTAGTGCTAGGATTTGGTGCCTTTTTTATTAATCATAAAACCCTGCTGCGCGGTGCAGCATTGGTGACCTGTAGCATCCTGTTTCTCTTGTTCAGCCTGGATCTGATGAATACTTCAGTGATCTCGAACTTAGGTTTAATTCTGATTAATTCATTTTATCTGTTCAAGCTTTTTACTCACGAGCAGTACAATACGCCCTAGTCTTGACTAGCCTGCACAATGACATGTTTCTTGTCGCAGGCTATAAAACCTCCATCCGTGCCCTAAAGATATTTTCTAATCCCTTAGGCTGCGCTACAATCTGGCCACACCCATTGGTTTTGGAGACGCAGTATGGCCATGACAGATGAAGAACTTTTTCTCGCCTCAATGGGGGACGTTGTCCCGCTGGCACAAGACAATCAAGCTCACCTAACACGTCAACAAAACGAACCGACCCTGGCACAACTTGCGCGCAGAGAAGCCGCAGAGCAAGAACAGGACTTCGATCCCAACTTTCTTTCAACCGAATACGTCGACTTGCTCGACCCTCATGATTTGCTCAGCTATAAAAAAGATGGTGTGCAGCAAGGCGTATTTAAAAACCTCAGGCTTGGTAAATATCAAATTGATGCAACGCTGGACTTGCATGGAAAACCTTTCCGCGAAGCCAGAAAATCACTTTTCGACTTTATCACTGACTGCCACCAACGTAGCATCAGGGTGTTGCTAATACGCCATGGTATTGGTTTAAAGAGTAAACCTTTCCCGGCCATTCTGAAAAGCTACTGTAATAAGTGGTTGCAGGAGATGCCTCAGACATTGGCTTTTCATTCAGCCCTGAGCTGCCACGGGGGAAATGGCTCAACCTATGTTTTGCTTAAGAAAAGCGAAGAGAAAAAAGTAGAAAACCGTGAGCGACATGCAAAAAGGTAACAATTGCGTGAGCAGCAGTCGCTTATTCAACCTCCGGGATTAGATTAGCTTCCTCTTCAGTTTGCTGAGGTGCAGGGGCCGCCTCGGCATTGGCCTGATTAAACCATGCCATTACACCCAACACAATGACCGATAAGAGTACGACGGATAGCTTCACGCCACCTTGATTACTATTCATAGCGAGCGACCTAGTTATTATTGTTTTTTTGATAACTTACTGAATGTAATAAGATGTCACAAGATGTTTTTTTATACAGTATTTTGTACAAGGGGTTATCTTAGGCTTTCAGCCCACCAGGAAAGTAACCCCTGTCACTCTCCTGCCATATTTGTCCCTTAAAAGTGCGGGCTGCTTCCCCGTTCTATCACGTTGACATATGTCCGTTTCCACTAATAACCCAAGGTGGCATCAACACGATAAGACAAGGGTTCGTTCCTTTGCATCGCTTGCATATTCTCAACAATCTGCGCGGTTGCCGTTTTCAGACTTGTCAGCGCCGCTACATGAGGTGTCATTGTGATTTTTCGATGGAACCAGAACGGGTGATCCGCTGCAACCGGCTCCTGTGCAAAAACATCCAACGTGGCTGCGGCAAGCTGCTCTGTATTCAATGCATTAAGCAGATCTGCTTCATTAATATGCGCGCCTCTGGCTACATTAATAATGACGCCATGCGATGGCATAGACTGAAATAAATCCTTATCCAGTATCCCCCGGGTTTGCGGTGTTAATGGCAATAAACAGACCAGATAATCACACTGTGACGCAAACAAATGAAGCTGTTCTGCTCCCCAAAACTGTGAAATGCCTGGTATTGCTTTTTCACTTCTGGACCAGCCTATGACTTCAAAGTTATTTTGCAGCATCTTTTTAGCAACCACCTGACCAAGTTGCCCCAATCCCATGATGCCTACCCGATTGCCACCACTTGCCCGCTTAGGGCGCCAAAGCCGCTGTTGTTGTTGTTGGTAATACAGTGGTAAGCGAAGTTTATGCGCCAGCACATGCCCCAGCACATATTCCGCCATATCATCTGCAAGCGCCGGATCCACAATCCGACACACCTTGACCTCTGCCGGCAACTCAGACAATGGAATACCGTCGACACCGGCACCAAAGGACTGAACCACTTTGAGATTAGGCAACTGTCGCCATAGAGATTCTGGTGCATTCCAGGCCAAAACAAATTCAATCTCAGCCAGGTTGCCACCCTCGGGCCACTCTCTGACGTCTACCCCCGGCAGGTGTTCCCGCAGTCCCGCCATCAGTTTGCTGTTGTCTCTGCCTGTTACACAGACTAATAATGCCATGCTCTTTCCTATATTCTTTTTCAATCATCATAACTGTATCAAAAAACCCTGTCTTAAGTCGTACTTACACGACGGCCATCAAACTGACATACAGCTGCAACTTGTTTGTCATGGAGAGTTCTTAATCTTGACGAAAAGCGGTTATAGAACATGAGAATTGAAATATGATCAGTGTAGATAAGGTCATTGAAGCAAACCTGCCTCAATTGGAAAATTCACCTAAAGTAAAAGGGTTAGTAAAAAAGGGTCTGGGTTACTTACTTCATGAACAGGAGTTTGTCGCCTTTGCTGATACCTACCCACACCTGCAGGGGCTTGAATTCGTAGAACAAGTCTTAGAAGAGCTCGACTTTGATGCACGCTTTAAACCCAAACAAATCGAGCATATACCCAGTGAAGGGAGCGTAGTGATAGTCGCCAATCACCCTATTGGTTCATTAGATGCTCTGGCACTGATCAAGGTGCTGGCCCAGGTACGCCCTGATTTGAAAGTCGTGGCCAACAGAATGCTCATGTCTATCACTCCTATGCACTCGCTGTTGTTGCCGGTTGACAATCTATCCGGTGCAAGTCGCAAGCAGGAGCTGGCCAATATTCAGCACCACCTTAAGCAAGACGGTGCATTACTTATTTTTCCAGCCGGAGAAGTGTCTCGCCTGGGGCCAACAGGCATTAAGGATTGCAAGTGGAACTCCGGATTTTTACGCATGGCCAAAAAGGCCAACTGCCCTATTCTACCCATCTATATCAAAGCCAAGAATAGCCCCCTATTTTACGGCACCTCTATGATCTACAAGCCCTTAGCCAGTTTGCTGCTGGTCAAAGAAATGTTTAAGCAGCGCCAGAAGTCCTTAGAATTTGAAATAGGTGCCAGTATTCCACCCGCCTCCTACCTGCTGGAAAACCTCAAAGACAAAGAGATTGTTGCTCTGATCCGCAAGCAACTTTACCGACTGACCTCGAAAAAGTCTTTACCTCTTAAGACTCAGTCTCCAATCGCGGTTCCGGAGTGTAAAAAAGAGCTCAAACAGGCAATTGAAACCTGTGAGCGTTTGGGGGAAACCCAGGATGGCATGCAGATATACCTGTATCAATATCATGGTAGTTCACCGATTTTCCGTGAACTGGGTCGGCTCAGAGAAATTGCATTTCGTGCTGTCGGCGAGGGCAGTGGCAAGCGTCGCGATATAGACAAATATGATATGTACTACCAACATCTGGTGCTGTGGGATGCGAAACAGCTTGAGCTGGTCGGTGCCTATCGACTGGCCAGCGCACAAACCGTTATCAACGAGCAGGGTACTGAGGGCTTATACACTACCAGTTTGTTTAATTACTCTGAACATATGCAGCCCTATTTTGAGCATGGCCTGGAATTGGGCAGAAGCTTTGTACAGCCAAAATACTGGGGACGCAAAAGCCTAGATTATCTTTGGTACGGTATAGGTGCCTTTGTCAAACGTTATCCGCACCACCGTTATCTGTTTGGTGCAGTCAGTTTATCTAACGCGCTGCCAGATAAAGCCAAAGCTATGCTGATTTACCACTACCAGCATTATTTCTCAAACCTGGCTTCCCTCGCGACTCCGAAAAACGAGTTTAAATTTACGCCCTCCCAGCAACAGGCCTTTGTTCAGCTATTTTGTGGTGATGACATTAAAGAGGATTTTGCTGAACTCAAACACATCATGGCGAATATGGGCGCACAGGTCCCGACCCTGTTTAAGCAATATACCGAATTATGCGAACCCGATGGTGTGAATTTCCTGAGTTTCAGCATAGACCCTGATTTTAATAACTGTATCGACGGCTTAGTTTTGGTTGATCTGACTCGGATCAAACCTCAAAAGGCGAAGCGGTATCTGGGAGAAAATATTTACGGCTGATTTGTGTTGTTGCGGTTTTTTTATTTATACTCGCGCTCGGAAGCCTTTATTTGCGAGCGCGAATGTTAAAAACAGTTTTACAACTCATTATTTTTGCCATTGTTTTTCTGGCTGTGACTGCCTATCAGGAGCTTGGGATGCTGGCAGACGATGGCAAAGCCTCTGCCCCCTATTTCTCTTTGCCGGTACTCGAGCAACCCACACAAAGAGTATCCATTAAGTCTTTGCAGGGGCAAAAATCTGTGGTGTACTTCTTCGCACCCTGGTGCAGCATTTGCCGATACAGCATGCCAAATCTTAACAAGCTGCATGAGGCGGGCAAAGTGAATGCCGTTGCCATTGCGCTGGACTTTGAAAACACAGACGCGGTCAGCGCCTTTGTAGACGATTTATCACTGAGCATGCCTGTATTACTCGGCAATAGCAGTACGGCCTCCGATTACAAGATCAAAGCCTATCCCACTTATTATGTATTATCAGATGACCTGAAAGTGGTCGAGCGATCAGTTGGCTACTCCAGCGAGCTTGGGATACGTGCCAGACTCTGATCCAAGCTGCGCTAAGTGTAAGAAAGTGTTCGAGTAATCGACAATTTCTTACCCTAAGGTAAAACAAAGGTACGATTTATTCTCATACACTAGTCCCCATTCTTATTCAGCTTAGATTCAACAAGGGACTAACATGACACTCTGCTCGCTCAAACAACCATTTGTACTGTCGCCCATTATGTTATGTATGGCACTACAAGCTCAGGCAAATACTAGCGCAGATATAGAACACATCGAAGTGCATTATAAGCGCAGCTCCATTACTTCAGAGATCACCGAAGATACAGAAAAACTGATAGAAATGCCCGGCGCCATGGGTGACCCACTACGCGCTGTTTACGCACTTCCCGGTGTGGTCGCAGCCGGTGGTTCCATGAGTGCGCCTGCGGTACGCGGCTCTTCTCCCAGTGATAATATGTTTGAAGTAGATTTTATGCCCGCAGGCTATATTTTTCACGACTTCGGCAGCTCGATATTTAACCGCCATATTATCCAGGACTTTCAGCTCTATTCAGCAGGCTATGGCACAAGTTACAGCAATGCCACCGGTGCAGTCTTTGACGTGACGCTGCGCAGCCCCAAATATCAGCCAATCACCACAACGCTCGATTTGACCATGTTCAATGCCGGTATTTTTGTGGAAGGTCAGATTAGCGACAGCACGGCTTTTTATGTCTCGGGCCGAAAAAGTACCCTTCCCCTGTTCTTTGAAGAGGGAGATGAGCTCAAAGATGAAGATGGCGAGCCAACTGGTGTGATCATCAATGATGCACCAGATGACCATGATTATCAGGGTAAGTTTTTATGGGATATTAATGCCAACAATACGTTAACCTTCAACTTTACTGGCGCGGAAGACTCCGCAGCGGCGGGACTCAGTGAACGCTCCGAAGTGGCGCAGAAAACACCTGAGTATCAGGGGGATGCGCGCTTTGTCAGGGAGTTTAACAGTCAAAATATGTTGTGGGACCACTATAATGACAAGATACATCTGCGCGTGGGTATAGGTGCGCTCAACCATTCAGGTCGAATTGAGTATGGTCGTCGAGTGACTGTTTCTGCTGGTTATTTTGAAGAAGAATCGGAAAAGCAATATACCTATAAAGCACGCCTGAACTACCGTATCAACCCAGCTCATCAACTGGTTTTAGATGCTGCTTACTTTGATAACGAAACAGAATATAGCTACGACACCTTTCAGTACCTGTGTACTGAACAGGATCCCGACTGCGACCTTAAAAAAGGCGAACGGATCCAGGGTAAACGCGCCATCGATATAGACAACGGCTTTGTTGGCCTGACGCATATCTGGCAATTCGACGATGACTGGCAGAGTGAGCTGGGAGTTCAGAGTCAGTACAACAAATACACCGATGAAACCTTTACCTCACCACGTTTAGCAGTCAGCCACTATGTAACAGAAAACAGTACCCTTACTGCCAAAGCAGGCCGTTACAATCGAATGCAGAGTGTCGAACACATACTGCCAGAGATAGGAAACCCAAAACTGAAATCTCAGGTGTCGGATCACTATACGCTGGGCTTCAGTCAGCAACTTGAGAATGAGTGGAGCTGGTCAATTGAGGGGTATTATAAGACTATGGATGATCTGCCGCTTGCCATCGACGACGGCCCCAATGCAGCTGACCTGTATAGCAACGACGTTGAAGGACGCGCCTATGGTATAGACCTGCTGATCAACAAAAACAAGACCGATAACTGGTATGGCTGGGTCGCATTGAGTTATTCAAGGAGTGAACGTACCGACCTGAGCCGCAATGTGACCCGCGATTATTACGCCGATACGCCACTGGTGTTAAATGCCGTATTCCATTACGAGATTAATGAAAAGTGGCAAGGTGGTTTTAACTTTACCGCGCGCAGCGGTCAGGCTTACACCCCCATTGTCGGCGTCAGAGAAAACCCCGACCATGATGGCCGCTTTTTACCCGTCTATGGCGACCCCTTCTCAGAGCGCTTCAAGACTTACCACCGACTGGATATTCGGTTCGAAAGAAAAACGGAGATATTCGGTAACGATGGCAAACTAATTTTCGAGCTAATGAACGCCTATGGCCAGGATAATACAGCCTCAATCGATCTCGATTACGACAAAGTCAAATCCGTAGACGATCTGTATATAGACGAAAAGAATGATAATTTTTCCTTTCGGCCTTCTGTAGGACTCAGCGTAACCTTCTAACAATCCCCTGAAAAGGCCGATAGCAGGCAATTGAGGCTTGCGTTTTCGGCCTTCTCCTTGCATGATCGGCGCCTTTGATAGTCCGGAGAGCTGAACCATGCCAAAAGCCTGTGCCTACCACATTTTAGTTAAAACCGAAAAAGAGTGTCTTGCCATAAAAGCTAAACTTGCCAAAGGCGGCGACTTCAACAAACTGGCCAAACAGCATTCTTTGTGTCCATCGAAAAAGCGCGGCGGTGATCTTGGCGAGTTTAATAAGGGTGACATGGTCAAAGCATTCGATGATGTAGTGTTCAAAAAGCCGCTTTATGAAGTCCACGGTCCGGTCAAAACTAAGTTTGGATACCACCTTATCAAAACCGTGTATCGTTCCTGAGACATCATCGGTTTTCTCAATCATGGCCATCGATTTTTGGCGGTTTCATTTTGCACGCAGGCCGATATACTGAGTAGCAATGAAAATGATTGGGAGACCCCTATGTTTACTGTGATTTTTGGCCGTGAAGGCTGCCCGTATTGTGTCCGTGCAAAAGATCTGGCAGAGCGCCTGAGCAATGAACGCGACGATTTTAAGTTTCGTTACATTGATATCATCAAAGAAGGCGTCAGCAAGGCAGATTTGGAAAAATCCGCAGGCAAGCCTTGTCCAACTGTACCGCAAATTTTCGTTGACCAGGACCACATTGGCGGCTTTACCGAGTTTGAAGCTTATGCCAAAGAGAATCTGGGCCTGTATCAGTAACACAGTGCCGTATCATCCTTGCCTGAGTCGCCATTAAGCTGAAATTCAGGCATGATTTTCCCTTAAAAATAGCTACTTACCTGCCAATCTAACGGCTCAAAAAAATAAATAAGTTTATTTTTTGACCAATATCAAACACCTACAAAATTAGTGCCAATTTATGCAAGCAATTGTTTTTTCTTTGCTGTACAATGCCGCCTCTTTTAACTTGTTGAGGCGCATTAATGTCAGAACCAGTCACGTTTGAATCTTTAGATCTTTCTCCTGCAATTTTAAAGGCAGTCGAAGAGCTGGGATATCAATCACCTTCTGAGATCCAGGCTCAATGTATACCGTTATTGCTAGAAAGAAAGGACGTGCTGGGACTAGCGCAGACGGGTACGGGCAAAACGGCGGCGTTCGCGTTGCCGCTATTAAACAATGTTGACGCATCCGTTAAGCAACCACAGATATTAGTATTGACTCCAACACGCGAACTGGCTTTACAGGTCGCGGAAGCCTTCAACCAATACGCAAAATACACCAAAGGTGTTGAAGTATTGGCTCTGTATGGCGGACAAAGCTATGGCGTGCAGCTGAGTGCATTACGCCGTGGCGCACAAATCATTGTGGCAACACCGGGTCGTTTGATTGACCATATTAACCGTAAGACCATCGATTTGTCGGATCTGAAAGCCTTAGTGCTGGACGAAGCCGATGAGATGCTACGCATGGGCTTTATCGATGATGTTGAGAGCATCATGGAAAAAACACCGGTAGAGAAGCAAACCTGTTTGTTCTCTGCAACCATGCCAAAGCAGATCCAATCTATTTGTTCTAAGTACTTAGATAACGCAGAGCAAGTAAAAATCACGCCACGTAACTCGACTGTTGACACAATTGAGCAAGTTTACTGGCGTGCAACGACGCATAAAAACAAAGCCATCGTACGTTTCTTAGAAGCGGAAGATTACGATGCATCTATCGTGTTTGTGCGTACTCGTAACGACACAGTTCAGCTGGCTGAACTACTTGAACGCGAAGGTTTCTCTGCGGCACCACTGAATGGTGACATGAACCAGCAAGCCCGTGAGCGTACGGTAGAGCGTTTGAAGAGCGGTCTGTTAGACATCGTTATCGCAACCGACGTTGCGGCACGTGGTCTGGACGTAGATCGTCTGAGCCTGGTTATCAACTATGATATCCCGCAAGACAGCGAAGCTTATGTACACCGTATCGGCCGTACTGGTCGTGCTGGTCGTAAAGGTAAAGCTATCCTGTTCGTGAAAGGTAATGAACGTTACCTGCTACGTAACATCATGCGTCATACCCGCTCTGACATCGAGCAGGTTGAGCTGCCTAACGCGAAAGTCGTTGAGCAGAAGCGCATTGAAGCACTACAAAGCAAGCTAAGCCTGGCGCTGGATCACAAAGACATCGAGTTCTTCAGTGAAGTAGCACAGGGCATGGCTGAAAAACTGGAACTGAGCCAAACTGAGCTGGCCGCAGCACTTCTGTGCCTGGCACAGCAGCAGTCGCCGCTGAAAGTTCAGGAAATTCAGGTGCAACGTGAGCGTCGCGAGCGCGATGGTAACCGTGACGGTAACCGCGAGCGTCGTGGTGAACGTGGCGAGCGTGGTGAGCGCAAAGGCAATGCACGTCGCAACACTGGCCCAATGGATACCTATCGTATTGAAGTAGGTCGTGAGCACGGCGTACAGGTCAAGAACATTGTTGGTGCGATTGCCAACGAAGCTGATATCTCCAGCAAGTTTATCGGTGAAATCCGTTTGTTTGATGAGCACAGCACTGTTCAGCTGCCTCAGGATATGCCAGCAGATACGCTGTCACACTTCCAGAGCGTTTACATTTGTCAGCGCCCAATGAAGATGACCAAAAGCACACACCCTGCCGATCAAGGCAACGGTGGTGAGCGTCGTGGTGGCGAACGCCGTTCAGGCGGCCGTGATGAGCGTCGCTTTGAAGGTCGTGGCGAAGGCCGTGGTGATCGCAAGCGCAGCTTCAAAGATCCACGCGGTGAAAAGCGTGACGGCAGACGCAAAGAGCGCGGCGAGATCAGCTTTTCATAATCTGATTTAAATGAAAAAACCGCTTCAAATGAAGCGGTTTTTTTATGCCTGTGATTTATAAGTTTCTCACTGGAGCTCCAAACGCTCGTCGCAATGGCTACTTGATCCAGTCGCGCGGATCGAATCGATAGTACTCACTCAACAGATTAAATAATTCGGGATTTTCCTGTTTCAGTTGCAGTGGCTTTTCAATGAAGGTTTCGGTGATCACCGCAAAAAACTCCGCCTCATTGGTTGCGCCATATTCATGTACCACGTGCGGCATATGATACGTCAGTTGCGTTTTAAGCTGCTGATAAGCGCGTGATAACACCTCTCCCCACTTTTTGTAGCTCATGCCCTTTGGCAGTTGTGGTGTGCCATTTGTCTGCCCTGTCTGTTGATCTAACTGGTGTGCAAATTCATGAAACACCAGGTTGTGACCATCTTCGGGCAGGCGGTTACCTTCCAGCACATCATGCCAGCTCAATACCAGTGTCCCCCCTGGCCATGACTCGCCCTGACGTACCACAGTATGAAAGCTCACCAGCCCCGCACTGTCACGACTATTCTGCCCGGCATAATAGCTGCTGGGGTACAATAAGATCTCTTTGACATTGGGATAGAGGGGCCACTGCTGATTGAGTACCAGTAAACAGGCATCTGCTGCAATAATGAGTGCCATCGCCCGATTGGTTTTCAAACCGTCACGACCCAGCAGACGTTTTTCGCCAAGAAACCACAAGATATGGCGCTCTAATCGTGCTCTGTCATGGTCGGTCATATTTCGATAAATCGGCATGTATCTGAGTAGCACCTGCCTGTCCAGTTCGCTAAGAGACTGGTCTGTGTATTTACGCTGCCAATACGCTCGTTTGAAGTCATCAAGGCGCCAGTAGATAACACAAAACATTGTCAGGGCAATGAGTAGACTAATTTCTGTCATAGTAATTTCGTGTTTGATATTTTAATTCTGAGATGCGCCTCACAGGCAGCCTTTTCAAGCTGGATTTGCTAAAATCTCAAACACTTTTAAAAAATATCTAACAGTATCAATTCCGTATGTCACTGCCAATCGAACAGATAAAAGCACAGTTTTGCAACTATTTAGCTCGCGGCAACGTTATTGTCGCTGCAGCCACGGGCTCAGGAAAGTCCACCCAACTCCCAGTATGGGCAGCGCAGCAAGGTCGGGTATTAGTGATCCAGCCCCGGCGGATCGCCTGTACCTCGTTGGCTGAGTATGTCGCGCAGCAGCAAGGCAGCCCACTTGGAGAGCAGGTAGGGTATGCTATCCGCTTTGAAGGTCAGTTTAGAGAAAATACAGAGATAGTATTCGTAACACCCGGCGTGGCGCTGCGCTGGTACTTTGAAAATCGACTGATTAATTTTGCTGTTGTCATGCTGGATGAATTCCATGAGCGACGCTGGGATATGGACCTGTTACTGGCGATGTTAAAGCAACAGGGAGCACATCGCCTGGTCGTAACGTCTGCCACCTTGTCAGCAGAGCGGCTGGTCAGTTACCTCGACGCGCCGCTGCTGACGTCCAAAGGCAAGATGTTCGATGTAGAAGAGCGATTTCTTGCCAAGGATATGCGTGCAATGCCAAGTCGCGACAATCTCAGTGACAGAGTCAAAGCAGCCTGCGAGTATGCGCTGCACCATACCCGTGGCGACATTCTGGTTTTCCTTCCCGGCAAAGGCGAAATCGTGCAATGCGCCGCTCAGCTCAAGGCACTCGATGCTTTGGTTGTCCCCCTGTTCAGTGGCTGTGCGCCAGATGATCAACGGCTTGCCCTGCATCAGCAGCCCAGACAACGGATTATTTTGGCAACCAATGTGGCAGAGACCTCGCTGACCATTCCCAATATTACCTGTGTTATTGACTCGGGCCTGGAGCGGCGCACACACCTGAGAAATGGCAAAACGGTACTGGGCCTGGATGCAATCGGCAGAGACTCAGCAAAACAGCGCCTGGGCCGCGCCGGACGGACTCAGGAAGGGCTCTGTCTGCGTCTCTATGGACAATATGCGCCTCTGATAGAGAGAACCCCACCCGAAGTACAAAGAGAGGCGCTCACTGAGCTGGTACTGGCTGCTGGCTGTGCCACTGATGGTATCGACTCGCTGAGCTTAATCGACCCGCTGCCAGCCAGCTCAAAACAAAAAGCACTCGACCTGCTCAGAAAAATCGGCGCGCTTGACGCACAAAGCCGTGCCACTGAGCTTGGCAAGCAGCTCTACCCTTTGCCAGTCGACGTCGAACTGGGTCACCTGATCAACCGTATGCCCGACAACCGTCTGCGCCAGGCAATGATAGATGCTGTGGCCGTGATGTCGGTCCCTGCCCGCGTCTACCAGCTACCCAGTGATGTAGAGCACATGGAGCAACTCTGCAAAGCGCTACCAAACAACTGTGATCTGGAGCTCGTGATTGCACTGATACGCGGCAAGGCCCCTTCCCTGCGCATCGAAGAAGAAGCCCTGCGCGAAGCCAGACAATTCAGCGCGCAACTGAGAGAGGCCTTTTCTCTACCACCTCTCGATAAAGCAGCAAGTTATGACAGGGATGCACTACTCACAGCGATCGCCTCTGTTCGTCCGGACTGGTTATATATCAAAAGGCAAAATCGTCGCGGCGCATTCGGTAACGGTGTCAGCGAAGTCGTACCTGCCAAAGAATCGCGGATTGTCGATAACTGTGAGGCTATGATAGTAATGGACACATATGCGCTGGCGGGGAAAGGCGTCAAACAGGCAACGACATTAGCCACTTTGTCGGCCCCTGTGCCTATGTCCTTGCTGGCTCAATATGCACGCACAGAAACCGTTCTGGAGCGTTCCTATTTACTCGAAGACGAAGTATGGGTTGAACAGGTAAAAACCTATGCCGGTACATCTGTGCAAAAGCAGACCCAACGTGCTGACGGTGCTATGCTCATTCCAGCCTGTGTTAGCCTGATTGAGCAAGATCTACTTTTCCAGGGGGTTTACAAGCAAGTAAGCACCATGCTGGCGTATGAGGCGCTCTATCATCAACATCAGCAAGCAGATACACCGCAACAACCGAAAGTGACCGAATGGATTGCACAGACTTTGACAGATCTCGGTGTAGAGACACCAGAGGATCTTACACTGATAGATGTTGAGGATCTGTCTTATCGACCTATTGAGGACTGGGTTATTAATCCTTTTATAGAAAAGTATCCGCTACAGGTTCAGTTACCTGAATTGGCCATGCTGGTTACTTACAGCTTCAGTGCCAAGCGTGTTTTATTGGAGTACATCGGTGGAAACCGAAAAGATGCGCCGAAACGCTGGGAGTTGCCTGCTTGGCCGGGGTTTAAAATACGGTACAAAAAGGCCAGTAAAGTTGTGGATATCAAGTAATACCAATTTGCTTGATTAACTGTTCTAGTTTGAGGTGAGAAAATATCGTTGGTAACACCGCATGCTCATAATATCAAAGCAACCGAAGAGCACAATTCAACTTCTTGGTTTGAAGTGAATGCCAGGTCAGTGAACCAATACTGTGGAACATATGATCTTGTTCAAGCAGATAGCTATCCCTGGCATAACATGCATTTACTATTCACTCAGCCGTGTATAATTCGCTGACGCTGAAAAGACATTTTACTGCATATTCTAGGTATTTTACACGCCGTCTTTTGACATGCCAGTTAACACAGCCCGCTGTGAATTAGCAACTTGCTCTCTTGCATACTCTTTTTCCTGTTGTCGAACCCAGGCGGATGTGCATCGCTTCTTAGGGATATTAGAACCCAGTACACGTACTTGATCACAGCGATAGCCTTCTCTTTGAGCAGAAGTAATCGAATCACTTGATTTACAAGCAGTGATCATACATACAGATAGAGCCAATCCTGCTTTTAATATCATCTTCACAATATTTAATCCTTTCCTGTCTAAATAAAAAGCTGTAAAAACTACAGCCGAATTAGTAATATTTAACCTGTTTGAGGCATATAGTTTTTGGTGGAGTAAAAGTAACCTCTTTAGGTTTAACAATCCCTAGTCATCGTCTAGAACTATAAGAATATTAAGCATACTCAGCCATCACCAGACAATATTGTGCTCTGGGCACTGCGGATCTGCTCTTGTGCTTCCTCACGCTGAGCTCTGCGCTGTTCAGCTGTACTGCATCGCTTTTTTGGAATACTTGATCCAAGGCTGCGCACTTGCTCACACCGGTAGCCATCTCGTTTGGCACTTTGTTCACCAGAGTCGTTTGACTTACACCCAGCTAAAAAGAGTAGAGGCAAAACAAGCCCGCTCGTAATTATTCTATTTATCATAATCCATCCTTATTAATTAATGAGCTTACCCTATCAAAGGTACAATAAATACAAAGTAAATATCAAGTATAATAATGGAATTAACCAGCAGTATTAATATATTAATATCAGCCGTTTCTAAATTTGTTAGTCACACATTTACAGCGCAGGAGCAAGCGCTCTATCAAATTACATAAAGCTTTATGTATGACACTCTATACAGCGATAAATACCTCTGGATACGGAGTGCGACTATGCAACCAATCTTGTTTCTGTATGAAATATTTCTTTGAAAGCTGGAGTGGTTTAAGTGTCTAGAAACAGCTTAAAACAGAAAAGGTTCTAGCAAGATACTATGCCACTAGATGAGCAATGGAGGTTAGGGCACCCAGATAGTGCCCTTGATTTATTATTCAGAGTAGTGGATACAGAACTCAGCCTCGCCCCAAAACGGCATCGCCAGATGACACAGTAGTCTGAACACCACGAATTTGGTCTTGCGCAGCTTCGCGGTCCGCTCGGCGTTGTTCAGCTGTAGTGCATCGTTTTTTTGGAATGCTGGACCCGAGGCTTACCACTTGCTCACATCGATAGCCGTCACGTTTTGCACTTTGATTACTTGTGTCGTTAGACTTACATCCAGCTACAAAAAGTAAAGACAGGACAAGTCCGCACGTAATAGTTCTATTTATCATAAATAATCCTTATTAATTTATTGAGCCTACCTATTAAACGTACAACAAAAATGAGGCAAATACCAAGAAAAAAACAATGGAACTAATAAAATCCAAGAATAAATGAATATATTGATATATTGGCCGTGAACTATTGGCATCAATAAATAATGTACCATCGGACACCTGAAAGTGACTTCTATTGCCGTTTTGGGGGCTCGCGCTCCAAATAGGGCTTCTAAGGCTTTGCTTAGTATTGAACTGATCAGCTTACGTAAAAGGGGAAACGCTAACGCTCTCAATGAGGTGGGAAGCTCCTAAAGCGAAAAAATGCATCAGTGTGGCCTGCGGCATTAGGCCAATTTCACTTAATTACACAATTGATACTACTTCTACAAGTAGTGCTATATGAACTCGAGTTGCAGTACATAAAAAAACACCCGGTTAACTAACCGGGTGTTTTTATCATTAAGCCTATTCTAGCTAGTAAACTAGCTTAGAAGCTGTAATCAACACTTAGGTAGAAAGTGCGTAGGAACTGATCGTAGTAACGACCTTCGTAACCTACCAAGTGACCTTCTGCATCACCTAGTGAGAACGGAGGCTCTTTATCGAACAAGTTCTTAACACCAGCTGTGATTACTGTGTTCTCGAAACCGTAGTAATCAACTTTGTAGTTAAATGTTGTGTGAGAAGGAACTTCTAACTGAACGTCACGGCTATGTACTGCACCAGTTACTGAACCATCGTCGTTACGAACGTAGTCAGGGTTCTCGATTGTGCCGTACTGAACGTTAGTTACAGCATCATGCCAGCCTGAGCGGTAGTTAGCACGTAATGTGTGGCTGAAGTCGCCAGTAGTCAACACTGTTTGAGCAGTGATAACGTTACGGAATACAACTTCCGCATCAGCACCGTATTTGCCCAGTGAGCTTTCCCATACGTCAGCAGTACCTGCTAGCGTGTACTCCTGCTTCACGAAGTAAGTACCTTGTAAAGACGTTTTCAGTGTACCGAAGCTAAAGTCATTGCTTAGGTTCACTTTCCAGTCAATACCTTCGTTGATGCTCTCACCAATGTTAACTGGTTGAGAGATGAAGTATAGACGCTCACGTGTGCCACCGTTTGGATCGGGACCTATTACAAATTGCTCATCGTAGATGCCTGGGTTGACCGTGAATGCGTAGTCCTCTGAAGGCTCATCTACACGGTTCTGAATGTCAACTTTCCAGTAATCCATTTCGAATGTAAATGCATTACTAGGTGCATAAACGAAACCTAATGACCACTGGTCAGAAGTCTCAGGCGCTAGGTTAGCATTACCACTGTTGTACAGGTTGAACTGAAGTGGTGCAGCGCTACAAACGCGAGCACGAGAGTCGCTTGACGGTAGTGGACAAGTATATGGAGCACGCGTTACACCGCCATAGTTCTGAGGTTCTGCAATCTGAAGCATGGTTGCTGAACGGAAACCAGTACCGATTGAACCACGTAGTACCAGGTCATCAGTTGCGTTGTAACGTAAGCTCACCTTGTAAGTAACATCGCTTTCGTCATCGTTTTTGGTAATTTTCTGGACTGTCTGAGACTCGTCCTCTGGATCAATGTAGTGATTGTCATCAACACCACCAATCATATCGTAACGAATCGCTGCAGAAAGCATCAGATCTTCTAATACAGGTACCTGGAATTCAGTAAATGCACCGTATGTTGTACGCTCAAGGTCGAAAGTTGGATCGCCACCAGCACCCCAACGCTCATCTTTGGCGTTTTCAGCTGAAGGGATGTTTTCGTAACTATTTACGCGGTAATCAGCACCGTAACCGATGTACACTTCACCCGCTGGTAATTCAAATAGTGGTTGAGACGCGCGGAAATCCCAAGCAATTGAGCTGGTTTTCCAAGTCTGGTTAACATGACGCCATTTGCTTGCTTCAAGTGCAGCAAGACCTGCTTCACTCATTTTGTCTGGTGTTGCGAATACGTCGATAGTACCGTTAGCAATGTCGCCTACCCAGTTTGCATAGAAGTGACCGTCTGAGAAGCTCTCATCACGCTCTGCACCTGAGATAGCCAATGCTGTGCTGAAGTCAACGTTACCGAACAATACACCTTCAAGACCGAAAGATGAGTTGAACGTCGTCGTGTCATATGTTGATGTACGGTTGCCACCAGGCAGTGCACGCCAGCGCGCATATACTTCAGTAGCGTTCGCTTTTTGCTCATCAGTCAGGTGTGGCTCAACATACTTAGTATATGCTTCACCTGTAGTACCAATAGGGATTGGACCAGTTGGGTTTGGCGCGATACGAGCCGTCATTGTAAAGTCAGTGTAGCTCATTGTCGCGAAAGCTTTGATGTCTTCAGACAGGTCAAAGTTACCGTGAACCATGAATGAGGTACGCTCGCTCTCAGGAACGATTTCTAGCGTACTTGTGTAGTCAAACATACACTGGTCTGAACCTGGGTCCTTAGCATTATCTGCTGCACATGTACCGTGTTCAGACAAGTAAGGGTTGAAGAAGTAAGCAGGATCACCCTCACCAAACTCAACTTCAACGTTTGCTGGAATAGCGTTTGGAGAACCGTTGATAGAGAAATAGCTTTGACCTTCGTGAGCGAACTCTAACAGACCAGTTTTAGAAAAGTCACGGTCTTTTGAACGTAGCATTTCTTGAGTGTCATGAGAAACAGTGAATAGCAAGCTGTAGCCATCAGCGTCGTAATCGCCAAAGCCAGTTGTAAAGCTAACGTTGGTCGTCTCACCACCTTTACGAGGACGGTCAGTTCTTACAGAAACAGTTGACATGTCAACTTCGTCTTTCAGGATGAAGTTGATAACACCGGCGATAGCGTCAGAACCGTAGATAGCTGATGCACCGTCAGTCAGAACTTCAACGCGCTCAACGGCTGCAAGAGGGATACTGTTGATATCAACAGAGCTACCAGAGAATTGTGACGCAACACGACGACCGTTCAAAAGAACCAGCGTGTACTCTGAGCCCAGACCACGAAGTGACGCAGTTGCAGTACCTGCACCGCCACCACCAACAGATGAAGTAGGCGTAGTGAAGCCCTGCATCGAAGGAATTTGAGTAATCAAGTCAGGAACCGATGTTACACCAGTAGCCTTGATGTCTTCAGAGCTAATGATGTTTACAGGAAGTGCACCAGCAAGGTCAGTACCCTTGATGCTTGAACCTGTTACTTCGATTTTTTCAATCTTTTCTTCTGCTTCTTCAGCATTTACTGCAAAAGCTGTAGCAGAAGCCGCGCCGTACATCAGCGCTAAGCGGACCGCTTTCGTGATCTTGCTATTTAACATTTGTTTTCTCCCTGGCTTTAAATATTTCTTTAAAGCTTTGTTTTTATGTATTTTCTTACTTTTATATGGGTAACAAGTGAATGCACTTTTAGCCATATTGGTGAAACATACTAATCGCATGAAAAACAAAAGGTCAACAACCTTTTTCAAAATCGGAATAAAAACACCACGAAAAAAACAACAAAAACCTTAAATAACAAAAAGATACATTAAAAAAATTATCTTACACTTTATTTTACACTCAAACTGCCTCTTTTTTGAGCTAAAAGCAGCAGGATACATGGTGACAGGGTACCAATTTTATCTGCGTTTCGGGGTGTTCAGACTGAGGTTTTACGCCTTTTAACAAGTTAGCACTCAGAAACCTTGCACAGAGGACAATAGACCGCTCACTCGTCTCTTTGAAACAGTTAAATTATTGTTATAACTGCAATAGAAAATTTGTGCAATTCTACAAGTCCCTCGGTATTAGAAAGTGAACTGGCTATTTGTCACACAAATCCCACCTTCCATTCTCCCTGCATAAATCCGATTTTAGGTACGCTTTCATCAGATGCTTTCTCTTTTGTGCTCAGCACACATGAGCAAATTAGCCTTTCACTGTGACCTGTAACAACTCTTGCGCACAGAAAAATGATTGTTGCTTTAAGCGGTAACATTTCCTTGCTTCGATAGCACTTGTTGTTTAACGGCAAACTCTGTCGCCATTAAAAGCGAGACTTTGCTGAGTCAAATATCAATCTGAGGTACCAAGTCTGCCCTGGCGGGAGCAGGTTTTCAGAACCATCCACAGTGAAACTTTGTGGCCGTCATTAACTGGGTTTTCAAAGGGGTTAGTACATGAGTGTTGGTCGGTTGCGATATGGCTTTATACCACAAATCTGCTGACACACTTTCCGCCGGTATGGGTGTTTATTATCTGGGAACGACAGGCGACTGTCTTGATAAAATGCTCTGTGGTCAAACGTCGCAGTAATAAGCATTTTAACTACCCTAACTGTGCAGAAAAGAACATTTCGATGCATTTCGTGGTGTACAAAAAAATCCGACATCACTTCTGAAGTCGGATTTTTATATTTTAAGGCGCGCTTAAAACGCGCTCAGTTTCAATTCGCTGGTCAGCAAATTAGAAGCTGATGTTGTATCCTGCAAAGATTTCGCGACCAATGTGGCCTGCGTTGTATAGAGGATAATCTTCATAGAAGCCTTTGCTGTCATAAACAACGCCTTTGTCGAACAGGTTACGTGCGCCCAAAGTGAACGTACCGTATCCATCGCTGTAGTACTTCATGTTCAGGTTGTGCGTCACGTAAGTCGGTAATGTCCCCGAATATTCAACGATATGCTGCTTATCTGCACCAAGCACTTTAGTCTCGGTCGCATACGTGCTACCGATCACATCTGTTGTCCAGTTGATTGTATAGTTGTCAACGGCATAGTTTACTGTGAACTGAGAGCGGAACGCTGGCTGCTCAGGCGCTTTCTTAGCATCGCTTGTCGGACCAGAAAAATAGATATCCTCGCCCACTTCAGTCAGAATTGTTGTCACATTTCTGAATTTAAAGTCACCGTAAGCGGTTTCTAGCTTATAAGACACATCTACATCGAAGCCTTTACGCGACATATAGGCTCCATTATCGTATTGGGTATAGCCCTTTTCGATAGAACCGTCAGCGTTACGCACCAGTTTCACTTCAGGTCTGTCTGCAATAAACGCGTCGTAAGTACCCGCAGTCTGCAAGTCAACAAGGTCTTGAACTGTAACCAGGTCAATAACATTTTCAACTTCAAGCTCAAAGTAATCAACCTTAATTGATACATCTTCAAATCCAGAGTACACAACTCCCAAATTCATATAGCTTGACTCTTCAGGGCCCAGTTCCTTATTACCCTGGCGCAGCTCTTCATAGGCAGCTTCAGTACATTTAGCATCAGGCTTAATTTTCTTTTCGGCTTTCAGCTTGTCACAGAGTACATAGTCAATCGCACTTGGGTAACCAACAGAGTCTGCTGCGTTGATCTCTTTCAAAGAAGGGGCACGGAAGCCTTCTGAGTAAGAAGCTCGAAGTAAAAGATCATCAATTGGACGGTAGTCCAGCTTCACACTTGGGTTACCCTCGCCGCCAAAATCGCTGTAATCATCGTAGCGATATGCCGCGCTCAGAGTTAAGTTATCCAAGATTGGAAATGCCACTTCATAGAAAACTGCAGTGACATCACGCTCACCGGCACCTGAGCCACCAGCACTACCACCGATAAGACCAGCTTCGTTTTGTGCATCGTAACGAGAATTCAACGTCATATCGAAGAACTCACCACCAAAATAGTGAGCAATTGCGCCGCCTTCCAGTTCACCAAATTCGAAACCGATACCGGCAAACAGGTGGTCCAGCTCACTTTGGTTCTCTGTGTAAGTAGTGGCACGCATATTTGCGATACCTTTCTCAGAATCAAGTGGAATATTGTTTAACGTGTTATGAGACAAACCTGATTTACTCAGGTAGTAACGACCGGCATCACGATAGTCAAGCTTAGCCTTGTGATAAGACACTTCCCACTCAGCAGTGTCACCGAAAGAACCTTTCAGGCCCAACGTGTAGTCTTGCTGATAATCAGTGACTTCACCGTCACGGTTACCCAGCTGATACCAACGGAAGTAACCTTTTGTAACTTCGCCAGTCGGATTGTGCTCATTGTCAGCAGCCATGTCATTCCAGTTTGCAGCAGCTGGTGCATAGCGGCCAAATGAATCATTACGGCTGAACATAGCACGACCAAAAAGCTCAAGGTCATCAGTTAGTTCATATGTAATGCTCGCCATCGCAGAATCACGCTTTGTCGATGCCATGTTGGCAGAAACGTTAGCAAATGCATAACCACAAACCTGGCCGCCGCCAACACCACCTAATGCGCTACCTTGGTCAAGTACACCGACAAACCCATCGACATTTTTAGTCAGCTCATCACACTTAGGTGATGCAAGCATGCCATTAGGGCCTTTAATAGTGGCACCAGAATAGCTGATACCCACTGTCTCATCATAAATGGAGATCAGGCCATCGCCATTTGTATCTTCCATAGACGCCGCTGTGTAGCTACGGTCACGGTCAAAAATTGGGTTACGCTGCTGGTGGTCATAGACAAATGTAATGTTACCTCTGTCAGAACTTACGCCAAATGCCATTGACATTTGCTTAGAGTCTGCACCTTCTGCTTCAGGGCGGCCAACCTGGATATCAAAAGACACACCTTCAAAGTCTTTCTTCAGGATAACGTTGATAACGCCGGCAATCGCGTCAGAACCATAGATAGCTGAAGCGCCATCTTTGAGAATTTCGATACGCTCTACCGCCGCCATTGGGATTGAGCTCAGGTTAGCACCACCGCCATTTAGTGAAGGTGAACTACCCATACGCTTACCGTCGATCAGTACCAAAGTACGACCCGCGCCGGCACCCAGCAAGCTTACTGTTGACTGTGACTGACCGCTGCTACCAGAACTTGGGATAACAGAACCAAAGCTGTTAGAAGTCACGCTTTGCAGTGCTTCGGCAACAGAGACTCGGCCCTGACCTTCGAATTCAGCGGTAGAGATAACTTCAACCGGGCTTGCACCTTCCATGTCGACACGCTTGATACGCGAGCCTGTGATTTCAATGCGTTCTACTTTTTCGACACCGTCTTGTGCAGTGGCTGACTGTGCAATCACAGCCGTAGACGCAGCACCAAATGCCAGTGCTAAACGCACGGCCTTAGTTACTTTAGTGTTCAACATGTGTTTTCTCCCTGGGCTTACTCGTGGCGGTAAGCATGAGTATTGTTGGTATTTATAACGAGCTTGCTGAGTCTAATTTCAGCAGGCTCTGAATTTTCGCGACGGATACTAATCGCGACCTGTGTTAAGCGTCAAACCATCGCAACTTAACAGACAGGCACACCAAAAACACAATCAAAACCCAAGGATTTAACAGCCCTTTAAAGTTAATTACCACTCACTTCAAAATAAATGCATTTTTTAATTGAATTCACAAAAGGGTTGCTCACAAAAAATGCAAGGAGCAATGTCAGGAAATAAATGCAAGTCGCATTTTGGTTAATAAAAATATTTTAAAATTCAGTCTGTTCGCTGTTTTTTTATGCAAAAAATTTTAACCGAACAATCCATTTTCAAAAAAGTTAGTATGTGTTTACATTCAAATAAAGCTTTACCATTGGTGGGATTCTAACGGTGAGTGGCAAATAGACTGAAAAAAAGATTTGCTTACAAGCGGCTAAAGAACCGCTTGCACGCAATTACAAATCTGAGGACAGATCCAGCGTCCGCTGGCCATGTAACGTGATGGCCTCCAGATCGATATCCGGTAGCATTTGATAAATAGGTAAGATCTGTTTTTCTATATAATGACTGTAATCCGGGTTGACTAACGCTCCGCTTACCAGTTTAGGGCCAGACCTACTAATATAGTAAGCAACCTGGCTTCCTTTTGAGAGTGCCCTGTTGATACCCTGACTATGTGCCTCTTTTGCCGCCCTGACATGTGGCGGAATATTCTTAACGTAGGCATTAAGGGGCTTACCCAGACGTTTCTTATAGATGAGCTTGCTATCTGCCTGGCCACTGTTGATCAAGGCAATATACTGCTCCGTCACTGAAATCACATCCAGGCCATCAAACAGGGCCCTGATGACCGCCTGTTGGTACTCTTTCGCAATTTCAGTCCAGTCACTGCGCACCGTTTCCAGTCCTTTAAACACCAGTTCACTGCCCTGCTCTGTTTGAATTTGACCAACATAGCGTTTTTTAGACCCTGTTTCCTGACCCCGGATAGTTGGCATAAAGAAGGGGCTATAATGTGTTTCAAACTCAATTTCCAGATAATTTGGCAAATTGAAATGACACTCAATGTGTTTAGCCCAGCGCAGATTGATTTCCTTCATCAGACTTTTACCTAGTTGCTGACATTGGGCGGCAGACAAGCAGTCAGGCACACATACAAAGGTGGAATCCGTATCACCATAAATAACTTCATATCCCATCTCTTCAATCCAGCCTCGTGTGGTTTGCATAATCTCGTGACCACGCAGGGTAATAGAACTGGATAATCGAGGGTCGTAAAAACGGCAGCCCCGTGACCCCAGAACACCGTACAGGCTATTCATAATAATTTTGATGGCCTGCTGCAGCATTTTCTCGCCCCGGTCTTTGGCCTCCTGGCGTGCCTGCGCCAGCTGTGCGACTAATCTGGGTAGATGGTGCTGAGTGCGGGAAAAAGCCCCCTTATTAAAACCGGGGATAGCATCCTGAGGCGACTTGAGTCCTTCTATCAAACCCATAGGGTCGATATGAAAGGTGCGTATAATGGAGGGATAGAGGCTTTTGAAATCGAGTACCAATACATTTTGATACAACCCCGGCCGTGAATCCATCACATAGCCCCCAGGGCTGTCAAATGTCAGGCCATGCTCACCCAGATTAGGTGCAATGTACCCACTACGGTGCAATAGGGGCAGATATAAATTGGTGAATGCAGCCACTGATCCACCCATACGCTCCAGCTCCAAGCCCGTTAACTGTGTACGGGCGATAGCAAACTCCAGCAAAGACAGCTTAGTAAATATATCCCAGACCAGTACACAGTCCTGCAAGTTATAACTCGCCAGTGCCGGCTTATCCTTATGAAACAGGCGTATGATCGCGTCGAGCCTGTCGTCCTGTTCGATTAATTTACTTGTCCCCAGCACTTGCTGAGCGACATAAGCCAGCTTAAAGGTTTCAAAATGGTAGGTGGCATTTTTCATGGTATCTATACCATCCAGTACCACCCGACCTGCTATGAGTACCCGGGTAAAGTTCCCTTTCGATACTTGCATGGGGGTACCATCTCGCCCAAAACTCAGCGAGACACCCAACGCTTCAGCTCTTTCATTTAATACCGCACAGTCAAATTCAATGACGTTCCAACCGATGATCACATCCGGATCCATGCGGTTAACTTCCTCAACCAGAGCCTGCAATAATGACAACTCATCGGCAACCCAGCGCACATTTACTTCTGCGGTTTCTGGCTCGCCTATCATAATTACAAGTCGTTGTGACTCCGTGACCAGCCCAACAGAGAACAACACACCTTCCCCGCTGCATTCAATGTCCAGCGACAACATAGACAACTCAGGGACAAATTGCGGCGATGGTTTTAGCCGTGCTTGACGGATTTCTGTGTACCCTGCTTTTTTTACAGCATGGCCAGATATCCAGGCTCCTCCACGAATAAACCGCTCCATCAGGTACCTGTCGGCATGACGAATATCCGCCTCATACAGAATAATATGATCGGTCAGACTCTCTTTAATCTGATAGAAATCACTCAAAGTAGAGCAATATAAACCGGTAACCGGTGACTGGTCGAGGTGTTTGAGCGTTAACGGCTTAAATTCAACACCAGAGGTGACTGGGGCCAAACGGGAACGGGCTTTTTCAGCATCTGAAGTGCGGATAAACAACACCGCCTGCTGCGGCTCAGTGATCACTTTTAGCAAGCCTTGCGCAGATTTCAACCAGTAACATAAGTGCAATCGGTTGTTTAGATGGATCTGTTGCCGTGAAAGGATAAAGCCCTGATATACCGCTTGTGCCAAAGGGGATCCCCGCCTAGAATAGAATACCTGTAATTATATCCATACTTTTTTGCTTAAGCGATCCTACATGCTGTCAGATTCTCTAAAAAAAACCATACGTCAGGCGCACACCAACATTGCCGAACAACTCGAAGGCTTCCGCCCTCGCGCCGGACAAAACTATCTGGTTGCAGAAATCGCTAAAACATTGGGTGGTGACTATCACAAATCTCAACGTATCTGTGTGATTGAGGCAGGGACCGGTACGGGTAAGTCACTGGCATACTGCCTGGGGGCTCTGCCCATGGCACTGGCAAAAAAGAAAAAACTGATCATCTCAACTGCCACCGTTGCGCTACAGGAACAATTACTCAATAAAGAACTGCCCTTTTTTAAGGAACACTCCGGCCTCGATTTTAAATTTGATCTCGTTAAAGGTCGCCAGCGTTATATCTGTGTGCAAAAACTAATGGCTGCAGTGAGCGGTGAAGAAACGCAAATGTCTCTGATGCCGACAACCAGCTCACCTTTGTCAGCAATGGAACAGCGCTGCTTACAAGAACTGGCAAAAGCCTATCAGGATAAACGCTGGCAAGGTGACAGAGACAGTTGGGCCGATACCATCCCAGACAAAGTCTGGAACCTCATCGCCTGCGATAAACATGCTTGCCAACGACAGCTGAAGTCTCACAACTTATGTCCTTTTCACCTGGCCAGGCAGAAAATCGCACAAATGGATGTACTGGTGATCAACCATGCCCTTTTACTTGCCGATCTGGAACTCGGTGGCGGTACCATTTTGAGTGACCCGGAAGAGACCTTTTACGTTATCGATGAGGCCCACCATTTGCCGCATATTACCCGGGACTTCTCATCCGCAGCAGCAACAATTAAAGGTACGATAGAGTGGCTGGACAAACTGCTCAAGTTCAGCGGTAAAATGGCCAATGTCGTCGTGTCACAAAAAGCCATCGGGCAAAATTTCAAGCTCAATGACGCAGCCAATGATGCGGGCAAAGTACTCCGACAGGTCAGAGACATGCTGGATCAATCTGACTATAGCTACAACGATGATGATACCCATCGTTTTTTGCATGGCGAAGTGCCGGAGCAACTCAAAGAGCGCGCCAAAGACATCGCCGATGCCACTCAGGATGCACTGCGCGCACTGAGCAAAATGCATGATGCGTTGACCCTGGATGTTAACGACGGTGACGTCCAGAGCTTTATTGCCGATCCCATACTGGCAGAAAGCGGTCAGTATATTAATCGCCTCGAGCAGCTCAATAAATTATGGTTCAGCTATGCCACAAAAGGTGAAGGCACGCCGCATGCACGCTGGATAAAACGTCTGGACTACAAGCACCATCATGACTACCTATTGTGTGATTGTCCCATTGAAGTGGGGTTTTATCTAAAAGATAACCTTTGGCGCGAATGTGCCGGGGCCGTGTTATGTTCTGCCACGCTAAGTGCTATGGGTAACTTCGACCACTTTGCGCGAGAAAGCGGACTCAGCAACGAACCCGGTGTCAAATATATCAAAGCCGATTCTCCTTTTGATTATGCCAAACAAGCCAAGCTGCATATTCCACAGACCAAAACGGAACCTACAGACAAAGCCTTCAGTGATTATCTTGCAGAAGCGCTACCCGACTATCTGGACAAGGAAAAGGCTAACCTGGTGCTGTTTGCCTCCTACTGGCAAATGGATCACGTGGTTGCCAAGCTGCGCAAACAAAACTGGCAGATCCTGGTGCAGGGCGAACTGTCCAGAGAAGAGCTGCTCAAGCGCCACCGTGCCGCCATTGATTTAGGCGCGGGTAGTATTTTATTTGGTACTCAGAGTTTGTCTGAGGGGTTAGACTTGCCAGGCAAGTACCTGGAGAACCTGGTGATCACTAAGATCCCCTTTGCGGTTCCTACGTCACCAGTTGAAGAGGCACAGGCTGAATTCATTCAGTCTAAAGGAGGAAATCCATTTTTATCGATTACGGTGCCAGATGCTGCCAAGAAATTAGTCCAAAGCTGTGGTAGACTGCTGCGCAAAGAAACGGATTCTGGCCGCATCACCATACTCGACAGACGCCTGGTCACCAAACGATATGGCAAGGCGATGCTGGACACGCTGCCACCCTTTGCGAAACAAATAGACTGATCCATGCTCGAATTTGCTTTAGACCCAGCCACCTTGGCGTTGTTATGTACGGTTGCACTGGCCGCAGGATTCATTGATGCGATCGCCGGTGGTGGTGGTATGCTCACTGTACCCGCCCTGCTCACTGCGGGCCTGCCTCCACACATGGCATTGGGTACCAATAAGCTTGCAGCCAGCTTTGGTTCTTTGACAGCCAGCTTTACTTATTACAAAAAAAACCTCTTTAACCCGAGGTTTTGGGCAGCTTCCGTGCTTGCCACCGCCATTGGTGCTGCTCTGGGCACTTTATTGGTCGACTCACTCAGTATTGAGTTCCTGAATAAGCTTATTCCTGTCATTATTTTGCTGGTTGCTCTGTATAGCCTGTTTGGCAGAATGAGCCACAGTGATTCCATAGACTTACCCAAAAAAACCGCCGTACTCAAGGTCAAACAGTGGCTGCAAGGCCTGGCACTGGGATTTTTCGATGGCCTGGCGGGCCCAGGGACCGGCACTTTCTGGACCGCATCCAATGATATGCTTTATAAGATGAGCCTGCTGCTTAATTGCGGTCTTGCACGTTCGATGAATTTTGTTTCGAACTTTATTTCCCTGATCACTTTCGTTGCACTGGGTCATGTAAATTACCTACTGGGCCTGGCTATGGGTGCATTTTTAATGCTGGGTGCTTGGCTTGGGGCGCATTCAGCGATAAAGTTTGGTAGTCGGCTGATCAAACCCCTGTTTAATACTGTGGTGATTATTCTGACAGCAAAACTTATTTTTGAGGCCTATATGGTATGAGTCAGCCACTGGAGAAACTCAGGCTGCGCGTTGAAGAGTTGCAACATCACGCCCGGCAGTTTGATAACGCAAAATGGTTTGATAAAAACCGCTATATTCAGTCACAACCCAGCCTGTTTGACAGTCATGTGTTTCGTAGTAAAAGCCTCAAACTCAGCGACTATGTAGATGAAGTCAAAGAGGCACTGGCACATTTACCTCCGCAGTCGCAACGCCATGCGCTACAATATGCCGTAGAACACATAGGTGAACAGATTGAAGCCATCATTAAAGTGCTGAAATCAACCCCCGTGTGGGCGAAAGAAAACCGTTTCCAGCCCCATAAGAAGGCAAAAGTCTTTCGTCAGGCCGTCAAAAAGATCATGCAGCCTACCCATGAGCTGTATCAGGAATTGTCCCAAAACCATGAATTTGAAAGGCGCCTGCAAGAAATGATCTCGCTGCGTCAGGATCAGCTGATAAAAGCAACGCCAGAGCAGGCCAGTCAGCTTAATAAAGAAATTCTTGCGTTACATGGTCGGCTCGGGCGATGTCGCAAGGCCATCAGTGCCACTGAAGACAAAATCCAGCAAAAAGAAAAACAGACCCGCTTCTGATATGGAAAATTGCCTCTTTTATGTTGTTTTATCACCCTAGTTATAGTGACCTCTCTTTACCGCCAAGGCACAGGTTTCCGATTGAAAAATATCGTCTGCTTTATCAGCAGCTAACACAGACATCGTGTGCACAATGGCTTACGCAATCAAAGCGTATTGCCACACCTGAGCAACTCATGGTGTGTCATGATGCACATTACGTTGCACAGTTCCTCGATGGTACTTTATCGGCTAGTGCTATTAAACGCATGGGTTTTCCCTGGTCGCCGCAATTGGTTGAACGAACACTACGCTCCATCGGTACGACACTCGAAGCCACGGAGTTTGCGCTGAGCAGCGGATTTGCTGCCAACCTCAGCGGTGGCTATCATCATGCCTTCAGCGACAGAGCTGCCGGTTTTTGCATTTTCAACGATCTCGCCATTGCCGCCAGAACTCTTATCAAAAACGGACAGGCCGACACAGTATTACTGCTGGACTGTGACGTACACCAGGGTGATGGTAGTGCTGAGATCCTAAAATCAGACACGCAGATAATCACCTGCTCACTCCATTGTGAGCAGAACTTTCCCAAGCTGAAGCAAGCGTCCGACTACGACTTTGCCTTACCCACCGGCTGTTCAGATGACACTTACCTCACGACACTAGATGAAGCCCTGAATCTGTGTACTCGTCTTCATCAGCCAGACATCGTACTGTATAACGCAGGCGCAGACATTTACCATCGTGACGAGCTCGGGCATTTAGACATTAGTCTGGAAGGCGTATTGGCAAGGGATACTCAAGTATTGAACCATGCAAAGCAGCATCAAACTCCCCTGATGGCCGCACTTGGAGGTGGTTATCAGCGTAATATCAGCCGGCTTGTTGACGTTCACCAGCAACTCTTTATCGCGCTGCAGCACGTCTGGCCAGAACGCTTCAACACGCCCTCTGCACAATAAACTACCCACATAAAGTGGCATTTTGCAGGTTTTAAAATTGCTGGTAACATTAACCACAGAGGTGGTTTATGTTGTACAATTACAATAACTTCAAAATGGAGCACTACAATGAAACTTCATGATGATTTGCACAATTATTACGAGAAAATTGTGCTCGAAAACATTGAAGAACGAGGCCTTGACCATAAATACGATGAAGACGTGATGGCAGACCTGTGTTGTACCGCATTAAACCGTTTGCCAGCTCGTTACATTCGTTATGACGTAGACATGGAGTTTTACCTCCCAACCGACGAAAGAACGGAAATGGAAGCCAAAGTCAAAGAAGCCGTGGATTACGCACTGGCACAAATTGCGAAAAAGAAACAATTTCAACCATGACCCAAAAAACACTAGAAAGCGCACCTGAACACATCAAGCTCGCCGTAGACCTGATCATGTTACTCGAGCAAAACGAAGTACCCGCAGAGCAAGTGCTGGCGGCACTCGAGATAGTTCAGGCCGATTTCACAAAAAAACTGGATGCGGAAGTAAGTTAACTTTAAAAGAACAAAAAACTTCACATCACATTTACCCTTATGTCATATTGTCGCCTCACAATGACAACCCCTATGATGTAAGGAACGATTATGACAACAAACCATCCACGTGCTATTACCTTATTTGTCGCCACTACTTTATTAAGCGGTGGCGCGCTGGCCAATGATTTCGCCGCACTTGATCAAGCACTGCCTGACGGATATGTGATCAACGGTACAGAACCCGTGTTCGATTTTGACGGAGATGGCTGTCTGCCGAGCGCAGGGATAAGCCGGACCGGACAGCAAAATGCAGGACTTAAAACGTCGGGTAGTTTGGGTGGCAGTTGCAGAGACAGCCAGTTTTTAGCCACCTCAAATACCGTGCACCGTTATGCCTGCGCAGAGACGGGACAAGGTCGTTACTGTGGCCACTTTTATGCAATGTACTTCAAAAAGGATCAGGTGTTCCCTTATTTTGGAGGTGGCCACCGCCATGACTGGGAATATGCCGCAGTATGGACTAAAGACGGTCAGGTCACTCACGGCAGTTACAGTGCCCATGGTGATTTGTATACCAAACCGGCTAACGAATTACCCTTTGAAAATGGTCATCTGAAAATTGTCTACCACAAAGACGGCATTCTCACCCACGCATTTCGTTTTGCTAAATCAAATGAAGCGGCAGAGAATGGATATAATCGCTTTGTTACACCAGCAATCATCAGCTGGTACGAAATGTCCGGAGATGGCATAGATAATCAAGGATTGCGCGACAAGCTAAATCAATACGATTATGGCTCAGCGACCTTACCAGTAAAAGACAGTCGCTTTTTAACTAATCTTAACCGCTTCAAGCCCTCGGAATATCCTACTTTCACGACTGCAGACGTGTTAGCGGCACAGTAACCCTTTCTGTCAGCCCGCCTTAGTGCGGGCCTGCTCTGCTCAATTTTAAGCAGACTTCGCGAATGCCTCAGTGGATGTATGCAGCTTATACTGCGCAAAAAACCGACTATCTGATTCAGAGTCTTTCGGGCAAGCGAAATAAGCGACATCGTCGCGCACCGGCTCAGGCCGCTTATGTTGGCCATCTTCCCAGTACAGCACAGCGTGCTTCACCAGCTCTTCCAGATAAGTATGGTCCCAGCTATAGTGGCAGAATCCATGGTGATCAGATAAATAAGGGGCATAATCTGCACAACTCTCAATGCTAGTAATGCCGTTTTTATAATCAGCAAAGGCTTTTGCGTCTTCCTCAGCTGTGGCTGGATCAACAAAATAGGCGACATCACGCCGCGGTGGTAAGGCCTGTGGCAGACCAAACTTTTCTCTTACGGCCGAGCATTCAACCACAATCCAGGAAACAAAATGGGCACCAATCTGATGGTCCCACTTCAACGCAACAAACATCTCAACTCTCCTTCTAAGCTCAATTTATCTCGGTTAGATCGAAACCCTGCATGGCAAATGCGGGCATCCTCCAGAATGCGCGCGCAGCTTACCGGAAATTGTTGTCAAAAAGTAGTCAATTAATGAATTTTTTCATGACATTTTTTGCTGTGAACTGAGAAAAGAATGACCCAAACACCTGGGGTCCGGTGTACAGCTAGCTCGGTAATCAAATCACGGTCAATGACCTGATTGATGTCTAAAAAACAGCCAGGCTGTGACTTCAATTGGGTATTTAAACTGTGTCTGACTCTGTAAAATCGTTACAAGGTATTACAGCATGGTAAATCACCGCTAATATGTTGCTATTTGTCGTGATTTTCAAAAATACAGACTTACCTGCCGCTAGCAGTTTTTTGTCATTTCATTAAACTGCACAGTGAAGCTCAACACTTGGACGTTGTTATGAACCTGACACGCAATTCATTGAAAAACCCCGCTGCTGTCGTGGTGATCCTGGTGCTGTTAATACTGTTTGGCATTCTCAGTATTTTTAAGTTACCTATCCAGCTGACACCAGATATAGAACAACCACAAATAACCATATTTTCTGGCTGGCGGGAAGCGGCCCCCGAAGAGATAGAGTCGGTGATCATTGAACCACTCGAAAACGCAGTTAAAAATACCCCAGGCGCGCTGGAAGTTAACACCACCATAAATCGAGGTAACGGCTTTATCTCGTTAACTTTTGCCGTCGGAACCGATATGCAGCAAGCCATGCTGGATGTCCTGACCAACCTGAATCAGGCGCCGCCACTACCGCTGGATGCCATTGACCCTGTTGTCAGTGCCGGTGGCAATGGTGGTCCAGCCGGACCTAATGCCGCCTCTTTGCTCGTAACCCCGCTCAACGTTGGGGGAGATGGCTTAGACCTGGACATGGCTCAGTATCAAAAAACCATAGAAGAGCTGATTGAACCTCGCCTGGCCAGCATTCCCGGCGTGGCCCGAGTCAATTTGGCCAGTGAAAGACCGAAAGAATTACGGATAACCTTTGACCCTCATAAAGCCGCCGCATTAGGCATCTCACTGGGACAGATCAGACAAACGCTTGCCAGCTCCAGAGACACCTCAGGAGGTCTTGCGGACGTTGGCCGACGCCAGTATACCGTGCGCTTTACCGGCCAATATGACCTGCAAGATATGCTACAAATGCGTATTGGCTATTCTCAGGAGCGACCCATCTACCTGGGTGATGTCGCCACTGTTGCCGAAACCTACTCAGATCGACGAGCAATGAGCGGTCGAAATGGTAAACCGGCCTATTACATTACTGTGTCCAGAGCAAACGGGGCGAATACAGTTGCTCTGCTCGACGGCATCAATCAAGCCATCAATGATTTAAATGCAGGACCACTGCCTGAGGCCGGCATTTCGATTGAGCTGAGCTACGATGCGTCCGTCCATATCCGCAATGCATTACTGTTGGTCAAGAGTAACCTCGGACTCGGCGTATTACTCTCGCTGGCCATTTTATGGTTATTCTTCAGGGGCATAAAAACCACGCTGATTATTGCTGCGACTATCCCCGTTTCTCTGATGGTCGCGTTTCTTGCACTGAGCGCCTTCGAACGCAGTCTGAACGTTATTTCGCTGGCAGGCCTGGCGTTTGCCGTTGGTCTGGTATTAGATGCCGCAATTATCGTGCAGGAAAACATTACCCGATTGAAATCTAATGGGTTCGACAATTACAAAGCGGCGTTACGTGGTGCGGGGCAAGTAGCCGGTGCCTTATTTGCCTCTACCGCGACCAGTGTCGCTATCTTCCTCCCCATTCTCTTTATGGCGGGCATTGAAGGACAACTGTTTTCAGATCTGGCCCTGACACTCTCTATAGCCGTAGTTGCCTCCATGGTCTGTGCCTTAACCATTATCCCGGTTGCCAATCGATACCTGCCGGATAGCAAAACACAAACCGACCCATATAAGCATTACTGGCAGAAGCTGACAACCCTGATCATGCGTCTAACGAACAGCAAGGTCAAACAACTGGGCTGGGTCTGTGCGCTACTGGGTGGCTCCGCGATAGTGACCCTTACGATGTTGCCAAAAACCGATTTCATGCCTCGCGCACCTACCGACGGCTTCTTCTTCAATCTGATTACGCCGCCAGGCGGAAACATGGCCTATATGGAGGAGGAGTTACTCAAACGAGTCCGTGCGCGCCTAATGCCCTATTATCACGGCGAAAAGCAACCGAGTATTAAGGACTTCAATTTTTATATTTTTGGTGCGAACGCAGGGGGGTTTATCTATTCAGCCGACCCACAGCGTGTTGAAGAGCTCATGCAGGTCGCCAGAGAGGAGATCTTTGTCGATCTGCCCGATACTCAGGTGTTCTTTTTCCGCGGTTCGATGATTAACATTGCCAATGGCGGTGATGGTCGCGACATCAATATTGAGCTTACCGGACCAGATATGGACGACCTTATCGCTGGTGCTGAAGTGGCACTACAGGCAGTGCAAACTGCCATGCCTGAGGCCACAGCCCGACCGCAACCTCGCCTTGATATGGCGGAGCCCGAACTCAGACTACAGCCCAATGACCGGCGAATTACTCAAGCGGGGCTGACCCGTCAGGATGTCTCTCAGGCTGTTCAGGCCTTTACGGGTGGCCTGTTTATTAACGAGTATTTTAACGGTAACGAGCGCATGAACGTGATTTTACGTGCCCAAGCCTGGCAGACACCAGAAGAGCTCAAAGCATTGCCTTTATTCACACCAGATGCCGGGATCCAGACTTTAGGGGAACTTGCAGAAGTGACACGCACTGTCGGGCCCAGTCAGCTACAAAGGATCAACGGCCGTCGTACTGTCAGCATCATAGTGACGCCGCCCGCCGAAATGAGCCTGCAACAGGCGCAGGCGATTCTGGCTGAGCAGGTGATGCCCAAGATCAAAGCCCAGCTGCCCGAAACAGCCGGCGTCATTCTGGGTGGCAACGCCCAAAAAATGAATAGTGCAATCGAGGAAATGACACTTAACTTCTTCCTGGCGCTATTTATCTTGTTCTTACTGATGACGGCATTATTTAAATCGGTCCGCGACAGTGCTTTGGTATTACTGGTGATGCCATTGGCCATTGCCGGCGGTGTGCTGGCGCTCTATGTCCTGAATCTGTTTACCTTTCAGTCGTTAGATCTACTTACCATGATAGGCTTTATCATCTTGCTGGGTCTGGTCGTTAATAATGCCATTTTGCTTGTCGATCAAACACGTCATGCTCAGGCTCAGGGAATGGACCGTCGCGATGCCGTTGAACAGGCAGTATTGATGCGCGCGCGTCCAGTTTATTTAAGTACGCTGACCAGCCTCTTTGGCATGCTGCCGCTGATGTTAATGCCTGGCGTGGGGTCAGAAATTTATCGAGGCCTGGCGACCGTTATCGTCGGCGGCATGGCGATCAGTGCGTTGTTTACCCTGGTACTCATGCCCAGTCTGCTGCAGCTTGGCAGTGATAAAAAACCAACCCCTAAAGCTAATAACAATACTAAACCTCAGTTAAATCTGGTCGCGAATCAATAGGAGACCCTTATGTTTGCAAATCAATTTAAGTGCGCACTGGTCACCCTTATTGTCGCCGGTGCAGTAACCTTCAGTCAGCAGGCTGATGCCGCACAACCCGTCGCTGTAGAGCCTGTGTCTCAGGGTCAACTCACCAGTGAACTGGCCGTAAATGGTACCTTACACGGTAAGCGCGATATGGTGATCACCGCAGGAGTCACTGGCAGGTTGCAATATGTTGCCGAGCCTGGCCTTGAAGTTGCTGAGGGCGATGTACTCGTGCGCATGGATACGCTGCCTCTGGAACTTGAAAAAGCGCGTCAGCAAGAAATGCTCCAGCGTGCTCAAGTCAATTTGCGTTTTCAGCAACAGGAACTGACACGCCTCAAAGAGCTGGCCAAAACCAGTAGTGCTGCGGCCAGTCAGGTGGACAAGGTTCAAAATGCACATGATCTGGTGCGCTCTGATATTGCCCTTGCACAGGTTGAGCTCAAAGTGATAGAAGACAAGCTCAACCGCGCCACCGTGAAAGCCCCGTTTGCGGGGACCGTTAGCAAACGCTATCACCGTGCAGGTCGCGACGTGAGTCGGGCTGATGAATTACTCAACCTGGTAGATATACACCAGCTAGAAGCCCGCCTTTATGTGCCGGTCAAGTACCTCCGTTATCTGAGTGTGGGGCAGACACTTCCTGTCAGCGCAGGCAATCTGGATGCCCCGCAGACCACATCCGCGCGCATCAGTGCCGTGATCCCTGCCACCGATCCTCGTTCACAGACCTTTGAAGTACGTGCCATGCTAGAGCAACAAAATGTCCCAGCTAACAAACATCACTGGGCCGTCGGGCAACTTGTCGATGTCAAAGTACCACTCGCCGCCAGTGAGCAAGCATTATTGGTAAATCGCGATGCCCTAATCCTGCGTAAGCAGGGGGTCCATGTAGTCAAAATTGAAGACAATAACACCGCCACTCAGGTGCCAGTAACGGTTGGTAAAGGTCAGGGCAAACTGGTCGCCATTGCACCTAAACCGGACCACCAGCTGCTGGCAGGAGACAGAGTTGCGGTACGCGGAGCGGAACGACTGACCAATGGCCAGGAAGTCGACGTGCAAAATTAAAAGCTTACTAGCCCAATGAGCCTGCTTAAGGAAGAGCTAAGGCTCATTTTTTATAATCAATTCACTAAAATCAACAATTTAATATTTTTTAATATGCTTGGTAAACCAATTTAAACATTTTTAACTGGCTTATCTCGTGCCTGCAGTCAACGCTGTTCCTGTCCAATAACAACAAGGAATACGCGATGAAAAACCCCGTCTTTTTTTCTATGACCACCTTAGGTGCCAGTATGTTGGTAGCCTGTGCCAGTCAACCTCTGGGCGCGCAACCCACCCAGATCATGTTTGATGACTTCAGTTATACACGCTTTGCTGAGGCACAAAAGCATGGCTGGCAACTTCGCTCTGACATCGGCCACCCGGGGATCAAAAACGCCATCTGGTGGCACGAAGGTGTGAGCTTTCATGTCGATCCACACAACCCTGACAATCGGGTCATGCGCTTAACATCTAAAACGGATGGTAGCGCAGCAAATACCCGTCATGTACAGGTCTGCCACAAGCGGAAATATCTGGAAGGCACCTATGCTGCCCGGGTGTATTTCACTGACAAGCCACAGTACGGACCCGATGGAGATGGTGTGATCCAGACTTTCTATGCTATCAGCCCTTTGGCCGCACCTATGGATAAAAACTATAGTGAAATGGACTTTGAATACTTGCCCAATGGTGGCTGGGGTACCGACAGACACGCCCTGTTTGCTACCTCCTGGGAAACCTTTCAGCTTACGCCCTGGACCAAAGTGAATGCATACGATTACGACATAAACCCACTGGAGGGATGGAATACGCTGGTTTTGCACGTGGGCAATGAGACCTTAAAATACTATATCAACGGTAAGTTGTACGCAGAACATGGCAGCGATGTTTATCCGGAAGTCGCAATGTCGATAAACTTCAATCAGTGGTTTGACCCAAATAAAATCGTAAACTCCAGTGAAATGCGTCAGTATTATCAGGATGTTGACTGGGTTTATTTTGTTAAAGACAGCATTGTTTCGGTCAATGAAGTCAGCAAACAGGTTCAACAATTACGAAGCCGGAACATTAAACAAAATGACACCGTAGCCCCGTCTGAGTACGCGGACTATTGCAGCCTGTGAGCAGCCCATCTGAACCGTAAGGTATCAATTAACTGTATATATAGGCGCCCGGGCAAACCAGGCTTCAACCCGCTCAATCAACACAGGGTCATCGGCATCACGCGCCAATGCTCTGGCATGTGCCGCCAGCCGATGCGCCTGCTCAACCTGCTGTGACTGACGTAGCAGATCAGCCTGGGCCAGCCAAATCCAGATTTGATTGGGGATGGCGTTACTCGCCTTTGCCACCTGATGCGCCTGTTCAAACAGGCGTGCAGCCTCTTTCAGCTCTCCCAGTTCGGTTGCAATTCGAGCCAGCTCGATAAGTGCATTGGTCTGACCATAGATTGCGTCGAACCGCTGATGATAGCCTAATGCCGAGTGCAGCAAGCGAGACGCCTCGCTATATCTGCCCTGAATACGTTTAATCTTGCCCAGCTCTTCAAGTGCATACGCGATAAACAACTGGTCTGCATTGTCTGTGGCCTGTTCATGAGCGGTTGCAATATATTGCTGTGCACGTTCAAGCTCATGGGCACGATCATCTGCCTGCGGCCAGTTCACCAACAAATAACCGGTCATCAGATTAGCCCGCATACGCTCACGGCGGATGACCGGACCGGTGCCTTTTTCAGCGATATTTTGCTGTAACAACGCCAGAGCAGCCGAAACGTCTCCCTGATTTGCCAGGCTTGCGGCAAGGTAACGTCTGACAGTTAAAGGATCGTCAGAATGACTGAGCGCAGAGCGTAATAAAGCTATCGCATCCAGGTAATTACGTGACAGATATAACTGCACTCCTCTGGCAAATGCCTCATTGCTAAAATCCAAATTTCGCTGCGTTTGCAGTGTCTGCGATGATTCACCATAGCGAGCCGTCAATCGTGTTATCAGGGCCTGATAAGCACGCTTTGGGCTGGCAGCAAACACCACTCCCTGCTCTTCACTGTGTTTGAAATGCAAGGTATATTGCAATTGCATGTCTTGCGGAAAGCCACTCAGGCGCGTTTCGATCAGTAAATCAGCACCCAATCGCTCCAGTAGTTGCTGAACGTCTTGTCGCCGCGAGAGTCTGATCTGTCCCGTATCGTCAGAATACCAGGGACTATGAGATATAGTGGTCAGTACATGCTCCGCTGTTACAACAGGCAGCGCAGACTCTTGCTGGGTATGCTCACTGAGGTATGTCAGCCCTGTGAGGGGGACCGCAACATGCACATCGTCAAGTATAGCGTTGTCGACTGGCAAAAATGCCACGGTAGGGTAGCGTTCAGATGACAGGTCCGTTTCCCGCCATTGACTCAGCAGTACCCAGGCCATCGCCAATACCAAAACACTTAATAGCACCACGAGAGGGTATTTTTGAGCTTGTTTTGAAATACTTACCGGAACAGGTACCAGGGTTAGCTGGTAGCCAATACGCGGATGTGTTTTGATGGCGTCTGCCCCGAAGATCTCCCGGAGTTCGCGGACAGACTGCACCAATACCTGTTCCTGAACAACAACGCCTCGCCATACCGTATCAAGCAGCTGCGTCTTGGTTACAATCTCATCTGAATGTAGGATCAATACCTGCAGGACCGCCAGCGTCTTGGCTCTGATATCTTGTGACCCATCTTGGGTCGTTGCCGTGCCTTTAATCAGGTCTACCTCGACATTGTTGAGCAGATAACGCATAGATCCATCTCTCAGATTCACAGTACACACACCGTACAGGCCGGTGTTCCCGTCATGAGTGTGCAATATTTCCTCGCCTGGCTCAAGTCCCTGAAAAACAGACTTACTACAGAGGGTTAGAATGATGGAAAAATTTAACCTCAAAATATTCAATAACATAGTGTATTTAATGTGATTAATTGAATACAAAACGCATAAAAATTAACCCTTGTGCTACATTTGATATGGGTTATGTCTTTTTGGTGTCAGTATTGTAATAAGGCTTAAGTATTTGCGGCCGTCTCATGCTTTCACCCCTACCCAGTGAAAGGCAAATAAAACAAGTCCGCACAATTGAACAGAAGTCGTCGTACAGATTGTTGCCGTCGTTTGTGACAAAAACGGTAAATAACAAACTAAGGAACTACTATGACGCATTATTCTTTTGGCAATGAAATCGATGATAAAAGCCTCCCAAAACACCTTGAGGTCGCCATTGTCGGTGCTGGTATGGCCGGGCTATACAGTGCGTGGCGCCTGCAAAATGAGTCTGACTGTAAGAAACTTGCTATCTTTGAGCGTTCCAATCGTACCGGCGGCCGGCTTGACTCAGATTTAATTCAATTCAAAAATCAACACAGTAATACCCCACCCACCATTACGGTAAAAGAAGAGCAAGGGGGTATGCGCTTTTTATTTGATGGCATGGACGATTTAATGGCGCTATTTCTGAACCTGGACTTGCAGGATCAGATAGTTCCTTTCCCGATGAACAGTGGCGGTGACAACCGTCTGTTTTTCCGCGGCAAGAGCTTCAGTGTGAATACCGCTGCACAAGACAATTACAAGATTTGGTCAGAACTGTACAACCTGGCTCCGTCTGAGCAAGGGGTTAACCCAAAAGACATTGTCAATGTGGTGTTCAATCGGATTTTGCAAGCCAATCCACAATTTAAGGCACGCCCCGAAGTCAGAGGCCCAGAGTTCTGGCAAGCATTTCGCCTGGAATGTCAGTGGCAAGGAAAAACCCTCAATGAGTGGACCTTGTGGGATCTGTACACTGCGATGGGCTATTCTCAGGAATGTATTAACATGCTGTACCGGGTACTCGGCTTTAATGGTACCTTTTTGTCCCAGATGAATGCGGGGGTAGCCTATCAATTGTTGGAAGATTTCCCGGCGGGTGTCCAGTTCAAAACATTCAAAGACGGGTTCAGCACCCTGCCGAATGCGCTTGTAGATCAAATCGGCACTGACAACATTCACCTGCAAACCAGTATTGAGGAAATTTCTTATCTCGAGGCGGACAACCGCTATGAATTGCATTATCTGCACACCGATGACAGTGGGCGCAGCCATAAGGGCAAAGTAACAGCAGACAAAGTCATTTTGGCGCTCCCTCGCCTGGCACTGGAAAAACTGTTTGTTCGCTCAAATGCGTTTAATACTCTGGATAAGGAACGGTCTGAACACCTGTGGAACACCCTGCAAACCACCTCGAATCAACCCCTGCTCAAGATCAACCTTTATTACGACAATGCCTGGTGGGGACGCGGCACCACAGGGCGCCCGGCAGTTGAGTTTGGCCCGAACTTTGCGGATCTGCCCACCGGCTCTGTTTACCCCTTTTATGCGGTCAATGAGGAATTAGTCGCGGCCCTGATGTACCAGGAGCGTAAAACCGACCCGAGTGAGAGTACTCAGGCGAAACTGGATCATATTAGCAACGAAAAGTACGAGCGCCCTGCGGCTCTGACTATCTACTGTGACTACCTGAACATTAACTTCTGGAGTGCGCTGCAAAACATTGGTGAAACCTATCATCACCCACACCAGGACAAATATGTCACCGATATCCCGGGCGATATCTACCCGGCCTCAACCGCGGTGGTCGAGCAAGCCACCCGCTTTTTCAAAGATATTTTCAACACACATTATGTGCCAGAGCCAATTCTGACCAGCGCCCGAATTTGGCAAGGCGGTGTCCGCTTTGATGTGCCGCCCAGCCAGCAGTTTGGATTCGGTGTGCACCAATGGGCAGTCGGCGCTGATGATAAAAAAGTAATGGAAGAACTGGCAGAGCCGTTGCCGAATCTGTTTACCTGTGGTGAAGCCTTTTCTGATTATCAGGGGTGGGTAGAAGGCGCATTGCGCTCAACCGATCTAGCGCTTAAAAAAGGGTTTGGGCTACAACCGCTAAGCGAGGTCTATGAGCAGACAACGCACATCAGTTCGTCAGAAGCCATTAAAGTTGCCTATGAAGAAAATGCTTCCAAGCTGATTAACCAATACATTGAGCCCAACTTTTCAACGGGCAGCGCTCCAATGGAGAAACACTCGGAAGTTGAAAACGTTCTGGGTGTTAACCTCAGTTACTTTGATCTTAAGTAACTCAGCTCCGGGCGCCAATCCCGGTGCCTTACCTTCCAACGGCGGGGAAACCCGCCCAGCTTGTTCAGGAGAAAATTGATGACTCAAGCTACCCCAACCTTTAGTGTTGCCGATTATTTTAAAGCGCGACTGGAAGAAATTGGTGTTGAACACATGTTTGGTGTTGCAGGTAACTATACCGCGGCTTTGCTGGATACCATACTGGCTGATCAGCATTCCCCAATAACAATTAGTGGTAATGCCAATGAAATTTGTGCCGGTTTTGCTGCGGATGCCTATGCCCGACTCAAAGGCCCAAGCGCCCTGTACGTCACTTACAGTGTTGGTGCATTCAGTCTGCTCAATACCATTGCCGGCTCCTTCGTTGAACAAGTACCGGTGATCCTGATAAACGGCGCCCCCACCAACAAAGAAGATCAAATCTCAAAAAATGCCGGACTACTGTACTCGCACACCACTGGGTATGAGTTTGTCGACATTCATATGTTTCGCCCGATAACGGTTGCCGCAGAACGTATTGTGAATGCGAATCAAGCACCTCACCAGATTGATTCAGCATTGGCAGCATTATTGACGGAACGTCGCCCTGTGTATTTTGAGGTGAGTGAAGATGTCTGGCGGGCAGAATGTATTAAACCAATTCAGTCCCTGAAGCTTAACAATCCCGCCAGCGTCACGGTCAGTGAGGCGCAACAGGCAGCCAAAGCAACCGTCGAGCTGATGCTCAGTCAGCCCAAAAGTATCTTCTGGGCAGGCGTCGAGCTGCAGCGTTTTGGATTGCAGGATACCTTTTTAGAATTGCTTGAGGTCATAAACCGTAACCATACGCTGCCAGAAGGGCATATTCATTTTGTCACCTCCGCACTGAGCAAGTCGGTTATTGCAGAAACCCACCCTTGGTTTGAAGGCTGTGTCACCTTGACGCCTGCGGAAGTTGAGACGCTAGTTGGGGACGATGGTGTTTTGGTTGGCATTGGTGCCTGGACGACTGGTAAAGACACTGGCAATCAAGACATTCGCAGCAGCCGCACTGTTCTCGCTGCACAGGGAGGGGTTTACGTTGGCGCAACCTATTATGCGTCGGCCACATTAGCGGATTATCTGCAATGTCTGATCTGTGAGTTTACTGCTCTGGCACAGCAACAAAGCGCTAACTTAAAAGGCTTACGTATGCATAAGCCTGCACTAAAGAACCAATCTGCTGAGTCACAACTGGGCTATGACAGCTTTTTTGCCACCCTCAGTCAGTGGCTGGATGAAGATGATGTCCTGGCTGTAGATGCCGGGTTCCCACTGATTGGCGCACAAAGCGTTAAAATACCGACGCAGGATGGCTTTGTCGCCCAGGCGGCGTGGTTGTCCATAGGCTATTCAGTACCTGCAGGTACTGGCATTAAGTGTGCTTTCCCAGATAAACGGGCTATCGTGGTCGTGGGTGATGGCGCCTTTCATGAAACCTGTCAGGCTGTTGCGGACCAGCATGCTTATGGGCAAAACACGGTGGTTTTTGTGCTGGCGAACGGCATCTATGGCATAGAGCAATATCTGGTTAATCCAAACCCTTTCAGAACGCCTCCCGTCGACTATCAAGACAAGTTGCTCGATAAGGTCTATAGCTACAACGACCTGCCCGCCTGGAAAATCGCCAATATTACCGAGGCATTTGGCGGAGAAGGGCGCCGGATCACCACGGTGAGTGAGTTGATGGCGGTCATGGAAGAGATTAGAACCAACCCAAGTAGTAACTATGTGGTTGAAGTGACCATACCAAAAGAAGACACACCTCACTCCATTACCATAGAAGCGAACACCGCTGTTGGTGAAGATGAAATCGCCAATCCAAACTGGCCTCCGGCCAATAAATTCTAATCTTTATCAGGTATGTCAGCCTCCGTTAGTGAGGCTGACCGCACAATGGATGAATTTGATGGCTCTGCCGATAATCCCCTAAGAGGTACTTCAGGTACCTTGCTCACTCACGTTCCAAAATTGAACCAGAGACAAGCTGTGTCCCATAACATCTTTACCCAGTGCAATTACCTGAGCAAATTTTTCCACAACGCTCATAATTTGAACAATACTAATAGTAGGCAAAATCAGGCAGGGAAATGACATGGATATCCACTTACTGGATCTTCCACTACTGACCGTAAATGACCAGTGGCAGGTACTGGATTGCAATCAGGCAGCGGGCACTCTGCTTAGCCTGACTGGCAAAACCGACATACGTCGCAACTTTTTTGACTATTGTCAGCTCACTGACACAGACGAGCAAAACCGTACATTTTTGAGTCAAACACCTGGCAGCTCAGCACAGGCGCAGTTAGCTTGCGGAACACGGCTCAATTTGGCGATCAGTGGCAACCTGACAGCCGAGACCTGTTTAGTACTCAATTCGGTTAGACACCCACACCAGTCATATCTGAACGAACTGGCTGAATTGGCACTTCAATGCGGCAACATTGGTGTATGGCAGGTCAGCGCAGACTTTGAACAGCCCTACTTTTCGCGCACTTTCTGCGAGCTCCTGCACTGCCACTCTCTATCCAGTTGGCAAGACTTCATCGACCTGATTTACGAAGACGACAAGCCACTGGCGCTGAGCTTCATTGAAGAACACATTCAGTCAAATGTACGGCTGAAGTTTGAATTCAGGGTCATGCTCGATTCGGTGCCTCACTGGTTTGAACTCAGTGGTGACCAGCGCCGTAACAATGACACCCAGCTGAGTTTGTTTGGTATTTTGCGTGAGTGCACACAAGAAAAACAAATGCTGATCCACCTCAATAACGCACATGAAAGTCGTCGCATCGCACTGGAAGCCGGCAAAGTCGGTACCTGGCGAGTCAACCGACAAAATACCCATTGGCATTGGGACTGGGATCCTCAAACCAGTGCTATATTTGATCTGGCAGCCCAGGATACAGGCAGTTATGAAAAGTGGCTCGAACGAATTCACCCCGAGGACAGAAAGAGGGTGTCAAATGGACTAAAAGAGGCCCTTGAAACGGGGGAGGATTTCGAGCATGTATTTCGGGCCGTGCTGCCCAATAAAGAAGAGTTACATATCTTTGCTAAAGGGGTTGTCACAGATGACGGCTATGGTAATCATTGTCGCCTTGACGGTGTATGTGTAGATCAGTCCGAGGTTTATCGCGCTTATTCGAAATTATCCCAACTGAACGCGGAGTTAGAAACACGTGTTAAGAGCCGTACCTCCGATCTGAAATGTGCCGTCACTAAAGCAGAGCAAGCCAGCCGTGCCAAATCCGATTTCCTGGCTATGATCAGCCATGAGCTGAGGACGCCAATGAATGCCATTATAGGTTCACTCGAACTGCTTTCGTTGCAAAAGCACAACCCGGAAGAGATGGAGTTGCTTGAAACAGCTTCTGTCTCGGCTAAAAATCTGGTTGATATACTTAATGATATTCTGGATATCAATAAGATTGAAGCTGGTAAACTGGAGCTGGAGTTCAGAGAGTTCGATATTTCAAAAACGCTTCATAACGTGCTCCTGACTTTTGCGTCAAACGCGGAGAAGCGCCGTGTCAGCCTTAAAGTTATTGAATCTGAGCAACTTCCGACTATGCTCTATTGCGACGAAAACCGTATCAGGCAGGTGCTGTTCAACCTGTTAAGTAACGCCATCAAATTCAGCGGTCCTCCTGCCAAGGCCAGTGGTAATGTGGTGATCGAAGTGGACTGGCAAGTACAAAGTCATAGTCAGGGAGAACTCAGTATACTGGTGAAAGACAACGGCATAGGTATTGACGAAAAGACACAGAAAAAGCTCTTTCACCCTTTTACCCAGGCGGACAAATCTACCACTCGGGTGTACGGTGGAACGGGTCTGGGACTTGCCATTTCAAGGAAAATCGTTGACCTGATGGGAGGACGCATCGGACTGAAAAGCAAACTGGATCGCGGCAGCATTTTCCGCGTGTGTATTCCGTTACATAGGTTCTCACATCACACTGCGCCGTCTTTATTTCAACATGTTTATGTTATCCCGGCCCACAGTGCACAGGCTCAGCCGCACCTGCTGTCCGTACTTAATACACTCACCGATGACCTGCACCTGACAGAACTGGACGAGCTGGCTTCCCCATCAGTTTCAGGCACTTTGGTGTGCTGTTGTGTACAATCAGAACAGGATCTGGCACGTTTGAACGAGTACAAAGAGATACTTGCTGAGCATAAGGTACTTATATGTCATCAAACAGGTGTGGCCGAGAAACTCAGAACAATACTACCGGATGCAGCCCCGCTGAATATTGGCCTGGCAACGCGCTATGGTATTACTAGACAAGTCATGCACTTACTGACTCACACCACAGACAAACCGGCCAATCTAGATAATACTGAGGAAAACCCTTCGGGAGAAAGCCAGACAAAAACAGAGGAAGTACAGGCCAATATCTCAGGTTTACGCCCCGGCATATTATTGGTCGAAGATAATACCTTTAATCAGAACCTGATGGTTAAACAACTCGCAAAGCTCGGATACACCTGTACGCTGGCAGAAAATGGCGAACAAGGATATGAAAGCTGGCAACGAGATGAATACAAACTGATACTCACCGATTGTCATATGCCCGTTGTGGATGGCTACGAAATGGCCAAACGTATCCGCCAGACTGAAAAACAGTTGGCACGCAAAGCCATTCCGATAGTGGCAGTCACCGGAGCTGCGGTAAAAAATGAGCTGGAAAACTGCCATTTGTACGGCATAAATGATTGTATTGGCAAGCCTGTTCAACTCGAACGCTTCAAGTCAGTAATAGAGAAATGGTATGGCAAGTGATCACTCACAACTGGCAAGATTAAATGCGCAAACCCTCGTTGACTTGATTGGCGAAGACATGGACACCATTACCCGATTTCAGCGCGACTTTGTGACTCAGGCAGAATCCAGCTGCAAACTTTTTTTAGCCGCCTACAGCAATGCGGCTTATGCTGAGCTTAAAGAGCATGCCCATTTTTTAAAAACATCAGCGCGGGCCATTGGCGCTGAGCGTTGCAGTGAATACCTGGCTGAGTTAGAAGACGCCGCCTTGTCTGGTGACCGCCAGGATTGTCGCGCTGTGCTTATCAACATAGCTCAGGAGATCAAAGCACTTAACGCGCTTATCAATCACGGCGAATAATCAGCACTTCACCTGTTGTATGTAATTAAATCAGACACATTCAGTGCCTAGCAGCTTGTTTACGGCGTCCAAAATACTGCGCTTAGTGGAGGGCTTAACAATATAGCCTCCGAGCCCCAGCGTAGCCCATTTCCGGATGAGATCTTTATTTCGATTGCTGGTTAAGGCGACAATGGGAATACCGCGACAATGCTCAATGGCACGTACATTTTTAGTCGTATTGTAACCATCCAGACCTGGCATAAAGAGGTCCATAAATATCATATCGTAGCGATGCTTGCGCAGCTCCTTGATAGCAGCCAGCCCGTTTTCCATACCGTCAACAGAGAACCCCTGCTCCCGCAATATCCCTGAAATCATCTCTCGATAAATTTCATTGTCCTCAACTATCATTATCCGTTTATCTCTGGCCATAACGGGCTCAGGGACATCGTTGCTGTCAAAGGCGTGCGTCGACTCATCACTATGAGCGTGGTCAGTATGCGGGTCTTCATGCGCGTGAAAGTCTGCATGCTGGGATGGCGCCTCATGTTCGCGTACATCGTGATCGGGCTCATCATGATGTACCTCTTCCTTATGTTCACCAGCGTGTTCAAGTACGGAGGTAAAAGCGGACGCTTGTGAATTACTGAATAAATCGGCCAGTTCATTCAAAGTAAAGTGGCTGTCATTAAGTTGCTTGGTGATCTGTTGAATATCTTTCACCAGTTGTTGCTGCAACTTATCCAGCAAAGGCAAGACATGCTTTTCTTTAAGCTGTTGTAATAACTGCGCGTTTACTTCATCTTCTTCCTGAACTTCGCTAAGTGACTCTCTGACTTGCTGGAAAGATTGCTCAGTGTTGACCCGGTAGCTGGCAGCCTGATCAATCAGCTGTTTTAGTCCGTTATCGATACGCCCAAAATGCTCTTCTTTTAGCTCAGTGATTTGCTGGGTGTCCTCCGCCTGTTGCAAGATATTATGCAAAATCATCCTGAGTCGGTAATTTTCGTACATGGGCTTAAAAACGAAATAATCGTTAAAGATGCCTTTGATACAGCAACGAAAAGCAACCCCGGATTCCTTGTTTTCACATAACAAAATACTCTTGTGGGGGTAGCCCAGCAGCCCGCGCTGCGCAAGTGAATTGTAGGTCTCTATGCTCGCCTTAACATGCAACATAGCAAAAATCAGCACGGGGGGCTTTCCCTCGCGGATCACCTTATGTGCATCCCGGGCTCCCTCTTGTGTTCTAAAGGCAGTAACCTGTGAACTGATCACTTTACATACGCCCACCATTTCATGAGCGTCATCACAGATCATCAATACCTTCGGATGTCGTTCTCCGTAATCCACTTCACCTTTATGCATACCTTTCTCCTGCGCCTTAGGTGGTAATCAACTCACTGACTCCCCCTTAAGAATAGCGCAAGCGCAAGTTTTTGTAGCAACACCACCATCACTTTTCCGTGTTAGTCCACCTTGTTTAGCTGCGAACAGGAGAGGGGATTGGCGCTTCATTGCTATGCACCAACTTTTTATTCATCTCACGGCGCAGCAACAAATAACTGATCATCGCCTGACAATAGACCGTGGCAACAGAAAACACCCAGATCTGCTCGATTTCAAAGTCACTTTGTCCCGCTAACCAGATTACAGGAACCGCAAACAATACCAACCGACTGGCCGTGCTATACAAGGCAGGCCAGGTATTTCCCAAAGCCTGAAACATGCCAGAAGCGGCAAATGTAAAACCTGCAGGTACAAAGTTCAGACAAACATACCCCAAAAACGTTGCCGCAACCAAAATGACGTGTGGCTCATCGCTGAAAGGCGCAAAAAACCAGCTGGAATTTACCAGACATATCAAGGTCAACATGGCCATCAGCATACAGGTAAGTAAATTGGTATATCGGTAGGTTTCGTGCACCCTGTCGTACCTTCCCGCAGCATAGTTTTGAGCCGCGATTGCAGGAGCAGCAAACGCGACAGCCATAACGGGCAGAAAAAGCACTTGCATGATCCTGACCCCTAATCCAAATCCAGCCTGAGCACTTGCAGCAAACTGGCTGAGCGCCCAGTAAATTATCGACATGTACATAAATGTAAGTAAAAACTCTCCACCTGATGGCAAGCCCAGGTTAATCACTTTCAGCATAACTTTACGCTCAGGTGCCAGCGTCTTTGCGGGCATAGTCAGATAATCCACTTTACGAACAAAGTACCAAACCGTCATCACCATAGCGCATATCGCGGATAAAGAGCTGGCGAGGCCAGCCCCTGACACACCAAGCGCAACTCCACTCCCCCATCCAGAGATCAAAACAGGTGACAGAATAATATTCAGGACCACTGCCAAAACAGAAATCAACATGACTGGTTTGACAACGCCCGCTCCACGCAGCGCTGCGGCCATGACGGTCAGCCCAAATTGCAACACTAATGCTGGCAGAAACCAGTAAAAGTAGTCTACAGCGGCTTGTCGAGTCATAGTATCAGGCGTCATAAACTCGAAGAAAACGTGGCCAAACGCATAACCCAGTACAACCAACAAGACAGAGCAAATCACAGCAATCAGCATACTTTGATGAAATAGTGTGTTGGCCTGTACACGGTCTTTCCTGCCAACAGCGTGGGCAACCAAAGTGCCACAACCAATATTCAGAACCTGGGTCAGCGCCATTATAAAAAAGAACACACTACCCGCATTACTAACCCCCGCAAGCGCATGCGCTCCCAGTGCTCCGACAAAATACAGGTCAACCAGAAAGTACAAGGTTTGGATAAACATCCCAACCGCCATTGGAGCGGCCATCGTAATAAGGTGAGTGAGGATTTTTCCCTGAGTAAGGTCCTTCATTAATAATTGTCCTGAATGAATAATTTCTCTATTGTACCTTTTATCCTTAACACGTCATGGAGTATTTTCCCCAAACCAAGGATCTTAAACCACAGCCAGATTTTATCTTTCTGACTGGATACGTGTTCGTGCCATTGGGTATAATACGTACAAAGGCTAATTAAATGCAGCAGACCTCTCAGCCTGCTATTTCGGGTAAACGGATATGGTTACAAAAACAACGAACTCTCAGACTGCACCGGATACCACGCAGGCAGTCACAGATATGATCCAGGCGATACACAGTCATAGCCTCGCACGTATCTTAACCTGTTATGAACAAGCAACACCGACAGAGCGCTCTGCACAGCTCAGGCACTGCTTTGATGTAGCCAGTAATCACACGGCAAATTACGAACATTATCAAAATATCACTGCCCACTGTGTAGCGCACCATGGCCTGCCATCAAGTGTCATTGCGGGGATCAATAACAGCGAACGGCTGGACTTTTTTATGCCGGCACTTCAGGCCGCCAATGCGTTTAATGTCACCAACCATCAGGGTAATACATTTTTGCACTGTCTGTTTGCCAACCCACAAAACCCGCTTCCTCCCTTTAACTACATTCGTTCCTTGCTACTGTTTGAACGTAACGAGTCTCTGGCCGACGCGCTCGTTGTACGTAATCATCAAGGGTTAAACGCGCTGGAAGTATACCTGGGCTTTAACCCGCATTATTGTGAACTTCCCCAGCATGAACTTGCTGCCTGGCTTGCCTTGTGTGAAGCACAAAGAAAATTGTCCGGCGTGAACAGAGATAATCTCGAGAAAGTAATGTCACAGCTAAGCGCCGATCCTCAGCGCAAAGGTCGCCTTATACTGATCGCAAGCTATTATCAGGTGTCTGTCAGTTCACTCTCATAGCGGCATCTGCGTGCAGCGGTGTACACAGCCAAAGCGCCCTTTCGTTGTGTTTGTAGGTCATGACCGATCCGCCACTGGATTTGTCCCGCAGGCACGCATACTCAACGGCCTCAAATGCAGAGCGACCGAAATCCATCGCGGCAATCGCCCAGTTTGCGCCACTACCAATGGCCCAGTTTAGCGACAGAGGCTCTAAAAAGCGTCGACCATGGCGAATTTCACCGAAGAAGACATGGCCTCCATCATCCACAAAAAAGAATGAACAAGTAATGTCGCCAAATTGATTATCACGCCATTGAGTAATGAGATGATGAATTTCGGCGCAGTTGCCAGAAGCAAATAGATAGCCGTCTTCAACACGTTGGCATTTACGCGTTGCCCAGGACACAATAGTCTGGCTGGTCGAGGTCAGGCTATCTGTACAGATAGTTTTGGAATTGTGATGGTAGGCAATAGTAGTCAAAAGCACTCCTTGGTGATGATCCCTTCTGTTGCAAGTTAACCCAGATTTTTCGGGAAAGTCGGCCAAATTTGACCTGAAATTCACAATAAACGGCTTATCTTACGGTTTGAACACCAGTATACGGAGTAAAAATTAATATAAAGTTAACAACGCTGTCAACAAACCTCCCTTGAGGTAAGACCAATAAATAGTCTGAAAATCGACATCAAGGGAAGTAGGTCGTGTTGGTCATCGAAATCTCAACATATGAAAGTCATTATGGCAGAAGCGGTAACATGGCAAACGACCACCGTGTTTTCTCCCTGCTTTACACCACCAAGGCAACAACACCTGCACCAATGACCAAGGCTGCCAGTGGCGCTAACCATTTCCAGGGTAAACGCTGAAGCGATTGTTGTTGTTGCCCGGAACTCTGTGGCTGGGGCATTGAAACAGGCTGCTCAGTTGCCTCATCATGCTGAATCAATTCCTCGGCGGGCTCAGCTGGTTCTACTGGCAGTTGCCATTGATAACCCTTCTTGGAAAAGGTCTTAATTGCGTCATCACCAAATAGCGCACGTAAGTGACCAATATTCTGAAATACAACTTGCTCCGTCACCGTCCTGCCAGGCCAGACATGCTCAAGAATCTCAGCCTTGCTGTAGATCTTTTGGGGATCCGATAAAAACAACCCTAACAGCGTGGCAGGCTTTTCTTTTATACTGATTTTTCTACCTTGTTTTGACAAAGCCAGGTTTTGGCAGTCAAACTCGAAATCTTGGAATGTTAACTTCATCGTCCTTCAGCTTTATAATTATAATAGTTGTTCAATGGTAAGAGTGCGTCCAGCACTGACACCCAGTTACGCACTTTCTACCGGTCAGTTCGACAAGCTTACCATGTTCCCAACCTCGGATCAGTAGCCCAATGTAACGATTTATAACAATTGCTTTTTCATCCTGTTCGCCACAGCTGACCAGCCGTTTTCACCAAACTGGAATACCGCAAGGCTTACCATAATAATGGATGCGCCAGTCAGTAAAGTCAGAGTGATCCGCTCATTGTTGATCCAGGCCCCCAGCAGCATGGCAAACCCTGGTGTGATCAAGGTCGTTAATGCAACCGTACTCGCTTTGAGTTTTTGTAACACATGGAAATAAGCGATAAACCCGATCAAAGAGCCGAACACACCTAAGTACACCGTAGCCAGCACAGAGCTTTGCTGCCAGCTCTGCATGTTGAGTTGCCCATCACTCACCCACCACACCAGACCAAACATTGGGGTCACCAGCAGGAGCGAACCAAAGGTGGTGGCTAACGGGTGAATAACCAAACGAACACGCTTAACCATCACACCGCAGAGACTAAAGCAGGTGACCGCACCCAGTACATAAATCAATCCGCGGGGTGCAAGATCCAGCTCTGTGAGTTGTGACATAACAACTAGGTACAAGCCGACTAAGGACAAAGCCAAAGCCAGCCATTTGATTACACTAAAGCGAGTCTCGTGCAACAAATGCTGGGCAAACAGGCCCGACAACACTGGAGCAAGGCCAAATACCAATGATATCACCCCGGAAGGCACAGTCTGTGCGGCCAGGTAACTGAGCAACATACCACCAAAAATCCCTAAACCGGAGTAACAATACAAGGTCCAGGCCCGGCGGGACACAGGAACCCGATAACGGCCAATCAGTATGATAAAAAAGCACAGCACTAGCGCAATAGCCATACGTAAAAACACACTTAATGTTGGTGACATACCCGCGCTACTGATAACGATCCCCAGCGGGGTCGTTGACCAAATCATGATAACCAAAATGTAAGATGCCTGGACTGGCATAATAAGCTCCCGAAAGCGGGGCAGTATGAGAGGCTAAAGTAAAGAAACATCACTAACCGCTGATACTGCCGCGGTTAGTAATTGACGTTTACAAACCGCTGACAATACGCCACACACTGGCCGAATTGAGCAGCCAGGTATTATGCATTGTAAGGGCGGTTGAAAAAGTCATGAATTTCTTCTTGTTGTTTATTGAATGTCCGTTTTATCACGTCAGGCTTCAATGTCAATGGCTTATATCCAGAATCGATGAGCATGATGCGCTCTTTGCTGAGCCTGACAACGACAAACTCATTCACTTTTGCCAGCACGATTGAGAAGGCTTCTACCCAATTCGGGCGTACACATCATGATAAAAAAATATAAAGTTAATAATAATTTAACAATAAAAATCCAGAATGCGTTCACTCCCTGTCATAAAAAAGCCACAATAGGAAATAGAAAAGCCCTTTAAAAACATATTATTGAATCAAGTACCATAAAATAGTGTAGAGAATGTGAATCACAAAAATAAAACCCAAATAAAACATTTAAAAAACACAGGTTAACAGGATTGACAGGTACATTAACAAGTCTCCATAATAGCAATTAATGCAAAAGCAGTATTTCAACCAACTCAAAGTGCAATATTATGGATTTTCAACTTTCCGACTATCAGACCGAGTTATACGATTCCGCGCTTCGCTTTGCTTCTGAAGTGTTGAACAAGGATGCACACCAGCGTCAACGAGATCATCACTTTTCCCCGGAGCTTTGGCGTCAGGCTGCTCAGTTTGGCTTTACCGGACTGGCTGTGGAAGAAGCCCATGGCGGTGCTAACCTTGGGGCACTCAACACCATGTTAATGGTAGAAGCCCTGGGCAAAGGCAGTCAGGATCTGGGCTTGTCATTCTCTTTATGTGCGCACCTGTTCGCCTGTGTGATGCCGGTTGCACGGTTTGCGAGCGATGAGCTCAAACGTGATTTTCTGGAGCCTTTAGTCGCTGGCAAATTGATTGCTGCCAATGCGGCAACTGAGCCGGGCGCAGGATCAGATATCTATAGCATGAAGACAACAGCCAGCAAAGAAGCGGGTGGTTATCGTCTGAATGGCCAGAAAACTTATATAACCAATGCACCTGTCGCGGATGTGTTCGTTGCCTACGCAAGGACCAACCCGAGTCATGGGTTTATGGGCGTTTCAGCTTTCATCGTTGCAAAAGACACCCCCGGCCTGTCAACCGGCGCGAGCCAATCAAAGGATTGCCTGGCCAGTTGCCCGATGGGCGACGTATTTTTTGACAATGTGTTTGTTCCCGAGTCGCAACGTATTGGGTTTGAGGGAGCCGGAGGGGCCATTTTCCATGACTCAATGATTTGGGAAAAAGGATGTCTGTTTGCCCTGTTTGTTGGTGCACTGGACCGGCTGCTTGAAACCACGCTGGCCTACGCGCAGGAGCGCAAGCAGTTTGGCAAGAAAATAGGCCACTTCCAGTCAGTATCAAACCGCATCATCGACATTAAATTACGCCTGGAACAGTGCCGCCTGATGCTATATCGCGCGGGCTGGAAATACGATCAGGGTCAAGATGCTGAAATTGACATTGCGATGAGCAAGTTACTGATTTCAGAGTATGCAGTACAGTCCGCTTTGGATGCCATTGCCACTTTTGGTGGCGCAGCGATCGATGCCGATATGGGGATTGTACAGGTTCTGCTGGATACGCTGCCCAGCCGTATTTTCTCAGGCACCAACGATATCCAACGTGAAATCATTGCCCGAAAACTTGGCTTAAGAGGAGCATGAACATGCTAGTTCAACGGATCTTTGCCGTACTTTATATGCTGGCCGGACTGGCCAAAGCATTTCCACAGTTAGAAAATGTGCCTGATATTCTGCGCCAGGCTGCCGCAGCCAATCAGGGTACCTGGTATAGTGGGCTCAGTGAACTATTGGCCAATAACGGAGATATTGCGAATATTCTGGTCGCTGTCGCACTATTCGGCTCGGGCCTGGTACTGTGGCTAAATCCACGCTGGACCCGTTTTGTTATTTACGGTCAGCTGGCAATGATGGCGGTGTTTATCACCATTTTGCACCGCTCTCAGCCGCAGGTTATTCCGCTGGATGCCATTTTTATTATCGCGGCGCTCTATATGTTGCGTCAGCAGTTCCGCCGCACCGGTGCAAAACGCGTTTTTGCCAGTCAGGATTTTGCCAAGCCAAAGGCGCTGGCAAAATCTCCTGACAAGCCTAAGCTGGCTGAGGAGTACGACGTGATCATTATCGGTGGTGGCGTATCGGGACTGACGGCAGCCAGCGAATTTGATACAGAGCGCGTGCTGGTGCTGGAAAAAAGCCCAACGTTTGGCGGTAATGCACGCTGTAACAGTCACCGCTCGTTGCCCCACCCCATTGCCGGCGTATGTTTTCAACAACCCGTAGCAGGCTCGGATATGGATCAGTTACTGACCAAACTGGGGTTGCAAGATAAATTTAAAACCAACGCACAAGACACATTGGTTTTCTTCGATACGATTCTACTGCTCAAGTGCCTAAATGAGATCACTTTAGGTTTTATAAAATTTCCCAGTTATTTGCTCAAACCTGCGGTATGGGGGTTAACGGGCCAATTGTTGCTCAACGCCTTAATTGGTAAACCCTATGTTGTCGCAGCAAAACAACTGGGCGACCCGATATTTGCCGATCTGTACCACTTTCTGGACGGTTTTGCTCCGGGTACCAAGCGCTTTCCTCAGGTGCCCTGGCACGAGCAAAGTGGCTGGAGCAAAGAAGCAATGGCACAGCTGGACAACATCTCACTCTACAGCTACCTGTTTGAACCAGAAAAAACCGCGTCGTTCCCGGACGATTTGCAACCACCTCGCAATCTGGGCAAGCTGGTTGAAAATGCAGTCACTACCACGCTCAGAGTAGAATGTCTCGATATTCATGAGGTCTCTGCCTATGTCGGCCTGCACTTTTTGGTCGGCTACCTCAGGGGCAATTTAGTGACGCTTCCGGGGGGCAACGGACATATCAGTGAAGCCCTAGTCGCACATCTTAATCAGCAAACGAATGTCACACTGCAAAGCGATGTTAACCTGGTCAATCTGAACAACGCTGAGGCTGGCGTTCAGTTAACAGCAAAAGTACAGCATCATAATATTTCAGTAAAAGCTAAAAAGCTCATCTGGGCAGCCCCTAAGCACCAGCTTTCACAGTGGCTGCCCTCACTGCCTGAAGTCCAGCTTAATGCCATTAAAGAAATCCGCCATGAGGATTACTATCTGGCCAATGCACTATTGTCACGCCCTGTGCTCAGTCACTCTTTTGGCGGCTATATGATCGAACCAGATCGCCCTGAGCAACCCTACGCCTGGTGTAAAGCCGGAACCTGCTTAGTAGCTAACTGGATGGACAGCACTAACCAAAGTGAAGGCGGTGTACTTACCCTGCTAAAACCAACGACACGTCCGGAGCGCCAGGGACGTACCGCAGAGCATGATTTCACAGGCTTGCAGCAGCAAACCTATCAGGAAATTTCGCTGATGCTTAATAACTTAGGGATAGACCCACGCATTGTCGAAGACATTCAGATCTGGTACTGGCCCGGGGCACTGATCACCTCGGTCATAGGCCAGCAGGCCAACGGTGTATTCCAGCAGGCCTCACAACCACATATCAGCGTTTATTTTGCCAATCAGGACAGTGTTGGGATAGGCAACCTGGAAAGTGCCATTTTTGCAGGTAAACAGGCTTCAGCACAGGTTAAAGACGCATTACTACACACGGATAAAACTGCCATACCGCGCAGCAAGGAGACGGTATCATGAGCCAATCACTCGTCGTCGCCCTCAGTGGCAACGAACAACTGGAACTCGGTCATTTGGGCGGCAAGGGCCACTCACTGAATCATCTGATCCGTGCGGGCTTGCCCGTACCACCCGCCTTTTGCATTACCGCTGAGGCCTATCAGACCTTTGTTAACACGGCACTGCCAGACGACTTACTTAGCGAATCAGAGCTGGATAAAGTACGTGAAACGATTCTCAGTGCTGATATCCCTGAGCAGCTACGCACAGCTATTGCGTCTGCTTATCAGGGATTAGGTGATAATGCACAAATCGCGGTGCGCTCTTCCGCACTGGATGAAGACGGTCAAAGCCAGAGCTTTGCGGGTCAATATGAAACCTACCTGCATGTTCAGGGCAGTGACAGCGTGATGGAAAAAGTACGCGCATGCTGGGCCTCATTGTGGGCCGAACGAGCCGCAGGATATCGTAACAGCAGTGCAGCTGATACCGCCATTGCCGTTGTTTTGCAAACTATGGTCGATGCCGATGCAGCTGGGGTAATGTTCACTCAGGATCCACTCAGTGGCGATACCAACAAAGTGGTTATTGACAGCTGTTGGGGTCTGGGCGAAGGCGTCGTATCGGGTCAGGTCAGTACCGACAGCTTTATTCTGGACAAAGAAAACGGTGCACTGTTGCAACAGGAAATCCGGGTCAAGCCTCAGTATTGTCAACGCAATGCTCAGGGTCAGGTCACTTTACTGAATACCCCACCAGCGCAACAACAAACCGCCAGTCTGAATGACTCGCAACTGGCACAATTACTGACGCTGGCAAAGCAGGCTCAGGCCCTCTATCAAACCGAGCTGGATATCGAATGGGCACTAAAAGACGACAAGATCTGGCTGCTACAGGCTCGCCCGGTCACGACCCAGGCCAGTAAAGCCGAGCCCATTTATGCCAACCCCTGGGAGCAAGATCAGAGCATCAAAGACGGCGCCTTCTTTTCTCGCATGGATACCGGAGAGATAGTCACCGGATTGATGACGCCGCTTGGTTTATCATTTTGTGAATTCTATCAAAAGCACATCCATGGTCCCGCTATCAAGACGATGGGATTGGCAGATATTAGTGACTGGCAAGTTTACATGGGCTATATCCAGGGCCAGGTATATCTGAATATCTCCGGCTCCGCACACATGTTGCGTCAGTGTCCGCCCACCCGGGACGAGATGAAGTTCACCACCCGTTATGCGACCTCAGACATAGATTTCAGCAACTACCGCAACCCCTATGGTCGTGGTGTTGAGGGCTGGGACTACGCCAAAAGTGCCTGGCACTGGCTAAAACAACAAGTGCACAATATGCGTAATGCAGGCAAAATTGTTGAGGACATGATTGCCCTGCGAGAAAACGAGACTAAGCGTTTTCTGGCACTGGACTTGTCCAGCATGTCACTCAGTGAGTTAGATACTGAGCTGACTCGCATCGACCAGTACTTCCTCGACTCTTGTGCCGCCTATATGCCGTTTTTCCTGCAGTCATTTGCTTTATACGATGCACTGGCGGAAACCTGTGAAGAACACTTTAAAGATCAAGGTGAGGGGCTGCAAAATCGCATCAAAGCCTCTATGAACAACCTGCGTACTATCGAAGTCACACGTGGGATCCTGGATCTGGTTGAACATGTACAGAAGAACAATGAACTAAAAGCCGTATTTGAGCGTTTTGAAGCCGAAGAGCTGGTTAAAATACTCCCAGCTCACCCGCTTGGACAGCCATTCTGGCAGGGCCCGTTTGAAGCCTTCTTACTTGAATTTGGCGCCCGTGGCCGTCAGGAATTTGAGCTGAGTATCCCGCGCTGGCGTGATGACCCAAGTTACCTGCTACAGGTCATGAAAATGTACCTTAAACACCCGGTTGATCTGGAGAAAAAGCTCAAAGAAACCGAGAGCCTGCGCGAAGCCGACAGCGAGCAGCTGTTTAAAGCCTTACCTGCAGGTGCACGATTTAAACTCAAAACCATCATTAAATTGTATGGTGTGATGGCAGAGCGCCGTGAAGCAACACGTCCGACGTTTATCACCGAAACCTGGTTCTACCGCTGCATCATTCTGGAGGTGCTGTCACGTCTGGAGCGAGACAACCTGGCTAAAGTTGAAGACTTGCCCTACATCGACTTCAATCGACTGCGTGACTATGTCGCCGGACGTATGGGCGCCGCCGAAGCATTCAGCGAGACGCTACTCAATGCCAATCGTCACAGTCATTTATTTAACCTCCATGCCGAAGAGCCCCCAATGGCCATCATTGGGCCTTATACGCCTAAGATGAAAACCTCCTCGCAAGAGCACAGCGATTCGATGAGTGGCCTGGCAGCAAGCCCCGGCAAGATAGTTGCTAAGGCCCGCGTTATCACCGACCTGCAGACCCAGGCTGGTGAACTGGAGCCGGGAGAAATTCTGGTCGCGCGCTTTACCGATGCCAGCTGGACCCCCTTATTCGCGCTTGCCAGTGGCGTTGTTACGGACATCGGCTCGACCCTGTCACACAGCTGTATCGTGGCCCGAGAGTTCGGCATTCCAGCGGTGGTGAATTTACACAGTGCCACTGCGGCCATCAAAAGTGGCGACACGCTGATCCTTGATGGTGACCAGGGCACAGTGATCATCCAAAGAGAATAGCGAAACCCATTGCGGGTCACTGACCCGCACTCACAACATTTAACTTAAAAGTACAACGGCAAGTGGCGTGCTGCCGCCGTTGCGGGTCGTTGCGTGCAATTTTCCAGCGAACCGAGTTATTAACAGGCAGCAGAAGGAATAAATTATGACAAGCATTACAGGATTAAGCACTCAGTCGAGCGCATCCGGCTTCGAGCATATATGGCAAGCCGAGACGCAGCGCAGTGGTGCAAAACAAGACACCATCACCGTTGGGGTAATCGTAGTCACCCGTGACGAGCAGTTTTTCCACACCGGATTAAGCGTCCTGAGCGACATCCGCGATTATGTGTTTAACCGGGTACATATTCAATCGGAGTTGGCGTTGAAAAACCCTTCGCTAGTCCCCTGCTCGCTATACGACGAAGTGAGAAGCAAAGCGATCCAGTTCTTGAAAGGACAGAAAAAAGCGATCAATATTCAGGTCATTCAATGCGCCAGTCTGGCTGAAGCAACCGGTAAGATTATTCACAGCAATGCCCTGAATGATCAGCCGGATTTTCAGGTTGGCATGCTGTTTTATGATCAAACCTCAATGGGGTTTCAGGACGACAGCATAGATCAGGTTGACCGCGATCTGGATGCCTTTTACCGTGCGATGCAGAAAATCGGCATTCCGGCTTTCTACACCAGCTTCTCGACTGTAACCTTTATTCGCGCACTGCGTACGCCCTACAGCTATTTACCGCAGCAATATCGTGAAATCGTGCGCAGCACCGATCCGGCCACTTTCCAGACCGAGCTATTGCGACTGTGGATGGACTTTTTCGAAATGAATTATGCCAACCGCCGGGTCAAACCTGTTGGCTCTTTGGAGCTGCACAATACTCTGGGCGATCAGCTGATCAACTTCTTTGCCCGAACTGCGCCCGAGCACTGGCTGGTGTCGTACTACACCGGCTCTGTGGTTTCCAACCTCATCGGTCATCTCGACCGTCACGCCGAAAAGCAAGGCGCATTGGTGCTAAGGGGCCCGAATGAGCACGCCATTGCCTGTGGCGCGATTGCCAACTGGCAGCTCTACCGCATGCCGTTTTTAGCGGTGGTCACATCCGGCATGATGGATGAATTTAAAGGTACCCTGGCCAACCTGAAAGAAACGGCAGCTCAGGGAATCATCGTTGTTGCCGAAAACCGCCTGAGTCAGTGGTACAGCTTCCAGGGCACCATCACTGCCAGTGAAGACATGCGCGAGGTACTGGCAGCTAAGCGCATTCCCTATGTATACATGGATGAAATTGAACAGATAGGTGAAAACCTGGCAGAAGTTTACCGACTCTATCATCAGGGTCAGGGACCGGTTGTGGTATTGGCCACTCAGAATGTTCTGGAGTCTTCTTTGGAACTGGATTTACCTGCACTCGAAGCCCTGCCTGCGAATCCAAGTGATGAGCCCGTTGAAATCATGACCGACGAGCTCCGTCAGGCCATCGAGCTTATCAATAACGGACCAGAAAAGCTGGTCTGGCAGCTTGGTCCGGTCAGTGAAGACGAGTATGCCCTGATCCATGATATCGCCCAGCAGGCAGGTATTGCGCTGGTAGACAGCCTCGCTCACCCTGGCACTGCACCTAAATACTATCAGGGCCAACGCAACGACAATTACCTGGGTACACTGGCCATTTACGGTTATACGCCGCGGGTTTACAACTACTTTCATACCAAAGACAAGCTCAACAGTACTGATGAGCAGTGTCTGTTTATGATTAAAAGCCGGGTTGCTCAGATTGCGACGCCATTTTCCGATGGCCGCCTGGAGCGCAAGGTCCACCTGGTGCAACTGACCCAGGAAGAAACCCATCTGTCGCCGTTTGCCGATCTGCATTTACATATGCGCTGTCGTGATTTCCTGCAGGCCGTGAAAAAGCACCTCAATGTCAGCGAGTCGTTGCGTGCCAAGCGTATGGCGCGGATCATGGCTTACCCGGATACCCAGTCTGACGTGCTCAGCAAGCTACCCAGTCTGCCAATGTCACCGAACTATTTCTTCTGCCAGCTCAATCGTGTCATTGAAGATTTAATTGAGCAAGAGAACTTTGACTATACCGGTGTCTACGATGTTGGTCGCTGTGGCATTTCCGCCGTACGTAACGTGGCCAAAACACGCCGCGGCTTTTCGGGCTGGTATGGTCGTGCCCTGATGGGCGACGCCCTGCTTGCCAGTGGCTATCTCGCCTACACCAGCCCTACCAATGTTATCGCCTTTATCGGCGACGGGGCCAAAGGGATTGTGCCCGATATTTTACCGGCATTTATCGACAATATCCTGACTCACCCTCAGCTGCTCGATAAGAGCATCAGCGTGTTCTATTTTTGCAATGGCGGTCTGTCAGTGATCAACACCTATCAGGAACGGATCTTATTCAACCGCACCTCACGTCAGATGCGTCTGGTCAACATAGAGCAGCCCCAATTTGAGCAACAAATCGGTGATTTTGACATTTCCGCCCAGACCCTGACTCAGTTTGATGAAACGGCAGTTCGCACAGCACTGACAGCGAGCAAACGTTTGACGCTGTTCTCCGTGGTACTGGGCCACAACAATGAAGGGGATGGCATTTCACTGGCCACCGCCAAAGGCTGGCAGCGCGACAGCGCAGAGCCTGTTACCCCCGACACCGATTCAGATACGCCATCAGCACAGGAAATTAACTCATGAAGTTTGGATTTATCGCCCACCCGACCTCAGTCGGCCTGAAACGCTACGTTAAAATGCTCGATCTGCTGCAACGCAACACTCAGGATCAACATACCGGCTACAACCGTGAACTGTGGGGCAAAGCCAACCTGGTTCCGTTTATGAACTTTGCCAAAATCACCTCAGCCAGCGGCGCGACCTGTGAAGGCATGATCAAATACATGCCACTGATAGCCGAAGAGATGATTGCCGATCCCAGAGGCATTGCCGAGCGTGTGGTCGCTGGCGTGGAAGAGTTTGTGGCTGACGGCGCAGAGCTGGTTGGCCTGGGTGGCTTTACCTCTATTGTCGGTCGCCGCGGCGAAGCCACCGCCGCCAAATCCCCGATCCCGATTACCTCGGGCAACTCGCTGACCACCTATGCCGGCTACAAAGCCCTGATGCAAATCAAAGAGTGGCTGGACATCAACCCGGAAAAAGAAACTGTGGCCATTGTCGGGTACCCGGGTTCTATCTGCCTGGCACTGAGTCGTTTGTTACTGGCAGAAGGGTTTAATCTGAAACTGCTGCACCGCGCTGGCCATAAAGACAAAGCTGAAATGCTCAGCCACCTGCCGGAGCAATACCACAATCGGGTGAGCCTGACTGGTAACCCGGACGACTTGTATGGCGAATGCAAGCTGTTTGCCGGGGCCACCTCAGCTGGTGACGTGATTGATGTAGCGAAACTGCAACCCGGTTCCATCTTCATTGATGTGGCGCTGCCGCGGGACGTCAATGTCGATGCCCGCCCGGCCCGCGATGACATTTTAATCATCGATGGCGGCTGCGTCACAGCAACCGACGCCGTCAAACTCGGAGGTGAATCACTGAATGTCACCATCAAACAACAGCTCAATGGCTGTATGGCTGAAACGATAGTGCTGGCCCTGGAGCAACGCCGTGAGAACTACTCACTGGGTCGTTACCTGGAGCCGGTCAAGGTGTTGGAAATCGGCGAGCTGGCCGAAAAACATGGCTTTTATGCCTATCCGCTGGCCTCATTTGGTGAGCGTATTGACCGCCAGCATGTCACCAACCTGAAGCGCTACTATCACCAGGACATTTATGCCATCGACAAAGGCGACACCAGTCAGAGACTGACCTTTATCGATAACATCCTGGCCCAGGACCCAGCCAAAGAAGACACCCTGGACCGCCACCATCAGTTTATTAACCCTATGATGGTGGAGTTTTTAAAACAACAGCGCTGCGACAATGTATTCCGTAAAGCCGAAGGCACTATGTTGTATGACAATGAAGGTACCGGCTATCTCGATATGGTGGCAGGCTATGGCTGTCTGAATCTGGGTCATAACCCAACCGCCGTCAGCGAAGCTGTGAAGACTTTTCTGGATGAGCAAGGCCCTAACTTTATTCAGTATATTTCTGTACCGGAGCATACCGCCAAGCTGGCGGAAGTGCTGTGTCATTTAGCCCCGGGCGATATGGGCCGGGTGTTTTTCAGTAACTCAGGCACCGAAGCCGTTGAGGCGGCGATTAAGCTGGCCAAGGCCGCGACCGGTAAGCCGGGTATTGCCTATCTGAAAAACAGCTACCACGGAAAAACCCTGGGTGCCCTGTCTATTACCGGGCGGGAAAAACACCGTAAATACTTCCAGCCGCTGATCCAGGCCATGGTTGAAGTGCCTTTTGCTGACTTAGATGCACTGCGTGACGCCCTGCAACGTGATGATGTGGGTGCTCTGATGATAGAACCTATTCAGGGTGAAGGCGGCGTCCATGTGCCACCAGCCGGATATCTGAGTGCCGTTCAGCAAATCTGTCGCGACACAGACACTTTGCTGATGGTCGATGAGATCCAGACCGGTCTGGCACGTACCGGTAAACTGTTTGCCTGTGAGTGGGAAGGCATCGAACCCGATGTGCTGATGCTCTCTAAGTCTCTGTCCGGCGGACTTATGCCCATCGGCGCGACTTTGTGTCGCAGCGATGTCTGGCAACGTGCCTATGGCACCTCAGATCGCTTCTTAGTACATACCTCCACCTTTGGCGGCGGCAACCTCGCATCAGTGGCTGCATTGACCGCACTGCGTGAAATCGTTGCGCAGGATCTGGCCTCTCGCTCTGACGAGCTGGGCAGCTATTTTAAAACTGAGCTACAGGCCATTGCCGATAAATATCCCTTTGTGGCCGAAATTCGCGGTAAAGGCCTGATGCTGGGGATCCAGTTCGAACAAACCTTTGACGGAGCGGTTGCCGCCTCGGCCAGAGAGTTCGCCACGCGTCTGCCCGGCGACTGGCACAGCACCTGGAAGTTCCTGCCCGATCCGGTCCGGGAGCACCTGCAAGCAGCCATGGAACGCATGGAGCAGACACTGGGTGAAATGTTCTGCCTCAAATTTGTCACCAAGTTCTGTCTGGACCACCAAATCCTGACCTTTGTCACCGCCAACAGCTCGACGGTGATCCGGATCCAGCCACCTCTGGTGATCACAAAAGCTGAGATTGATCGCTTTGTCAGCGCTTTCTCTTGTGTCTGTGAAGAACTGTCGACTTTTTTAGACTAATGAAATCTGGGTCGCACTGCCACACACAGTTGCGACCCACACCGTAACAAATGACTGATTGATAAGGATTACTTATGACTCTCAACAAACAAGACGTTGTCAACCATATGATGGGCTTTTTCCAGGCCAAAGCCGTGACCGCTGCATTATCGCTGAAGCTGTTTGACCATTTTCGCGACACGGATCTAAGCGCCCAGCAACTGGCTGACAAAATCGACGCACCGCTGCGTTCTGCTGAGCAAATGCTTATCGCGCTGCATGCAATGGGGTATCTGACCAAGCAAGATAACCGGTACCAGCTACCCTCAGAGCATCACGCGTTTTTATTAAGTGATGAACCTATGTGGCTGGGCTGGCTGGGCCGCCATATCGATACTTTCTTATATCCCTTGTGGGGAGAGCTGAGCAGCGCGGTAAAAAGCGATACTAACCAGCGAGAAGCAGTATTTGGTGACAACCGCAGCTGGTTCGACATTCTGTATCAAAACCCAGACGACGTAGCAGATTTCCAGGAGTTCCTGGGCAAATTTGCCGCCCCCTTCATCGAAGGCTTCGTCAAAGATTACGATTTCTCACAGCACCACTCCTTTTTGGATATCGGTAGCGGCATTGGCACCTTACCAATAGCCGTGGCCAATGCCCATCCGGGTGTGTCGCTGGCCATCTGTGAATTGCCTCAGGCGTCGGCATTTTTGCGCGACAAGCTGGGTGAGCAAGGCTATGGCGATCGCATCGAAGTCGTGGAAGGCGATGTCATCGCAGGTAACCTGCCCATTGGTGACTATGACCTTATTCACCTGGGCTGGATGCTGCACGACTATGCACCAGAAACCCAGGTCACCATCTTAAAAAATATCTACAACGCCATGCCAGCCGGTGGCCGCTTTATTGCCTCAGAAACGCCGCTTAATGATGATAAGTCCGGTCCTGAGTTCACCGCCCTGCTGTCACTGAATATGTTGGTATCCACAGACGGTGGTATTGAAAGTAGCAGCGAAGAATATCTGGCACGCTTCCACGAAGCCGGATTCAATAATGCCCGTATCCTTGAGATCCCCGGGCCACGGACCCTGATCGTCGGCGAAAAAGCGTGATCAGGCAATAACAGAAGGAGTAGCAGGATGTTAGCCACTAAATTACTAGACCATATCGCCGAGCAGTTTCTGGACGGCGAAAAAGACGGCCTTGAGCCGCAAACCCCCTTGTTTGAATTAAATATCGTTGACTCGGCGGCCATTTTTGACCTGGTCGATTACCTCAAACAAGAAACCCAGTTAAACATAGGTATGCAGGAGATCCACCCAGGCAACTTTGCATCAGTCGATGCCATGGTGACCCTGGTTGAACGCCTTCAGACAGAGCAAGCATAAGGAGGCTTGAAAATGAGTGCAACGAATCCAAAAGTAAATCCGGACATTATGGAAACCCTGCAACAGCAAGTCCTGAAAACATTTGCTGAACTGACTGAGTATCCTGCTAATACTCTGGACCTGACCAGTCATCTTGAAAACGACTTTGGCATAGACTCTATTGCGCTGGCCGAAGTAACCGCAGCACTGACTAAACAGCTACAGCTTAAAAACCCGCTGTCCATCCAGAATATTCACTGCATTGCCGATGCGGTTGAACAAATCGCCGCACAGGAATTTCACCTCAGTGAGGCCAAGGCGACAGTGAATACCGATGGCGCACAAGATGCACACAGCTGGCTGCGTGAGCAAGTGCTTTCTGTGGTTGCCAGCTTCAGTGGCTATAACGCCAATGAACTGAGTATGGATGCCGAGATCGAGAGCGATCTGGGTATAGATTCAGTCACTGTGGTCTCAGCACAGGGTGAACTACTGAAAACGCTGGGATTGAGAGACAATTTAAAAATTCCTGGCTGTAAAACCCTGGCTGAGCTGGAGCAGGCGTTTGCCAGCCTGCTGGTAGAAGAAAAAGGCGCGCAATGGGCCGCTGAGCTGGTTAGCAAAAACCCCTTGATTGATGAACTGCTCAATCCGGCTGCGAAAAGTGACGAAGTACAGCACCAGATAGATAGCGACGACGGTGATAACAGGACAATGCGTGACTTTGTGGGGATCCAGCATCCGGATCTGTTCCACAAAGCCAGTGAGTTCAAATCTTTCTACGACAAGAAAAAAGCGCAGCAACTTTACTGGTACGGTATGCCACTGGAAACCCCCTGTAAAAACCGTGCGGTCATGTTTGATGAAGTCACCGGCACCAGTCGTGAGTTTCTGATGTTTGGTTCTAACAGTTATCTGGGCCTGTCGAATCACCCTGAGGTGATCCAGGCGATACAGGATGCCGCTGGCCAATATGGCGCCACCAACACGGGTTGCCGGATTATTGCGGGCAGTAACGTCCTGCATCTGGAGTTGGAGCGTAAACTGGCCAAACTGAAAGGCCGCGAAGCCTGTATTGTTTACCCGTCCGGTTACTCGGCAAATCTGGGCTGTATTTCCGCCCTGACGTCTAAACATGACCTGATCTTTACTGATGCCATTAACCATATGAGTATCACAGACGGCTGTAAGCTGGCGGGTGCGCAACGTAAGATCTACAACCACTCACTGAACAGCCTGGAAAAATCTCTGGCCAAATACGCCGACCATCCGGGTGGCAAACTGATTGTGACCGACGGCGTGTTCAGTATGCATGGGGATATTGTCGACCTGCCGCGTCTGATGAAACTGGCGAAGCGCTACGGCGCCCGTGTACTAGTTGATGATGCCCATTCAACCGGCGTACTGGGTAAAACAGGTTCAGGGACTACCGAGCACTTCAATATGAAAGGCGAAGTCGACCTGGAACTGGGTACTATGAGTAAAGCACTCTCCGGCCTGGGCGGGTTTGTCTGTGGCGATGGCGACGTGGTGGAGTTCCTGCGCTTTTACTCCAACTCATATGTATTCGCCGCCACAATTCCGGCCCACGTTGCAGCTGGTGTTATTGCATCGATCGATGTGATGCTGCGCGAGCCTGAGCGTCTGACCAAGCTTTGGGATAACATTTATTACTTCCGCAACTTGTTATTGCAGGCAGGCTTTGACCTGGAAAACTCCGACTCGGCCATAGTTCCTGTTGTGGTTGGCGATGATGCAAAAACGTTGGCACTGGGACGCGCCGTACGTGCCCGAGGCCTGTATTGTCAGACCGTGGTCTTCCCCGGCGTGGCGGTTGGCGACGCACGTTTGCGCCTGAGTATCACCAGTGAGCACACCCAGGCAGACCTGGATGAAGCCTATCGTATTCTGGTAGAAGGTGCACTGGAAGTGGGCGTACCACTCAATCAGGATGTTAAAGCGGGACTGGCGGAGGCCTGAGTATGACGAAAATTCCGTCATCGGCCCGTTTTGCGCTGAATCTGCTGAGCCATGCTCAGCAGACACCGCATAAAACGGCGCTGATTTGTGCCGAGCAACAGTGGGATTATGCTCAGCTCGCGGCCCGCGCCTGCCAGATAGCCAATGCGCTATGCGCTTTGGGTTTAAGTCAGGCACCGGTGCTGCTTAACCTGCCAAAACAGCCAGATACGGTAGCAGCCATCTATGCCTGCTGGCTCAGTGGCAATCATTACATTCCCATAGATTACAGTCAGCCTGATGCCCGGGTTGAGCGGATCATCACCGCGGCAAAACCGGCACTGGTGCTGGATCAGGACTGGCTGAATACACTCGACAGCCTGGCGCATCACAGCGACTATGAGCAAGACCTTACGGCCTATATGTCGCGGTTACGCCAGCACAGGGATGTCACCATTGCCGCCATACTTTACACCTCAGGTTCAACCGGCACACCCAAAGGCGTGCAGATAAGCCATGATATGCTGGATTTTTTCATTGACTGGGCCGTGCAAACCACCGCGGCTGACAGCGAAGATACATTTGCCAATCACGCCAGCTTTGCGTTTGATTTAAGCACCTTTGATCTTTTTGCAGCCGTGCGCACGGGCGCCTGTGTGTGGCTTATCACCGAACAGGAACAAAAAGATCCACTGGCGCTGATCAGGGGAATAAGAAAGCATCAGATCAGTATCTGGTACAGTGTGCCATCGATCCTCTCAATGATGGTTCGCAGTGGTGAGCTCAATAGCAGCCATACAGCGACATTAAAACAAGTGATTTTTGCCGGGGAGCCTTACCCTGTCGCAGCATTACAACGCTTGATCAGCTGCCTGAGTGCTGATACCCAGTTACACAACTGGTATGGTCCGACCGAAACCAATGTCTGCGTCGCCTGGCAGGTTGATAAAACACAACTGAGCCACCTTCGCCACCTGCCAATAGGTAAATTGTTGCCTGAACTGGACGGCTGGCTGGAAGATGAGTCTGGTGCACGTTGGCCTCTCTCACAGTGCCTGGGAAAAAGTGGTGAATTGCTGATTGGCGGTCGCTGCGTCACGCCTGGTTATGCCAATGTGGACTTGCCACGTGCTACCGAGCTACATCAACAGCACTGCCATGCAACTGGCGATCTGGTTGAGCTGACCGAGGACGGACTGGTTTATCGCGGTCGTATCGACGATATGGTTAAGCTCAACGGTTACCGGGTTGAATTGGGAGAGATAGAGTCATTGCTGCATCAGCATGAGGCCATCGAGCAGGCCGCGTTGCACCTTGCTCTGGGCGAACAACAGCATAAGCTGATTGCCGTGATCACCCTCAAAGACGATGCTGCAAAACCTTCTTTACTGGCGCTGAAACAGTTCTTGCAACAACACCTGCCCGCCTACATGTTGCCACACAAGGTAGTGGTAGCAGCGCAACTGCCGCATAACGCCAACGGCAAAGTGGATCGTAAACGACTGGCGGAGTTGGTGGTATGAGCAAAGATACAACGACTCCCTTAGCCATCGTCGGGATCGGCTGCGCGCTGCCTGAGGGGATTAACTTTGCGGCCTTAAAGCAACGGGGCACGCTGAACCCGGGTCAGTTTACTCACCCCTTTGGCTGGTCAGTCGCATCTGAGCCGCTCAAAGGCGGACAGGTAAACACAGATGACTTTGATTACAAAAAGTTTTCTATTCCGCCACTATTTCGTAAGGCCGTCAGTCGTGAGACCCGCATGGCGATGCTCGCTGCCGAAGAAGCACTGAGCCAGCTCACCCTCGATGCATCACTGCGCGATCATTGCGACCAACTGTGTGCAACCCATATGGCAAGTGACTCCGCCTACCGCAATGCCACTAAAGTAGCCGCGCTGCGCACTCTGGCCGAGCAGCTGGGTGAGCAGGATAATGCACAGGCATGCATAGATGAGTACAAACAAACACTGGCGAGCACTTTTGGGGCCACATCCCACGATCGGGTCGGTGAAATGGCGTCAACGATCCCGGCCCGGATAGCACATTTTGCACACACCCGGGGAAAGTGTCAGACACTCGATGGCGGTGATTTAGGTGGACTGAGACTGCTTCAGGCTGCACAGGATAACTTTCGCTATCAGGACAGTAAGCTTGCTGTACTAACCAGCATTCAGTGCTTTCATCACCAGCCGCAGAGCGAGATTCTGCATCAACAGGGGATCTCAATACAGCAGCCCTGGCTCGAAGGCGCAATAAGCCTGGTTATCTGCCCGCTAGCGTTGGCCCAGCAACAAAACTGGCCAATACTTATGGAGCTCAGCACCTTTGTTACCTCCGAATCACAGCAGCCACAGGCAGGCTATTTTGCTGGTGCAAGTCAGGTGTTTTATCAGATACTCGAGATGCATCTGAATGGTCAGGCTGAGTGCAACGGTGCAGCGGCCCTTGGGCAGAACTGGCAAATCTCTGCTGCAGGCCAACACAGTTATGTCCCGGCCAGCGACGATCAGGTCGCGATCACGGATTATCGGCCCATTACCGCGCTGGGTAATGACAAAGACCGTTTCTGGCAAACTCTGGCTGACGGACAGGATGTATTACGTCCGCAGTCTGCACAGCAGCTCAATGCACAGGCCTTCGTGCGAGAAACACCGCAAAAGCTCAGCACCTATATAGACAAAGCCATGAGTTTTGACAGTCATAATGCGCTTGATGTCGCCCTGAGTAAGCCTATGATGCCCGCCAAAAAAACTCGTCTGGATGTCTCACAATTGCAGCTGCTCAAAGGCGCTGAATCTCTGACGCTGGGTGAATTTAAACGACCTGCCGTGATCCTGGCCTGTAACCTGGCACTCAGCGCAGACAGACAGTCAGGCGCACAAGCACTGTGGGCACAACTGCCTGACGCACCCTGCTATCTGCCACAACCCGATGCACCTGAAATTAACCGCTGGAGCTGGTACGGTGCGACAGGTCTGGGTGGCGCAAAGTTATTGGCACAACAACTGGGACTCCCTCACGCCGACTGCATCGCCGTCGAGGCTGCCTGTGCCAGTTCAATGGCCGCGCTGCATAACGCAGTCAGGGGGCTGCAGTCCGGACGCTACGATGGCGTGGTTGTGGGCGGTATTGAAACCGCCACACTGGAGCGGGATCTGGTGCTATGTGGTGCACAAATGATGCTCTCAGCAACCCGCATTCGGCCCTTTGCCAAAGGTGCCGACGGCTTTACCCCGGGTGATGGTGGTGGCCTGTTCGTACTGCAGACTAAATCCGACGCACCACACGCCATCGCCCAAATAGACGCCATTTCCGGGTCCTGCGACAGCCGTTCTATGACAGCGCCAGACCCTCAGGGCCAGGCACTGGCAATGTACAAGACTCTTCAGCTGGCGTCGGTTAATCCCGAGCAGGTGCAGTATCTCGAAACCCATGGTACTGGCACTACGCTGGGTGATCAGGCTGAACTGGAGTCACTCAGTGCGGCATACAGCCGCGAGCACGACCAGCCGCTCTATCTGGGGTCAGGCAAATACAACTTTGGTCACTGTTTTGCGGGAGCCGGTGCCATCAGTTTGGCAAAAATGCTGGCAGCACTGGAGCAAAGCTTTATGCCGCCTACCCCAATCCTGGGTGAACTCAATGATGCATTGCCATTTGACAGTATTCCGGCGCAAGTCCCGCAAACAGCCTTGCCCTGGCCGGCACTGTCAAACCAACAACGGATAGGTGCAATTAACGCCTTTGGCACCGGTGGCATCAATTATCACCTGACTTTATTACACTCTCATTCACAGGAATCAGTATGAAACTCATTGTTCACAAAATTCGCCTAAAAGACATCAAACACCTGGGAGCCTTTCGCGACTGGGTAGAAACGACGGACTATAAAGCATGCGAAAAACTGGATTCAGTTAAAGCGTTCGCTGTTTTTGAAGCTTCCAGTCAGGCTGATGCAGCATTTCACTTTGTTGAAACTATCTATCTGGAGTCTGAACAAGCCTTTGAACAGGACATGACAACGCCTTTATTTCAAAGCCTGGTTAGCCGCTTTGAGGAAATGGCCGAAGTGGTTGAAGAGTTTAAGGGTGAACGGATTGCACAAGGCTATCAACAGTGATCTCCCAGCACACCTGTACATCAGTGGGAGAGACTCATGTCTCACCCGCTGTGTATATCGGTCACAGCGTCGATAATGCGATACGCTCGGCACCACGCCTGACTCAGGGACTTATCGTCAAACAGCTCGGCAGAACCCTGGCAACTTTGGCCTTACAAGATGCCAGTCACAGCTCATCAATCCGGCTTGCTCACGCTGCAAGCGGTCAGCCATATGGTGAGCAAGGCAAGGGTCAACCTAAGGTGCCTTTGTCCATCAGCCATAGCGGTCCCTGGGCTGCTGTTGCGTGTGCAGCACATCCTGTTGGTATCGACCTTCAGGTTTATCGAGGTTTCTCTGCTGGCGCTCAGCAACATATCTTTTGTGATAAAACCAAGCCAATCAGCTTGGTCGCGCAAACAGCTCGGTGGTCAGTGCGCGAAGCCTATCTAAAATCCTTCGGCCGCGGCCTGCCGTTTGATTTACCTGACATCGCAATCCAAAAACACAGCACCAGTGGAACAACAGAATATGGCCGCGTGTATACCCACAGCGCCTCCCTAGCCCCGGCCAGCTACTGGCTCTGGCACACGTTGTATTTTTGCTGCGCAGTCTGTATTGCAGGCGACAGGGAGATCACCCCAACACTCTCTCTTCACATCGGAAAATGACAATGACACATACAGCATTTGAACAGACATTGACTGAAGCGGTGAAGCTGGCGAGGCTTGCGCCTTCATCGCACAACTGTCAGCCCTGGGCGATTCATTTTGACCCCGTCATACACTGTGGTTATCTGGCCATAGATAACCGCCGCAAACTCACAGGTCTGCCCTCATTGGAGCGAGAAATGTTGCTCAGCTGCGGGATCTTTTTTTACATACTGGAAGCGCTGATCCGCAGCCGAGGCTACGAGCTACACTGGCGTTGGTGTGATGAGCAAGAACAACAAAAGTTAGCAGGCAACGACCGGGCGCTGATACGTTTTATGCCGGGACCTGAGCAAGACTATCAGAGCGATGCGTTTGCCAGCCTGTCTGAACAGCTCGAGCAACGCCATACCGTACGCTCGCCCTATCTCAGGACCGCCCTGAGCGAGCAACAGCGCGATGAGCTACAGGCCTTACTCAAACCTTACCCAGTCTCCCTTGGGATTTTTTATCAGCAAACCCATGGGCAGGCTCTGGCCACACTGACTCAAACCTTTGCAGGACAAGACTTTGCCAACAAAGCAGCCTGGCGCGAAACCTATAGCTATATCCGCTTCGACGAGCGTCGCCAATATGAAGATGGCTTTTACCTGCACAACCTGTTTGGTCCGGTTTCAGCTGGATTTAAGCACTTTTTTAAAATGGCTTTCCATCCCAGCCTCAATAGCCTGACTAACTTACTCCGCCTGCCTGATAAAATGGCAAAAGGCCTGGCTGAATTAGTCGCTTGCGGACCTCACTATCTGTCGTTGAATGTCAGAAAAGAAGGGGATGAAGCGATGTTTCGTGCCGGGATTGGCTTAGGCGCATTGTGGTTAAGACTACAACAATGGGGGTGGGCCATGCACCCAATTAGCGTACTGGTTCAACATGACAATGCCAGGCAGGCACTGGCAGAGTGTCTCAGTCAGGCAGAACTGCCGGTGTTTTTCGCGCGATTCGGAGAGCCGGAAATAGCAGGCAGCCCGGCACCGCGGAGGCATTGGCAAAGTATTCTGCTCAGTGATACCCAAAGTTTCGCCGAGCCCAAACCCACTCCACGAGAGTAAAAGCCCAGGTAAGAGCAAAAAATAAACTATTGATTAGTTGTAAATTATAAGATAAAACAAAAAGGTACACATTGAGATAATTTATACAATAAGGAAAATAAAATGAAGCTCATCAAAAAACAAATCAAAATGCTGTCTAAAGACGCGACTCGTTTACCGGTGCTGATGACCGCAAATGTTGCAGGTGGCATAGATACCCACAACGGAGGTGGTGACAACGCAGGACAAACCATGCGCACCACAGCCCTCGCCGCGGCAGATGAAATCAAAAATTCTGCTGAGAGCATTTGTACGGCCTAATCGCATCTTGTCACGTCATGCGCGGCACAAAGACGTCAACATAAGCAGGTTTTGTGCACGGTATAAAAAGCAGTTGACAAACAAGATTTTTATAAAGTAGTTTGTAACTGACCAATATGTATAACAAAAACAATTCAACAGGACATGAAAATGAAACTAGCACTTAAGAAAAAACAACTAAAACAACTAGACAACACTATGCTGCTGGACAACCAGGCCACACCTCAGGTTGGTGGTGCCGGCGAGAGCTCACCACCACGAGCTTGCCTGCCAACCGGCCACATTTGTGATCGTCTGAGCGGCAAAAGTGACCACACCTGCTGGTGCTAATTAAATCGCGGCAGCACTGCTGCCGCACTCAAACCACGTCGCCTGATTCAAATTACGTTAAACACAGCTCACCCTAAAACTTTCTGTTCTTATTTTTCATTTCTGTTGCCCAGGCAATAAAAAATTTCGCTTTCCGGCGCTTTGTCCTGTCTTTTTCTCCATGCTTCCCTACAATACCCGCCATAAGGAGACAGCATGCAGCAAAAAACCAGCAAACTATTGATTTTTATACTCGCTCTACTGGTGGTGTTTTGTCCACTGGGGATCGATCTGTATTTACCCGCATTCGTCAATATGCAACAAGACTTAGCCGTCAGCGAAGCACAAATCCAGCAAACCGTCGGGGTTTATATGCTGGCTGTTGGTCTGGGCCAGTTACTCGCAGGGCCACTGGCCGATAAGTATGGCCGACGCCCGGTCGCCCTGTCCGGGATCTTACTTTTTGGCAGTGGCGCGCTACTGGCCACTTTGCTGGATGAGTGGCACTGGATCATGATTGCCCGTGTTTTGCAAGGTTTGGGTGCCTGTGCCACCTTCGTCAGCGCCTTTGCCATTGTCCGGGATAGCTTTGGTCATAAAGGCAGTGGCCAGATGATCACCTATCTCAACGGTATAGTCTGCTTTATTCCGGCCCTTGCGCCGATTTTGGGCGCCTGGCTGACCTTAGAGTTCGGCTGGCGTAGTAATTTTACTTTTCTGAGCGGGTTTGCTGCCATCGGCCTCATCCTGGTGCTGGCGCTGTATCGGGAAACCAAACCAGACAGCACTGTATACTCAGGCCACCTGCTGGATTTACGTCGCTTCCGGCCCATGCTGAGCAGTCCCCAGTTTATGTTCAACGCGTGTATTACTATGGTAGGTATGGCCGCCATGTTGGTGTTTGTGGTGGGTGCACCGGGTTGGCTTATGACCGAGCTGAATCGGCCCGTCGAAGAATTTACCATGTGGTTTACTATCAATGCTGCCATCAGCATTGCGGCCAGCTTTATCGCACCACATTTCATCAAGCGTAACTCACAACAGGCACTGCGGTTTGGCCTGAGCTTGTTTACCCTCGGCGGTGTGTTACTGATGATGGCGCCGCAAAACCATCCGCTTGCCTATCTGTTACCTATGTATCTGGCATCCGTGGGCTTTGCTTTTACACTTGGCGCAGCCGCAGGCAATGCCCTGGCTCCATTCGCCAATCAGGCAGGCACGGCATCAGCGCTGATAGGGGTGATGCAAATGAGTGGCGCCGGGCTACTGGCTATGCTCAGCCAGCCACTGGCATTACCTGCCCCGCAACAATTAGCTGTACACCTGCTGCTTGGGCTGCCTTTCCTGTGTCTGCTATTTAGCCGCTGCAAAGACAACCTGCATAGTCCAGCCTGATAATCAAAACACATCAATTGGTATCATTATCCTAAAAAAAGGCACTGCACAGATAATGATACCGATTTTCATTTGTTTTAAAGAATAAATTTTCTATATATCCAGACTTCTCCTAATACTTTTTTATTCTAACTAGCGAATAATTAATTCCCAAACGTTCCATTTAAATAGAAAAATTCTTCTTTACGTTAGCGCAATATTACGTCTATCTTAACAAGCGTTAACCAGCGGTTAGCAATGTAACCAAGTTAAAATAATTATAAATTGTGAGATAATAATAATGACATTCAACAAGTTTACGACTTCACTCCTACTTGCCGGCCTGTGTGCCGCCACCACCGCACAAGCAAACGACGACAGATTCATCATCCAGGTAGACAACAGTAAAAAAGGGGTCGTTAAAGCACTAGCCAAGAAAATGGGCGCAGAGCTACACATTGACGGCGAGGGCTTCCTGGCTGCCACATTTAGCGGCAAAGAGCTCAGTGAAGTTAAGGGGCTCCTTAATAATCCGCACATCAAACTGATTGAAGTCGACCAGAAGCGTCAACTGATGGGTTTGTATAACGACGATGCTGGCGACCCAATGCAGCAACAAGTTGCTCCTTACGCATATTATCAGTCGCAAGCCAACCAGGTTACCTTTGATGCCAACGCCGGTATGAAAGTCTGTGTCATCGACTCAGGTCTGGACATGTCCAACCCGGACTTCATCTGGGGCAACATCACGGGAGACAACGATTCGGGTACTGGTAACTGGTTCGAGCATGGCGGTCCGCATGGTACACACGTAGCAGGCACAGTGGGTGCTGCGGACAATAACATAGGTGTAATTGGCATGGCACCTGGTGTGGACATGCACATTATTAAAGTATTCAATGCAGAAGGCTGGGGTTATTCATCGGATCTGGCCCACGCAGCAAATCTGTGTAGTCAGGCAGGTGCCAACATCATCAGCATGAGCCTGGGCGGTGGCGGCGCAAACAGCACCGAAGAAAATGCCTTTGAAAGCTTCAATAATGCTGGCGGTCTGGTGGTTGCAGCCGCAGGTAATGACGGTAACAATGTACGCTCCTACCCAGCCGGTTACCCGTCAGTCATGATGGTCGGTGCGAATGATGCCGACAATAACATTGCTGATTTTTCTCAGTTTCCAAGCTGTCAAAGTGGCAAAGGCAAAAATGCCAGTGAAGATGAAACCATTTGTGTTGAAGTAACAGCCGGTGGCGTTGATACCTTGTCTACTTACCCGGCAGGCCTGGCAACATCGTCCAGTCTGAGCGTTGATGGCGCAGCATTCGCTTCATCTGCGATGGAAAACAGCGGCAGCGTCTCTTCATCAGTTTACTTTATGGGCACGGCGGAAGCCACTGATGCCAACGCCAGTGGTAAAGTCTGTCTGATTGACCGGGGCAACATCTCTTTCCATGACAAAGTCGCCAACTGCGAAAATTCGGGCGGTGTTGGCGCAATCATTATCAATAATGAAGCGGGTATGCTATACGGCACACTGGGTGATACCAATACCACCAGCATCCCGGCGATTGGTGCTGCAATGGAAGATCGCTCAGCCCTGCTGGCAGCTTCTACTGCAAATATTGTAATTGGTACATCTGACTATGGTCTGATGAGCGGCACATCAATGGCAACGCCGGCCGTGTCTGGTATTGCAGCCCTGGTTTGGTCAAACCACCCTGAGTGTACCGGTCAGGAAATCCGTGCCGCACTTAAAGCAACGGCACAAGATAGCGGGGCGACTGGTAAAGATGTGTACTTTGGCTACGGTATTGTTAAAGCGGCAGACGCAAATGCTTACCTGACGGCCAATGGCTGTGCTGGTGGCGGTAATGGTGGCGACCTGCAACTAACGGCTAATGGGTACAAGTCAAAAGGCAGCAAATATGTTGACCTGAACTGGCAAGGCGCCTCAACATCTCAGGTAGATATTTTCCGTAACGGTAGCAAGATTGTCACAACCAGCAACGATAATAGCTACACAGATAGCATCAGTGGTAAAGGTGGCGGCAGCTACACTTATCAGGTTTGTGAGCAAGGCAGCACATCGACTTGTTCTGCGAGTCAGACTGTTGTGTTCTGATACTGAGCGACTTAACGGATTAACTGCCGTAGCGCGACCTTCCTGTAAAAGGATGAACACGCATTAAGTCAGTTGAGTATCCCAACCAATTTTATATGCGGGCTTATGCCCGCATTTTTTATAGGCTTTTTATTTCAAGCTGGGTAAACTAAACGCAATCTTGTCTATCAGAGCACATCATGCTGAACCCAGAATTACTCGCCTCTTTTTTATTTGCCAGCTTTATCATTGCCATTGCACCAGGTCCTTCAAATGCTTTTTTAATGGCTCAGACCTTTACCAATGGCCGAGCAGCAGGCATGCAAAGTGCCTTTGGTTTTGCCCTCGGTGGTGTGGTCCACACTCTGTTTGCTGTGATTGGCTTGTCGGCCATTCTCAAAGCCTCAGAAACCGCCTACACCACAGTGCAGTATTTAGGTGCGGCATACCTTGCCTATCTGGGTATACGTACTTTTAAAGACACGCTCTCAAAGTCGAATGAGTGCGATGAAGAAAAACCCCATGTAAGCAATAAGAAACGCCAAAATGTCATGTTTCAGGCAATGATGACCGAGGTACTTAACCCTAAAGTAGCGCTATTCTTTATTGCTTTTATTCCCCAGTTTGTTGATCAGAGTCTCACAACATCAACCACAGTACAGCTGGCCATGTTCGGTTTACTTTACCCGATCCTAGCCTTTCCCCTTGATTGTGTGTATGTTTACAGCGGCGATAAAATCGCCGGTTATTTTCGCGCTCACCCCAGTGCGCCAATTTGGATAGACAGGATCTCTGCATTTATCTTCGTCGCACTGGCAATTAACTTATTATTATGAGGTAAGTATGGACACCAAGTCGCAGGTTATTCCGGCTAAAAAACGCATCGCACTGGTTGCACATGATGGTAAAAAACAAGCTATGGTAAACTGGTGCCAGTCACACCTTGATAAGCTCGCTATGCATCAGCTGTATGCCACGGGAACGACCGGTAACCTTATTGAAAAGACATCAGGCCTGCCCGTCCATAAACTCCTGAGCGGCCCAATGGGGGGAGATCAACAGCTTGGTGCAAAGATTGCCGAGAATGAAATTCATATGCTTATTTTTTTCTGGGATCCTATGGCCTCACAGCCACATGATCCAGATGTAAAAGCGCTGCTCAGGCTCGCAGCTGTATGGAATATTCCGGTCGCCTGTAATGAGACCACCGCAGATATGTTACTCTCCTCCATGATGATGACCACCCCGATAGAGCGTCAGTTACCTGACTATGAGCAGTATCTGGCAGAGCGTCTGGAGCGCTAATGCTTGACTGAGCTAAATCGACGCCAGCCAGATTATACCTAACTTCTGTAAAGCAGTTAAGCCGCGCAACTTTGCTGTGGTTATCGCGCAGCTTTTGCCCCGTTGGTAGGGAGTGACATTAGCCTGTTTGGTAAAGCCTGTTCGCCCATTTAGTCAGGCCGGCTGTAACACTCCCAAAGTTGTCACCATTGACCATAGGTATATCACCCAGGCGCTGCTGTAATGCCAACTTTAACAGCGGAGATTGGGCGCTGCCTCCGGTCAGATAAATCACATCAGGCTGTGTTTTAGCTTCAACGATCGCCTGCTCTGCCAGTGCCGCAGCTTGCTCCAGACAGCTGGCTACCGATTCAGCCATAGTCTGCGCACTCACCTTGACATTCAACGTCTTGTCCAGAAAGTCCAGTGGCACAGCATGTTCTTCTTGCTCCGACAGGGCGATTTTAGCCAACTCCCCCTGACGTACAAACTGGTGGGTCATTTTGTTTTCTTGTATTTTTAACAAACGCTGCAATTTTTCAGGCTCGCATACATCTCTTAACATGCCAGTCAACTCACGTTGCATCTGCTCGCTGTAGAAGTCACTTTGCATTTGAATGTCGTTAATTTTGCACGCCTGCCAGAACAGCGGATTTGGCAAAGGTAACCCTGATGTGAACTGACCACCCAAGCCGCACACCGGCATAAGGGTATGAAAAGCGAGCGCAATATCAAGATCATTGCCTCCGATCCGCTTACCACTGTGAGCTAAAAAGTCGGCACTACGGTCGGCTTTATCACGAAAGCCCGGGCCCATTTGCACAAAGGAGCAATCACTGGTACCGCCCCCAATATCAACCACCAGTACTTTCTGATCTTCAGTCAGGCGCGACTCGTAATCAATGCCAGCCGCCAACGGCTCATAGAGAAACTCAACGTCTTTAAAGCCTGCTCTCTTTGCGGCAACAGTCAGGATATCGATTGCCTGACGGTTGCTTTGCTCTCCACCAATCGCCTGGAAGTTCACAGGACGCCCAATGACAGTATGATTCAGGGAATATCCCAGATGATGCTCTGCACGGCTTTTTATTTCCATAATCATGGCCGTGGCAATATCTTCAAAAAACGCAAGCTGCGCTGGTTTCAGACCAACTGCACCAAAGAAGGACTTAGGGGATTTCACAAAGTATCCTTCTTCCGGGAACGCAATATACTCATCTATTGCCTGCTGACCGACAAACAGACCCTGCTCTGTCGGTTGTAAGTCCAGTTCGCGTCTCGCCATTGCTGCACTACTGAGCAGAGGTTTACGTGCACTTTGGTAGTCAGTAGCGAGCGCAGATCCTGCCAGTTTGTGGGCCACAAATTCACTCACCAGGCTATTGTGTAAAGCGTAAAGTGTCGATGGCAGATAGTGCTTACCCTGCTCCAGCGGAACCAGTGTCACGTCACCTTCACGCATCACACCGATTGCGCAATTGGAACTACCGTAATCAAATCCTGCTATCATTTTTCACCTCACGACCATAAAAAGGTCGCGCACTGTATCACAGCAAGGTGGTAAGTAAAAGTCTCAACCCAGTGGGGTTCACACCTTACAGTGGCTGCCTTGTTCGCAAAAAGCGAGCAAATCGCGGTTTACCGAACTTGGTGATCCCGTGGAATCTGTATGTCACAACACTGCCAACCGGGGGCGGATTTCGTCGCTGTGCATCAGTAAACCCGCTGCCAATCTTAAATACCTTTCCTTCGGAGGTTTTCACCCTAATCGCCCCCATCATCCCCTGATACTTCCCTTTGCCTGGTAAATGGGCAATCACCTCGGCTTCGGCATCAAAATAGGGTTTATACTTCAGAATTGCCGATGTCCTGCCCTGTTGATGAAGTGCCTGACGCTCGTGCAACATCACCCCTTCCCCACCACGCGCTAAAACCTGTGCAAAAAAGTCATCGAGCTCGGCCTTAGTTGAAAAGTGATGCTGTGTTATCGCACGAATATGCGGCTGTGCCAGCCGATTGATCAGCTGACTATATGCCTGAAAGCGTTGCGTAAAGGGGGAAGCTATATCCGGTGCATCAAAGATCAGGTATTGAACCTGCCGCCAGTCTTGATCCGAAGCCTGATGGCGGCGTACCACCGCACTGACAAACTCAAAGTTCTCATATCCAGCCCACAGCTCCCCGTCGAGTGCCATATCTGGTAACGCAGAGGTAAACCAATGTGGAGCATGGATCTGCTGGCCACTGCGGGTTAACAGTTGCCTGCCATTCCAGATGGCTCTGACACCATCAAACTTCTCGCTCACCAGATAGTGAATAACCGGACGTTGTGCCTGGTATACTTTGGCGAGTTGTACAGCAGGTGTGGGATTACAATAGGCGGGCTGCAATTGGCACAGACAGGCCAGCAGCAACCACCCAAACAGTTTGGTGTGCATGCTACGCTCCTTGTAGAGTTAGAATCCTATTCCTTTCACTATCAGAGCATAGCGTGGGTTAACAGAAATGCCAGCCGATGGCCTTAAAGTGACGTGGCAAAGGTCATCAGCAAAACTGCCACCTAATCTTGCCCGATAAGGCGCTCAATTAAGGACTGAGCCGACTGCAACGAGCTTTCCTGCCAGGCTGCGCGCGAAAAATCCTGTTTAGCTGAATGCTGATTAGGGATCACCAACACCTGAAGACCCGCAGTACAACCCGAGGTGAGCCCGGTTGTTGTATCCTCAATCGCGATGGCTTGCTCGGGTGAAATTTGTAATGACACCAAAGCTTGAATATAAGGTTCAGGGTGCGGTTTTGGATGTTTTACATCGTCTTTGGTAACGATACACTCAAAGAAGTGCAACAGGTCATAGTGTTCCAGTACCGGAATGGCCTCAGCTCGGGTGCTGCCAGTCACCAGCGCCAGTTTGCAATGTTGTGCCGTATAGCTCAGGATCTCTCGCGCATAGGGCATGAGTCTGGGCCTGATGGTAGCCGAGGTGTCGACAAACAGACGGTTTTTTTCTTCACACAATGCCTGTGCATCACGGGGCAACTGGTGCCGCGCGCGCAGTATCTCTGCCGTTTTCAGGGTAGGCACACCAGAAAACTCATCACAAAAAGCCAGCTCGCTGTAAGTGACATCAAATGGGGCCAGTACGCGCTGCCAGCTGTGATAATGGAGCGCTTCCGAATCCGCCAGCGTCCCATCAAAATCAAACAAGATTGCCTTTAAACTCATCAACGCTCCTTCATTATCGGTTATGGGTATTACTCAGCCTTGGCAGGTGGCTCTGCGTGTGCAACATCACCCGTATCTTTTTCTACCAGCTCGTAACCGCGAGGCTTGCGGATTACTTTCAGTACCGGTTTGTCGAATGCCGTTTGCAATCGAGTAAAATCGGCTTTCAGGTCATCAATGCTCTGGCCATAAGGTGATTCACCCGTTTCCGACCAGTTGACCGCCTTACCATTTTCATTGTACTCAACCGCATGTACCTGATACTGCTCTGGCGCATCTTTGCTAGCTTCACAATAGATAACGCGGTAATTCCAAAATGCGGACATCTTCTCTTCCTCTAAAATTCTGTCTAGACCAGCTGTACTTTACCAGTACTGGGGCCGAGTTGCATGACAGTATTAATAAAAAAACCCGTGAATGCCAAGCATTCACGGGTTTTCACTTCAAATTAGCGTGAAATTAAAAGAATTTCACTTTGAACTCAGCACCAATAAAGCGCTCTTCGTTCAACATACCTGTGTTGTTGTTGAAATCAACACCACCGATAACCACCTGTTCATCGAACAGGTTACGAACGAACGCCGATACTTCGTAGTCGTTGTCGCCCGAGTTCCACGCGTAGCCCGCACGTACACCGGCTTCAAATAACGCTTCGCCTTTAAACTCAACCGACTCGTACAAGAAGAAGTCGATTTCACTGCGGTAAGACAAGTCGGTGTATACAAAGAATTCACCGTCTTCCAGTTCTTTGGTGTAACGCAAAGTCGCGTTTGAAATCCACTCTGGCGCATGTGGCAGGCTGTTGCCGTCTAACAAGTAACGACCTTGCTCGTTTTGTGGATCAAGTACCGTACATTGTGCACACCCTTCTACAGCCAAGGTTGGATCGTCAATCTCGGTTTTGTTGTAGCTCACATTGAAGGTTGCATTCAACTCGTCTGTCAACACCCATTCACTGTCTACTTCGAAACCATAACCTGTGGTTGTATCAGCATTGATCAAACGGTTAAAGTTAGCGCCGCCACCTACTGCGGTCAATTGCTGGTCATCCATCTGGAAATAGAATACGGTTGCATTCACGCGACCCTGGCCATCCAGTACGTCTGACTTCACACCAAACTCAATTGAGTTCACAGTCTCAGATTCTGCCACTGTCACATCATTACCGAACAAGATACGGCCCTGTACACTCGGTGCACGGAAACCATTTGCAATACGACCAAACAGATTGACGTCATCCGTCAACTTATAGGTTGCACTCAAATCCCAGCTGACATGGCTGTCGCTTGGATTAGCAGCCACTTCAAGAGTACCCGGGATACCAAACGGGCTTTGTGTACGTTTAGCAGAAAAATCTTTTTCGTCGTCTGAGTAACGAAGACCTAAGGTCACTTCCAGATCGTCAGATACTGTGTAATCAAATGAACCGAACAAAGCCCAAGCTGACGTGTCCTGATACTGAACCGCATAACCATTTTGCAGACCATAGTTTTGCGCAGCGGCATCATAAGCTGACGTATCGAAGCTGAAGCTTTCAATGGTCAAGTCTTCCTCAAACAGGAATAAACCAACCTGGTAATTGAAGTCACCTGAGAAGTTGCTGGATAAACGCAGCTCCTGCGTGTACTGGTCGTGATCAGGGATAGCATCCGCCGTTTCGGAGGCGAAGAAGATCACACCTGGGCCCTGGGCAACAGGTACATCGTTTGCATCAGCCCAGCCACCGTAACCGCCATCAACGTCTGCACGCGAATAAATTTCAGCGCTCTCCCAGCCAGTGATTGAAGTAATGGTGTGCTCTTTTAGATCCCATTCCAGTTTCAGGCTCAGACCTTGAGTGTCAACTTTCTGAGTCGCACGAGACGCCGCATCCTGGTAAACCACATCGTTATCATACAATGGATTAATGTTGTTAGAGCCTTTTTCGATCAGGTTAGCACGGAACGCGATAGGACGGCCTTCCAGATCACGGACGTGATAGTTCAACAGGCCAGTGAAATCGTCACCTTCATACAAAAACTGTACGCGCGCAGCCTTCTCGTTGTAACCACCCAGAGAATCTTCTTTTTCGAAACCCGGTGCTTTCACATCGATATAGTCAGGCTTGTCCTGAACCAAGACAGAGACACGGGTAGAGATTTTATCGGTCAAACCTGTACCGGCGGCACCTTCAAAGTCAATTGAGCTGTTGCTGCCATAAGAAACCGCAGCATAGCCGTCGAATTCCTGACTTGGTTTAACGCTGTCGAATTTAACCAGACCTGCTGGCGTGTTACGACCAAACAGTGTTCCCTGTGGGCCACGCAATACTTCGATGCGGGCAATATCGAATACAGGGAAGCCTTTTAGGATTGGGTTTTCCTGAACAACTTCGTCAACCACCAAAGAAACAGGCTGCGAGGCATTCAGATCGAAGTCGGTGTTACCCAGACCACGAACATAAAAGCGTGGGAATGTACGTCCGAATGAAGATTCAACCGACAGACTCGGGATCTTCGCATTCATAAAGCGGATATCCATACCAGCTGAGCTGTATGCATCTAAGTTGTCGCCTTGTAAAGCAGACACAGAAACTGGCACTTCTTGTGCGTTCTCAACACGCTTACGCGCGGTGATTTGGATCACTTCCAGTTGATTGCTTTTGGCTTGCGCTTCTTCTGCAAGCGTAGAGAATGAAGTACCTGCTACAGCAGAGAACAACGTCGCATTGATTAAAGTTGCTAACGTAGATCTTTTCATTGCTTTCATGTTGGGATTTAACCTTTTATATGCACTCTTGAGTTCAACGGTTTTGATTTGGGCGCCGTATCACAATGGCTGGTTCGCTCAATTTTACGCGCAAATGACGAGCAGCGCGGACCTCACTAGCGAGAGTGCAAAGCGACTATGTGAGGCTGAACGAGACGGCCGTAATTATAGCAGCAAATTTTCAAATTGCTGCAATTATGCATATAAATTTTCCACATTTTTGTAAATATCGTGAAAGTTAGCTAAGAGTTAACAACTTTTCGCAACAAAAAGCCTCAAAATAAGGACAATTGTCCTTACCAAACTCTTGCCTGTATGGTGGCAGGAAACGGATTTACCGAATTGAAATACAGATGTCACTGTCTCGTTCTACTCAACAACATATTGCAGGATACCGCTAACGGAAACACGCAGGGTTAAATAAACCTGCTACGCACACCTGTCCGTTTAATTACAAAACAGCAGTGTTCTTTAACGGCTTATTCAGTGACGAAATATAATACAACCGGGCACCATCCGCCCAAAGATGGTAACCGGTGTCATGAAAGCGACGCCATTGTAATAAAGCGCCGTAACGAAAAGGAGGACATTAGACCGCACAAAGTCAACTTATTTACAGTCTGTGCTGGCCTAGTTCGGTGGTGTGGCCAGCTGGAGTAACTCGCTTTTAAGCGTATCGGGGTTATATTGGATCACAGCGACCGCAGCCGTTGGAAATATTGGCATTTCACCCGGTACCAGTTGATCAACCAGATAACTGACAATAGGCATATGTGCCACGACCAGCCAGGTATCCAGCGTGTCATGCATACTGATCAAAGTTTCCAGGTAATCGACAGCCACTGCAGCATTACCACTGGGCACAATATCATGGCACGTTTGTTCAAAAGACACAGAGTTGTACTGCAACACTCCCTGTGCTGTCTGTTGTGCCCTGACATAGGGGCTAACCAGGGCAGCCTGGGGAGGAAAGTGCTCACTTAGCCACTGTCCCATCGCTGCAGACTGAGTCATTCCGCGTGGTGTCAGCGTTCTGGCTGCATCATTGGCCTGCATAGGGCCCGCTTCGCCATGGCGCATGATCAGAATTGTTTTCATAGCACTCCGAAAGTTGGCAAGAAAATTAAAGACAACCAGTAGCTATTGCCCCAAATTGTCCGCTATATTAAAACAAAAGCACCTAAACCTTAAGTTTAAAATACAGGCTAATTCAGAGGTGACCGGCTATCGCAACGACCCAGAGTGTCTGTTGCCAGCATTCAGCCCGGAAACAGCAGCCACGTCTCTAACCACTATATCGGCGGCACACAATTGAAACTGAGTAATAATGATAAAAGAAATTATCGTCACCTGACACTGGACAATGGTCTTAAAATACTCCTGGTAGAAGATACATCAAGCACCAAAGCCGCTGCATCATTGGCCATTAATGTTGGTCACTTTGACGACCCCCAAAGCCGTCAAGGCATGGCACACTTCGTTGAGCACATGTTATTTTTGGGAACTCAAACCTTTCCAGCCAGGGGAGAATTCTCCCAGTTTGTCAGCCAGGCAGGTGGACAGAGCAATGCATGGACAGGCACAGAGCACAGCTGTTACTTCTTCGATTGCCGCTCAGCCATGTTTGAACAGGCATTACATCGATTTAGTGAATTCTTTTACGCTCCACTGTTCACAGAAGATGCCTTGCAGGATGAACGCAATGCCATCGACTCTGAGTTCAATCTGAAAGTCAAAGACGACAACCGCCGGATCATTCAGGTACACAAGGAGACGGTCAACCCAGCTCACCCATTTGCCAAGTTCTCTGTGGGGAATCACAACACGTTGGCTGACCACAGTGGTGACTTCAAACGAGAGATTGAATCCTTTTTCACTGCGCATTATCAGGCACAATGGATGACTCTGGTACTGGCAGGCCCTCAGTCTCTGGATGAGCTGGCGCGACTGGCCAAGCTCTACTTTAGCCCGTTAGAGGGCTGTGACACGCCCAAACCAGAAATTGACGTGCCACTGTATCGCCAGCAAGATCTTGGTCTGTTGCTCCACATTGAGCCACGTAAGCACATGCAAAAACTGATTGTCAGTTTCGCGATGCCGGATGTAGAAAGGCTGTATAAATTTAAGAGCCTGAGCTTCCTGGCTCACTTACTGGGCTACGAAGGGGATGGCTCGCTGTACGCCATTTTAAAGAAAAATGGCTGGATCAATGCTTTGTCCGCCGGTGGCGGCGTAGATGGCAGCAACTTCAAAGATTTTAATATCAGCTTTGCACTGACGGATAATGGCATTGAATACTATGAAGACATCGTTGAGATGTTGTTCGAGTATATCAGCCTTATTCGCGAACAAATCGCGCTACTTCCGGCACTATACGAAGACAAAAAACGCCTGCTTGAACTGGCTTTTGAAAACCAGGAACAAAGTAAACTACTTGACTGGGTCAGTGCACTCAGTATCAACATGCATCATTATGAAGAAGAAGACATTCTGTACGGCGATTACTGCATGAGTGCATTTAATCATGCGCTGCATGAAGAACTCATGGATTTACTCTCTCCTTATAATATGCGCTTGATCCTGATCCACCCCGATATTACCTGTGAAAATGATGTCACCCGCAAGGTTGCCCAGTGGTACAATACGCCCTATCAGGTCGAGCGAATTAACATTGAGTGGCTCCAAACACTTGAGCAAATTACCACCCCGCTACCCGAAATGCGCTTGCCTGCTGCAAATCCATATCTGGCTTTTGAGAACCGCCTGTATGATATTGAACCCGGTCGGAAAACTCCGACACTGCTAACGGACAGGCCAGGATTTGCCTTCTGGTTTAAGCAAGATACGCGCTTTCGTGTGACGAAAGGGCATTTTTATCTAGAAATTGATTCCCAATGTTCGGTTGAAAGCCACAAGAGTATGGCGATGACCCGACTGTTCGCCGATTTGTTTATGGACAGTGTAGCAGAGCAGTTTTATGCCGCCGAATTGGCAGGTCTGAGCTATCACCTGAGCTCTCACCAGGGTGGTCTGACACTGCAAACGGCAGGTCTGTCAGCCAGTCAGCTCAAGCTTGTGCTGCAACTGGTCGAGGCATTACTCAAACAGCCAATCAGTGCTACCCGTTTTGCAGAGTATAAAAAGCAACTGATCCGGCACTGGAAAAACCACAACAAAAGTAAACCTGTCAGCGAGCTATTTAGCCTGCTCGGTGCCCAACTGATGCCCTGGAATCCAACCCCAGAGCAATTAGCCAAAGCCCTGAAAAATATCAGCTTCAATGAGTTTTGCCTGTTTCGAGATAATTTTTTCAAGGCTATTCATATAAAGGCCTTTATGCATGGTAACTGGCAATTGGATCATGCACTGGATATGCAGAAGCAACTCCATGCCCTGTTTGCCTACAGTGAAATCCTGGACGACCTGAAAAAACCACTCAACCTGATCTCGTCTCATCAGCAAGTAGAAATCGAGAAGTCTGGCACTGAGCACGCATTTGTTGAGTATATTCAGGCTCCCACCAGCAGTGTCGATGACAAGGTCAAAATTATGGCCTTCAATCAGCTAGTCAGCCAGGATTACTTTGAGTCACTGCGCACCCAGCAACAGCTTGGCTACTTGGTTGGTGCGGGTTATGCGCCGTTTAATACCCGTGCAGGGATCGCGTTTTATGTGCAATCCTCCAATTATGACAGCGACACGCTGCTACAGCGCCATCATCACTATCTGACTGACCTGGTGTCACAACTGGATAACTATGAAGACACGCAATGGATACAAATAAAAGCGGCATTACATGCCCAAATCGCTGAGAAAGATAAAAATCTGAGGTTACGCTCACAGCGGTTATGGATAGCCATCGGCACTGATGATCATACCTTCTCTATGCAAGACAAACTCATCGAAGCACTTGATAACCTGACCTTTGAGGCACTGAAACAATACATAGTAAAGCTGGTGTCCGGCGATTTTGCAAAAATCACGCTCAGATGTAACTAATAAATAGCGGCGTCCATCGTTAAGGTGGCGCCCCTGAAACACGGGCCAATCCAGATCTTTGCTACTATCAAATTAGCGGCCTATACACTGTGCCTAAAACACATATTCCCGCATAGATTTTATACAAGCAGAGACATAAGGTCCCAAATTAGGGATTTTTCTGACATTCTTTTTGACTCTACTCAGGGCTTAGATTAGATTAGCAATTGTAATTGACTCTTTAAGCCTTATGAAAAAAACAACAATTATAAAAACAATTACATCTATTTTGTTGCTTCAGACCTGGCCGACTTTGAGTGCGCCCGTGTCTTTAGAGGTAATGCAAAATTCACAGATGACGCTAACGATTGTGGTAGGACTCATCACCGCGGTCACTTTGTGCTATCTGGTGATTGCAAATCGCAAAGCAAAACGCTCCCTTAGTGCGCTTAAGCATTCAGAGCAACGCCTGAAAAGCACCGTAGAAGGCAGCGGTGATACCCTATGGGACTGGAACATCAACAGCGGTGAAATTGTGCGTATCAATGACAAATTCATGATGGACACCGCAACAGGCAAAAACTTCATTCCAAACGCCAGTCTGATACACCCTCTCGACCTGCCTCTGGTAGAAAAACAACTTAAGCTGCATTTTGCTGAAAAAACGGCGTTTTTTGAAGCCACTTACCGAGTCAGAAACAGCCTGGATCAGTATCACTGGGTACTGGATAAAGGCAAGATCATTGAAAAAGATGATAACTTAAACCCGCTGCGTATGACTGGCACAATTCGCGACATCAACCACCTAAAGAGCACAGAAGAACGACTAAACCTGTTTGCCAAATGCGTCGAGTCTCTGACCGATGCGATTGCCATCTACGATCATCACTTCCGCCTGGTTGATTTGAACCCAAGCTACATTCGGGTGTTTGGTGGTGTTCGTGAACAATACATAAATACAGAATTTAAATTGCCCGGTTACGACGGCCAGTTTATCAGCCAAATAAAAGCGGCACTAAAAAAGAGCGAACACTGGCAAGAAGAACTTAAGCTCTACGACCAGACTGGTACTATGCTACCAATTGAAATTTCGATTGACGAGATTAAAAATAACCACGGCCACATTACCAATTACGTTGTTGTATTTTCAGATTTAACTGAACGGAAGAAAGCTGAATCACAGCTGCATAATCTGTCTAACCGGGATCGCACCACCGGACTGCCAAACAGGAACTTATTTTTCACCAACCTAAAGAAACTGGTTGATCAGAAACGCGACCACGCCCTGCTGGTATTTGACCTGGATAACTTTAAAAAGATAAACGACTCTCTTGGCCATCAGCTGGGAGACAGCTTGCTTGCTAAGCTCGCCATGCGACTCAATAAGCTATGTCGTCAGCAAGATACATTTTACCGTCTTGGCGGCGATGAGTTTGCCCTGGTGATGTCGGGTACTAACGACATTCATACCATTACCAAAGCCGCGAAACAGTTTCTCGCGGTCATTGCAACACCATTTAAAATGGCTAACCATGAGCTGGTGATCACCTCCTCGGTTGGCATTGTGCTGTTTCCAGAAGATGGTAGCACCCCGGAAATCTTGCTGAAAAACGCCGATACAGCTATGTATCACGCAAAACAAAAAGGTAATCACTACCTGTTCTTTAATGATTCTATGAATGAGCAGGCCGTTAAGCGGCTGCAAATAGAGAACCTGATGCGTTTTGGATTAAAAGAGGATCATTTTGTGGTGTATTATCAGCCCAAAATGGACATTGCTACCGGCGCACTCGTGGGCATGGAAGCATTGGTGCGCTTCATTACCCCCAAAAAAGGCGTAATCAGCCCGGGGTTATTCATTCCAATTGCCGAGGAAACTGGTCAGATTGTCGAGATTGGTGAAGTGGTGTTGGACAAGGCCTGTAAAGATGTGAAACGTTGGGTGGACCAGGGGCTGTTTAATGGCCGGGTTGCCGTCAATTTATCCGCCAGACAGTTTAGCTTGCCTGACCTGACGGCACGCATAGATCTTATCTTGCAAAAGAATCAACTTCCTTCTTATTTTCTTGAGCTAGAAATTACGGAAGGTACGGTTATGGACGATCCACAAGAAGCAATTTCAATTATGCGCTCATTGAGTTCACGTGGCATCCACCTGGCAATGGACGACTTTGGCACTGGCTATTCCTCTTTGGCCTATTTGAAACAGTTTCCACTCAATACCCTGAAAGTCGACAAAGCCTTTGTAGATGATATGAACACAGAGCGTGGCTGTAACATGGTCGATTCGATTGTCACCATTGCCCACAACCTGGGACTGCATGTGGTCGCCGAAGGTGTTGAGCATGAACAGCAGCTTCAGCAATTACAACGCCTCAATTGCCAGACCATTCAGGGCTACTATTACGCTAAGCCTTTATCAGCAACAGAGTTCGAACAATTTCTTAAGTCCCAGCTCACCGATAAACCTGCTCTGCAACTTGTGAACTAACACAACGGATAAGGCTGCATCGCATACTCCGTAGGGTCAGGCTCTCAATACCGCGTACATCCTTCCCACTTGTTTAAGCCATGCAAAGCGATAATGCGTGCGAAACAGGATCCATACTACAGGCCCCCCAAATGCAGCCAGAAATACCCAGGAACGCCTTGTAACCCCAGTACAGCGCAATTCATTGAGCATCAGCAGTGTCCCAAGACACATCATTAAAGGATACAGCTCCAGCACACAGCCTCCCGATACGGTGATTCATAAGAAATCCGTGAAACACAGCGTTCCACGTTAAGTAAATGGGTAAATTTTTTCCCGCGCAGTGTATCCTAAGTTTAAAAAACACGCAAAAACACTGAAATTGTTGCAAAATATTGCATTATTTAATTTAATACGTCCCCAGAAACCAGTGGTTTCTAACTTAGGGGCATGTTACAACACGCCCCTAAACTCGCAAATAATTGCTAACTTATTATTTTAAAAAGGTATTATTTGCGGCGACACGGATATAAGTCTTGCCGGGTGACGCGTCGGGTTATTGGCAGACCTGATGACCTGTCACTTTCGCTGGCGATCCGGTTTGATTTTCCTACACTTAGGTTAAGCCGAACGGGATTGGAAGCTTATACGTGCCAATTTGATTGCACTTTCGCCGTGTTTTGGGGGGGCTGATTCTCTCGCCTAAACTGGGTGAATGTTTAATGAAGTGGGCATTTGTCATTTTGGTCATGGTGTGGTTAGCAGTCAAAGAGCGGGAGAAAACTTCTCCTTGAGCAGATTTGAAATTGGAACTGTAAAGATAAATGGACTGGTTAACCTCTGTGCGGTTTAAGACGTATTTTTCTCGTTAGAGTGAAATATACTGATATTGTTGCGCAGCTTAGATAAGGTTATTCAGGTATATTCTTATTTGGTCTTAACTGACTGATAGTTTTTACTTATTCCTAATTACAGAAATCTCACAAAAGCTGCTAAAATCAGCCCCATGTTGTGTTAATTTAATTTGTTATTTCAAGGACACGGGCTATGGATCAGAAATTCGTACATGAGTATTTACAGGCTAAGCCTGGGACCTTTATCACAAAACCGTTTGCACAGGACGTGGACGTTTACAAGGTGCAACACAAGATGTTTGCCACCTTATATGAAGGGAAAGAAGGTCAAATGGGTGAGAATGGTGAGCCAGTGTGGTGGCTTAACCTAAAGTGTGATCCAGACGAAGCGCTATTGTTGCGAGACAAATACGCATCAATCGTTCCTGGTTATCACATGAATAAACGATTATGGAACACCATCGTACTAGATGGCAGCATCCCGGAAGAAGAAATCAAACGCATGATTGATGATTCGTATCAGATTGTGGTTGATAACTTACCCAGCGCACAACGCGCAGAGCTAGATCGTCTCACTAACTCCTAAAGAGACCGTCTTGATTGGCTTCCCTCGCACTGAGTGCGAGGGCCATTTTACACGCCCTTCCCCAAAATCACACCATTGTCATTCTGATGTCAATTATCCCTGATTTAATTACAGTGATTTTCTCAACTCAGAATAAAGACAATGAAAAAAACACTGATCTCTTTAACTCTGCTTGGCTTGCTAAGCGGATGTAGCCTGGATGGCGATGACGGACAAGCAGGAACGCAAGGCGAACAAGGTATACAGGGCGAAGCCGGTAAAACAGGAGAGACCGGAGAAAAAGGCGCACAAGGCGAAACCGGTTCTCAGGGTCAGCAAGGAGAGACTGGCGTGACGATGACTGGTACGCTGTCTGCCCAATTAGTGGGCCGTGCCGTGCTCAATGTAGAGAGCCCTGAAGGGGCAGCAGAAATTGTCGCCTATCATGCCCCCAGCCAGCGTATCTTTGCATTGGACAGCTCTGGCGATAGCCCGAAAATCGCGGTGATCCCGACCACACAAATTGATGCTGCGAAACTTATTCAGGATAATGAGGGGGTCATCACAAACACCAATCTGGATGTCACTCAGACCATTGCAGTTAATGAGGTCGTCGCTGCAGACGCTAACAGCCTGGCAATCCATGGGGATATGCTCGCCGTAGCAATGGCTCGCGCCACCGGACAAACCGGTTTTGTGCTTGTTTATAATATCGCTGCTGAACAACCAAAGTTGCTGAAAACCGTTGAGGTAGGTTACCTGCCAGATATGGTTACCTTCAACCAGGATGGCAGCAAGATACTCGTCGCGAACGAAGGTGAACCAGCCGGAGACTATAGTGTGGACCCTCAAGGCAGCATCGCCATTATTGATATTAATGATGGTCAGGTTGCCGATCAGGCCACACTACTGGGTTTCGAAGCATATAATGACAAACAAGCTCAGTTACAGACACAAGGCGTAGTATTTGCCAACCCAACCGGACGCACCATCAAAGGGCAAGCAATCAATACCAGTGTTGCGATGGATCTGGAGCCAGAGTACGTTACCGTCAGCAAAGACAACCGCTATGCCTATGTCTCGCTACAAGAAAATAATGCGCTCGCCATTGTTGACCTAAGTGACAACTCACTAACTATAAAGGGTTTAGGTTACAAAGATTGGGGCAACTGGAGCATGGATGCATCGGATAAAGACGGAGGCATCAATCTGCGTAAATACCCGGGGCTCTACGGTATGTACCAGCCTGACTCCATCGCCGCCTACGATTGGCTGGGTGCCAACTTCATCGTGACCGCAAACGAAGGTGACGGGCGAGAGTACTTCTTCCCGGCAGCCAATGAAGCTGAATGTACAGCTAACGGTGGATTAGACTTTGATGAGGACGATGGTTGCCTGGCTTATACGGATGAAATTCGCGCCAAAGACCTCACCTTGGCCGGGAACTTTACCGGTGTAAACAACGACAACGATGACCTAGGTCGTCTCAAAGTGACCACAGTGATGGGCGACGAGGACAATGATGGTCAGTATGAGCGTCTGTATACCTACGGCGCTCGTTCTTTCTCAATCTGGGATCATCGCGGTACTCGCGTATTCGACTCGGGAGACGAGATAGTACGGATCACCACCGCATTACATGGTGAGCAGTTTAATAACGATGAAGATACCAATGAAGGCGACACTCGCTCAGATGCTAAGGGCGCAGAGCCCGAAGCACTGGCTTTAGGACAGATAGGTGAGCGCACTTATGCCTTTGTTGGACTAGAGCGTATGGGCAGTATTTTAGTCTATGACATCACCAATCCGTTTAATGTCACCTTTACCACCTACCTGATCAACCGGGGACTGGAAGAAGGCGCTGACATCTCGGGCGATCTGGCACCAGAAGGCATGGTCTTTGTCAGTGCTGAACACAGCCCGACAAATACACCTTTACTGATTGTTGGTAATGAAATTTCGGGCAGCATTGCCATCTGGTCACTCACCCAGAAATAAGTGCCTTATCTTGTACTGTGACTGCACAGTGCTGTACATTAATCTATGTGTATAGTTCAGTCACAGTACAAGGATCTTAATGACCAAAATTGCGTTACTCACCAGCGGGGGCGATGCACCCGGTATGAACGCCGCTGTCCGTGCCATAGTACATAGTTGCCAGCACCATCAATATGAGTGCATCGGTTTTTTCCATGGCTACAATGGCCTGCTAAACGATGAGTGGCAAACCCTGACACATCGTGATGTTAGCAACGTACTGCAGTTTGGTGGCACCCTGTTAAAAAGTGCGCGCTGTCCCGCAATGTGTACCCCAGACGGCCCAAAACAAGCGGCTAATACTCTCAGAAAACATCAAGTCGATGCACTGATAGTGATTGGTGGAGATGGCTCCTTCCGTGGGCTCGAAGCGATTAAAGCACACTGGCAAGGACTGGTAATCGGACTACCCGGCACCATAGATAACGACCTGGCAGGCTCAGATAACACAATCGGCTTTGCCACAGCGGTCACAACGGCCACTCATGCAATCGACAAGATCCGCGATACCGCGAACGCGTTTGAACGCGTGTTTATTGTCGAAGTAATGGGCAGGCACAGCGGACATATTGCTTTCAATGTCGGACTGGCGACGGGGGCTGAAGCCATTTTGTCGTTCGAGAATTGTGATCCCACACATACCGCACCACAACTGGCACAATTGATTGCTCAAATTCGGATTCAGCAGCAACACAACCATGAGAGTTTTGTCATAGTGTTAGCAGAAAATCTCTGGCCGGGCGGGCCTGAAGCCCTGAAAACACGGCTGTCCGAGCAAGCGGGTATTGATAGCGCAGTCTGTGTGCTTGGTCATATCCAGCGTGGTGGCAGCCCTGCCCCTGAAGACAGGCTGCTTGCTACCGAGTTAGGGTTAGCGGCCGTCAATGCCGTCGCCAATAACCGAGATCGGGTTATGATAGGGAAACAAGGAAACCAGATACAGGAGGTCCCCTTGTCGTATGCAATCAGCGCCGCCAAACCGGTTGATGGCCGCTGGGTTGAGGCACACAGTGATATCTTAACGGAGTATCTAATCAAACACCGTGAATAGCTCAGCATTGAGCCACAAGTGAACTAAAATACTCGCAGCGTATCCCAGTGCAATGACGGGCGTCCATTTCAGATGGCCAAAAAAGGTATAGTAGCCTCGCGCCTGTCCCATTAACGCCACACCCGCCGCGGAGCCGATGGAAAGCAAACTGCCGCCAACCCCGGCAGTTAGCGTGATGAGTAACCACTGACCATGCGACATGTCAGGCTGCATGGATAACACGGCAAACATCACAGGGATATTATCAACAACCGCAGACACAACACCTAAAAAGACATTGGCTGCCGTGGCAGACCATCCCCCATAGAGCAGCTCCGACATCAGGCTCAGATAGCCCAGAAAGCCCAGTCCACCAACACACATCACAATGCCATAGAAAAACAGCAAGGTATCCCATTCAGCCCGTGACACCTTCGCGAATACATCGAATGGCACCACATTACCCAGCGCCTTGAGACGCTCCTGATCACCGGCCTGCTCTGCTTCGGCCCGCTTGCGGTCGAGTGAGTTAGGCAAGGTAGTCCGCAAAAAATAGCCAAAAAACTGCAGATATCCAAGTCCCATCATCATGCCCAGCACGGGCGGCAGATGTAACAGGCTATGACAGGAGACCGCGGTGGCGATGGTGATCAGGAAAAGTACCATGATGCGCCGCGCGCCGCGCTTCAGCTCTACCACTTCATCACTGGCGGCTGGCTTTTTATTTTTTACAAATAAACTCATAATGAGCGCCGGCACCAGATAGTTTGCCAGCGCAGGGAAGAACAATGAGAAGAATTCAGCAAAATGGACAATACCAGCTTGCCAGACCATCAAGGTGGTAATGTCTCCAAACGGGCTGAAAGCGCCTCCTGCATTTGCCGCCACTACGATATTAATACAACTAAGGTTAATAAACTCCTTGTCACCCTGCCCCACTTTCATTGCCACTGCACACATTAATAAAGCTGTTGTCAGGTTGTCTGCAATCGGTGATATCACAAAGGCAAGAAACCCACTGAGCCAGAATAATGTGCGAAAGTTAAAGCCCCGGCGCACCATCCACACGCGCAAGGCATCGAATAGTCGCCGCTCTTCCATCGCATTGATGTAAGTCATTGCAACTAACAGAAACAACATTAACTCAGAGAACTCAAGTAGATTATGCCGAAAGGCATGCTCTGTCAGTTCGGGGATATCATTCATGACGTAGTAACCGCCAATCATCATCCAGATCAATCCGGCCGCCACCAGCACGGGCTTAGACTTACGCATGTGGAGCTTTTCTTCCAGCATGACCAGGATATACGCCAATACAAAAATGGCGATGCAGAACCAGCCCAGCATGGCTGAGGTAAGATCAACAGGTGTTGCAACGTGATTCGCCGCAGCCGCCATGGCTGCAGGATGGCAGAGCAGAGTAGCTAAGGCGAGCAGAACATAAAGCGAGTTTTTCATTAGTTATCAGGTCCGAAACGAGGTTAAAACGTGGTTAATTTTAGCGCGGCTACTTGATAGCATATTTTTCACACGATCTACATTCGACACAAGTCTAGACCCCACGTCTGATTGAGTTAATTAACGCCCGGCAGACAACAAAAACGGGTGTATGAACAGCGTCACACACCCGTATGATACGATGATGAAATTTTATCAGTTGACCAAAAAAACAGGTCGACTATGCGTCTCGGTTACTGATCCACTCAATGGCAAGGATCAGCACTAAGCCGGCAACGGCGAGCAACACACACCCCAGGACGTAAGGATCCTGCCCTGATATTTGGGCGAACTCAGCCGGCAATATATTTTGTTGAGTCAGAGGTTTTTCAATCCCTTTTGAATTGGTATACGTCGTCAGCACCTGTTTCCAGGGCCAAAGTAGATTCAAAGATCCCAGTAAAAAGCCACACAACAGCGCAAACGTCACTTGCTCAAAACGGCTTAGCAGCCAAGATAAGAGACGCGAAAACGCCATCAAACCAACCACACATCCACTCAGGAACAAGGCAATCAATAGTACCTCAACCTCATTGACCGCACTCAGTACATGACCATACATACCCAGCAGCAACAGAATAAAACTCCCTGAAATGCCTGGCAAAATCATCGCACAAATGGCTATGGCGCCTGCAGCAAAATAGTACCAGGTTTGTGGCACCGCTTCCGCGGGCGCCATAGAAGTTATAGCATACGCAATGGCTGCACCGGCGAGGCAGGCTGTCACCGTACGCCAGTCCCAACGGGAAACCTGCTTACCAACATGAATAAAAGACGCAATGATAAGACCAAAAAAGAATGACCAGACAAATAATTGGTGATGCTCGAGCAAGTAAGTAATGAGCTTAGCCAAAGAAGCGGCACTGGTTAGCAGGCCCGCAAATAACACCAGTAAAAAGGTACCGTCGATATGTCGCCACGCTGCCTGCAACCCGTCCGAGCGAAGCGTTTTGATGGCGTCCAGGTTGACACTTTTAATGGCGCCAAGCAAACGCGCATAAATACCGGTTATAAATGCGATGGTTCCGCCAGACACACCCGGCACCACATCGGCGGCCCCCATGCCAGCCCCTTTAAAAAACAACCAAATAAAATCACGTTTGGTTTCAGTCTTATTGCTCAAAGCCTTCTCCATTGTTTTTTTCCGGCACGAGTTTACCGAAATTTTATGACGCTGCACATAGCAGCAAACAGATTAAACTCAAGCTTTACAATAAATAGCCGATACAGATGCAATAGAGTCTTAAAGTGCATAAGCTATGTTTAAATATTCCCTGTTGTCACTCATAATCAGCCTCATAGCAGGCATTTGTTTTAGCGCTTTCAGCACGTTTTCACTGGCTGCAGAACTCCAGCCACCTCCCAGCAAATCGTCCTTATTTGATAGCGACTTGCGCTACTGGCTGAGCAGTGAAAAACTGCTGACTATCAAAGATGAAGAACAAGAAATAGCCGTGTTGTTTTCGGAATATATGGCCGCGCCAAAACGCGGTATTATCGTATTACTGCCGGGACTAGAACAAAGCCCTTTATACAATAACGGCTTAAGCTACTTACACCAGACACTCACGGACGATGGGTACGATACTTACACACTGCCAGTTCCAGACCTTACCGAGGGCAATGATATTACACAGGGCATGATGGACGGTGAACCCAATGAAGTTAAAAGCACTGCAATCCCGGTACTCAGTGAATTTGCACTGGACAATTACAAAGCCGCGCTAGTCGCCCGTTTTGAGGCACTCTATAAAACACTGGCACTGCGTCAGCAAGAACATATTGCGATTGTGGCATTTGGCAACAGTGCAGGACTTTTTGCGGAATATCTGGCGACCCTGCCCAGTATTCGCGTTGACGCCCTGATCACGGTCAGCGCGCAATTAGCCAATGCACAGCGCAACAGCCATTTACCTGCCAGTTTGTCTTTGGTTGCTCCCGCACTGCTGGATGTGTTCTATACCTTTGACAGTCCACTGGTGCTGGATACCATTGACGAGCGTAAACGCTGGGCCAGACGTAACAGTAAACTCGACTATCGTCAAAGAGAGCTGTTCGGTGAGCAGCACCAGCCAATGCAACATCAGCGACTACGCAAAGAACTTACGGGCTTTTTACGCCGTCTATAATCCGATGCTGAGCAGCTGCGTTTTTGTTTCAGTAGCTTATAAGCTGTGGCTGGTAATATTACTTTGGCTCTTTCGCCTAACAAGCGTATTTAGCTGCTGCGTTTTTGTTTCAGTAGCTCATAAGCTGATTGAATACTCTGACTCTTGCGCTTGGCAATTTCCATCATATGCTCAGGCAGGCCCTGAGAAACCAGTTTGTCAGGGTGATGTTGTGCCATCAGCTTGCGATAGGCACGCTTGATATCTTTGTCCGAAGCGCCATCACCCAGTCCCAATACTGCCAGCGCCTCACTGCGAGACACCATCGACTGCTGAGTTGCCCCGGAGGAGCTGCGTTGTTGTCTTTGCTGCCCCTGACTCTGCCGTTGCTGAGACTGCCACTGAGCACGCTGCTGTCGAAACCGGAATTCGGCCTGATAACGCTTAAGTAAAAAGCTAAACTGAGTCTGGGAAATCCCCAGATATTTACTCACCTCACGTAACAGAACCTGCTCCTGCTCCGAGACATGCCCGTCAGAAAAGGCCATTTGAATTTGGATTTCCAGAAACAACTGCAACAGGTCATAGCGTCTGGCAAAGGCTTCTCTGACCTCGCGGACCGAGTCTTTGATAGAAAAGTCGCTTTCCTTTCCTGCACGAAAAGCATGCTGTGCCTCGCGCCGGTCATCGCCGGCCAACCCCATCTCATCCATGAAGGCTGTCGCGGCACGGATATGGACCTCGCTGACTCTGCCATTTGATTTAGCAATATGTCCCATCACAGAAAAGCAGCTCGAAAAAAACAAAGCCTGGCGCTCACTGAGATCATCACCGTTCAAAAAGCCCTGAAACCCGCCTACCTTGTCGAAATCCTGTCTGAGGCTTTTATCGAATAAATGGCCCAGATAAAAGCCCAGTACCGCACCCAGCCATTTGCCAAATAAAAAACCAAACCCTGTGCCTAATAACTTACCCCACATGCACCTGCCCCACTGCTTTGTTGATCTGCTTTAAGCGCTCTGGAGTTCCTATGTCATGCCACTGTCCCAAAAAGAGCTCCGTTGAGACCTGCCCCTGCGCCAGCCCTTCTTTGAGCAATGGCCCCAGTGCTAAAAACTGTTCATTGACAGCGCTGAAAAAGTCTTTGTGATACAACCCAATACCAGCAAACGTATACGCCTGTGTGTCGGCGTTTAGGTGGGCAAGAGGAAAGTCTCCTTGTGGGTTGTGAGGTGGGTTTTCTACCAACACAAGGTGCGCCTCGCCTGGTAATAAATGCAGACGAGACAAATCATGCACAGCATAGTCTGTAAAAATATCACCATTAATCACGAGAAATACATCTTCGTCTTCACATAACAGAGGCAAGGCCCGAACGATCCCCCCTGCGGTTTCCAACCCGCCTTCAGGCTCTTCGGAATATTGAATGGACACGCCATACGCGCTGCCATCACCAAAATATTCACGTATCTTGTCACCCTGCCAGGCCAGATTGATCACAACACGGGTGATCCCAGCCTGCACCAGACGTATCAGATGGTGCTCCAGTAAGGGCTTTCCCGCTACTTCCAGCATAGGCTTTGGCATCATCGCCGTCAGTGGCATCATACGCTTGCCCCGGCCAGCGGCCAAAATCATTGCTTTCATTTACATTGTTCCAGCTTTGCTTTTACCAGAGGTATTATCTCGGATTGTACACAAGTTGCAAGCCACTGAAATGTATCAACACATTTTGCCGCGTCATAAATATATTGTAGTGTCGGCAGGATATTCTGTAAGTAACCAGGTTTGCCATCACGGAGATACAAGCGCGCAAATATCCCGGCCGCCTTGAGGTGTCGCTGTAACCCAGTCAGCGCGAATTGCTGCTGATAGTCTGTATAGCAGTTACTGGCAAGCAGCCCGGCCTTGTTGAGTACATCAAAACTGTACCGTTGCAGATGCTCAAACTGATCTTCTGGCAAGGTGTGATAACAATCCTTCAGTAACGAAACCGCATCGTAGCAAGCGGGCCCCTGAACAGCATCCTGATAGTCTATGACTACCCATTGCTGTTTGTGCCACATAATGTTTCGGCTGTGAAAGTCCCGGTGCATAGTCACTTGAGTCTGCTCAAGCATGGCAGAAGTCAGTGTTTCTTTCAAAGCGCACCACTGCTCCAGCCAAATCTCAGTAGTTTCATAACCCAGCCAATGAGTAAGTAGCCACTCACTAAAAATATCCAGTTCCATATCAATAAAAGCTGCATCATAAGGCTTCATATGGGGACTTTCTGGAAGACGAGCGATGTCAGGTAGCATCTCTATTAACGTCTCATAGTACCCTAGTGCGTCCTGATACGCGTTCAACCTGTCAGCCAAATGCTCAGTGCCCAAATCCTCTAACAGCACAAAACCAAGTGCACAATCTGCTGCCATGATTTGCGGTACACGCACAGCACCTTTACTGAACAACGCATTCAATTCCACAAATGCCTGAACGTTGCCAACCTCAGGCGCGACATCTAATAAAATTAATCTACTTTGCTCATGGGTGATGCGAAAATAGCGGCGAAAACTGGCATCTCCATCAAGGGCAGAAACCAGCTCCGGGACAGCATTATAATACTGATGCAAAAAGGCCGCTCTGGCTTGCGCGCGCAGCACAGCCTTGGGTGACAGGTTTTGGGTCATTTTTCTTACTATTTCCTATTCTTAACTACTGTAATTAACACGCTTTTCATTTATTATGTCTGGCTTGAAAATGAATTTCGGCAAACAAGGTTGATAAATGAGCAAAGCTTGGGGCCTTTTCGTGCTTCCCCTAATCAGTACAGCGACTTTTGCTAATTCGAACATTGATGGCCTTCAGTGTAAAGACTACTTTCAGCCTAAAAACTGGCAACCTGTCACTGACCTGCCTGGTGGCGCAATCGACATTAAGTCTGATAATGTTGAGTTGCAGGGAGTCGAGAGCGCTGAGTTTAGCGGAAACGTTGTGATCAGCTCCAATGTCATGAGCTTGTCCGCTCAGGCAGCATTGATAGACAAGCAGCAAGGGCTACTCAATGCTACCGGTCCACTTGTATTTCAGGATGAGTATACGCTGGTCAACAGTACGGGCATGTTTGCCAATTTAAAAGAGTATGAGTTCAGCCTGCTGGGCGCCGATTACTGGCTTACCCAGCAAAACGGCCACGGCAGTGCCGAAAAACTGCATGCGACCAGCACCCAGGTTGACCTGCTTAATTCCAGCTTTACCACCTGTCCGGGAGAAACCCCGTTCTGGTCAATAGAAGCCAGTAGTATTGTTATGAATCGTGACAGCGGCTGGGGTGAAACGCACAACACAATCCTGAAAATACTGGATACGCCGATAGTCTATGTGCCTTATTTTACTTTCCCCATTGATAATCGCAGAAAATCGGGGGTACTCGCTCCGACTATCAGCAGCTCAAGTCAACGCGGCTTAGGGATTGCTATTCCCTACTACATAAATCTGGCACCAAACTACGACGCAACCATCACGCCCAGATATATGTCTAAAAAAGGCACACAGCTCATTTCTGAGTTCCGTTATCTAACCAGACAACATCAAGGTCAGCTTGCCATCGAGTTTTTAGAGCAGGATGATTCAGCAAAACAGCTTGATGAGAGATATTTAGTCAACTGGACGCAAAATAGCTATTTTGACGAAAACTGGCGCGCCAGTGTCGACATTACTAACGTCAGTGATGATGCCTATATTTCAGATTTAGATTCTAAATATGCCAATGAAACAGACACCCAACTTTATCGCACCGGGCAACTCAGTTATCTCGGAGACGAATGGGCCATTGATCTAAAAGTACAAAACTTTGAGGTATTGGGTAATCACACAGAATCATATGCGGTGCTGCCACAGCTCACCATTAACAATGTCTCGCGTAATTTTCAGGGCTTCAACTGGGGGCTGACGGGTCAAATTAGTCACTTTACAAACGATGAATTAACCGTCACCGATGCAACCCGCATACACCTGGAACCCAGTGTGTCTTATGACTACAGCGCCTATGCTTGGTCATTTGCGTCGAACTTAAGCCTGATGCACACCTATTATGAGCAGGACGGTGGCGATGCTTTTTCACAATCACAGTACAAAAAGTCAGTATCTCGTACTTTACCTAAACTACGCCTGCACGGTCAGTTAAATCTGGAGCGTCAAACAAACTTCGTTCTCGAACAAGGTACCCAAACATTGGAGCCTCAAATCCAGTATTTGTATACCCCGAAAAAGGACCAATCAGGTATTGCATTGTATGACACAATCAAAATGCAGGATGACTTTTTTGGACTATTCCGTGAACAACGTTTTTCTGGTGTAGATTTTATCGCTCAGGCAAACCAATTTACCCTTGGGGCAACCACTCGCTTGTTCGATAGCAATAATAGTGAACGTTTCAATTTTAGCATGGGACAAATCATCTATTTAAGTGACTCAGCTAAACCGACTGAACAATCACTGGAAACCAATGCGCTCGCTCAGGATAGCCAAGAATTTGGCAGTAAGAATTATAATGCCTTGTTTGCCGCAGAGAGTATGCTGCACTGGCATCGCCGTTGGTATTTTTCCGCGGGTCTGCAGTATGATGCGGATGAAAAAGAGCTGATCCAGTCTCACATGACGCTAGACTACCGCGGCAGTAACAAAAAATTAGTTCAATTGAACCATCACTATGCCAGTGATGTCTCAGGATATGAAATCGATCAAATCGGCCTGTTTAGCAGTTTACCCATAGATGAAAACTGGCAACTGGTTGCCAGCTATCACCGTGATCTGACGGCAAGCCGAAGCGTTGAAGTGTTTGCCGGGCTGCAGTACGAATCGTGCTGCTGGGCTATCCGCATCACAGGAAAACGCCAAATACAAACGGATCTCAATCAAACGATATCACGTGATGACGCTATTTTTGACACAAGCTTTGGTATCAATTTTGTGTTAAAAGGGTTAGGCAGCAAATCAAGATATGATGCTAGCCAGTTACTACGTTCGGGTATCTTTGGTTACCGCAGACCGTTCTTTTTAAATAATTAACAACAAAGACTCTTATGAATTTAAAAAAGCTGTTATTAGTTCCAATATTAAGTATGACGCTGGCACAGCCGGTATGGGCTGAGCGTATCCAGTTGGACAAAGTAGTCGCGACGGTTAACGACGGCGTGGTGTTAAAAAGTGAAGTAGACAAAATACTCAAGCGTGTGAAAGAACAAGCTGAACAACAAAATACAGAGCTCCCCTCTGATAAGGTTTTGCGTATTCAGGCCGTTGAAAAACTGATTGATCAAGTGCTAATGCAGCAAATGGCAGACCGCATGGGAATGGAAATCTCTGACGCCCAGCTAGATCAAACACTGGCCAGCATGGCCAAAGACCAGGGTGGCACAATTTCAGATCTGCGTAATTCAATCGAGGCCGCAGGTGAAAGCTTCCAGGCGTATCGAGAAGAGATCCGTACCGAAATCATGGTTTCTCAGGTACAGCGTGCCGCCGTAGATCGCCGTATTTATATCAGCCCGCAGGAAATTGCTAACCTGCAGAAAATTTTAGCGGAGCAAACGGGTCAGTCAGAAGAGTATGATATAGGCCACATACTGATAAAAATTGACAGTAAAGCAAACCCGGAAGACATAGAAGATGCCCGTGAACGCGCTGAAAAGGTAATTGAATTCCTTGGTGAAGGTAAAGAATTCAAGCGCATTGCCATTGCTTCATCTAGTGGCGCAAAAGCACTCGATGGCGGACAACTTGGCTGGATGGGCATCAATGAAATGCCAACCTTGTTTGCTGAGGCGGTAAAAGGCAAGAAGAAAGATGACATCATCGGTCCGCTACGCTCTGGTGCTGGTTTCCATATCCTGAAAGTTCAGGATATCCGTGGTCGTCAGGTAGTTGAACGGGTTGAGGTGCGCTCTCGCCACATCCTGATCAAGCCATCCATTATTCTCAGTGAAGAAAAAGCGCGTGATACACTCGCTGGATTTGCCGCCGACCTCCGTGAAGGCAAAGCCGATTTTGCCGCGCTTGCAAAAGAACACTCTGAAGATCCAGGTTCAGCGCTGAAAGGCGGTGAGTACGACTGGACGGATCCGACGACCTATGCCCCTGCGTTTCGCGACACTTTGCTATCTCTGGAACAAAATGAGATAAGTGAACCATTCAGAAGTAGTTTTGGCTGGCACATTGTACAGTTGCTTGACAAACGCGTTGCTGATAAAACAGAGCAAGCAAAGGCAAATCGTGCCCACCAACTTCTGTTTCGTCGTAAGTTTAAAGAAGAGAGCTTTAAGTGGATGCGCGAAATGCGCGAACAGGCACACGTAGAAGTAATCGACTAATAGAAGAACTAAGATGAGTTTAAGAATCGCAATCACCCCTGGTGAACCGGCAGGGATAGGACCAGATCTGGTCATCAAACTTGCGCAACACGACTGGCCAGCTCAGCTGGTCGCCGTTGTTGATAAAGACATCATGCTACAGCGTGCCCGGGAGCTAGATACGACCATTAAGCTCATTCCGTTTGATCCCACAGCCCCAGCTACACCAGCACCAGCTGGCAGCATCTATTACCTTCAGGTAGACAAAGGCTGCGCTGTCACCGCCGGGGAGCTGGACGAACGCAATGGCCAGTATGTGTTGGATACCCTCAGAATTGCCTCTGAAAAAAATATGGATGGCACGTTTGATGCGGTCGTCACCGGGCCCGTTCACAAAGGGATCATTAATCGCGCTGGTATTTCTTTTAGTGGTCATACTGAGTATTTTGCTCAGCAATCTAACACGCCTGATGTGGTCATGATGTTGGCTACTGAGGGACTACGTGTGGCGCTTGTTACGACCCATATTCCCCTTGCTTATGTTTCTAAAGCCATTACCCATGACAGACTTACTAAGGTTGCACACATTCTCTACCAAGACTTGCAAACCAAGTTTGGGATTGAGCAACCACATGTGCTGGTGTGCGGATTAAACCCGCACGCGGGTGAAGGTGGCCACCTGGGCAATGAAGAAATTGATACCATAGAGCCGGTCCTGGCTGAACTCAATGCGCAGGGGATGCATTTTGTTGGTCCATTGCCCGCAGATACTCTGTTTCAGGCGAAATACCTCGAAAATACCGATGCAGTACTGGCAATGTATCACGATCAGGGCTTACCTGTGTTAAAATACAAAGGATTTGGCAATTCGGTAAATATTACCCTTGGATTGCCCTTTATCCGCACTTCTGTTGATCACGGCACGGCACTTGATCTTGCCGCCAGCGGCAACGCAGAAGTCGGTAGTTTCGAATTAGCGATCCGCGAAGCAATTAAGCTCGCCACCGAGAAAACACAGAGTTCATGACAGATAAAGTACATTTGGGCCATCGAGCCCGTAAACGCTTCGGCCAAAACTTCCTTAACGACAGCAATATCATCGATAAGATTGTCACAGCCATCGATCCAAAGCCCGGAGACAATCTGGTAGAGATAGGCCCGGGCTTGGGCGCCATCACTGAGCCCGTTGTTGAACTGAGTGACCAGCTAACTGTTGTGGAACTAGATCGCGATCTGGCCGAGCGCCTGATCCATCACCCTTTTATGGGCCCTAAACTGACTGTGCATCAGGGCGATGCCATGAAGTTTGATTTTTCTTCGCTGCTAAAAGGCGACGAGAAATTAAAGATTTTTGGTAACCTCCCCTATAACGTTTCTACCCCACTGCTTTTTCATTTATTTGAATTTGCAGATCAGGTTGAGCACATGCATTTCATGCTGCAAAAAGAAGTTGTGAATCGCATGGTTGCCGGCCCGGGCTCAAAAGCCTACGGCCGTTTGAGTGTCATGACGCAATACTATTGCCACGCAATTCCTGTGATCCAAGTACCACCAACGTGCTTTAAACCTGCGCCTAAAGTGGATTCTGCTGTAGTAAGACTGATCCCTAAAGAGGCACAACAGCGTAGTGCAAAAAGCACCAAAGTGCTTAATACCGTGTGTCTGGAAGCTTTTAACCAAAGACGCAAGACGCTACGCAACAGCTTGTCTAACCTGATGACAGCCGAGCAACTGAGTGATCTAGGGATCGACCCGGGCTTGCGTGCCGAGAATATTTCCCTTTCGCAATTTATTGAGATAGCAAACTGGATCTATGACAACAAAGAGTGAGATCGGCTCACCGATCAAAGTAGCTGTAGAGACCTTCTATGTTGAAGGTCAATCTCAGCCAGAAAAAGACAAATACGTCTTTGCTTATACCATTACCATTAAAAATCACAGCTTGTGCAATGCTAAACTGGAAAGCCGTTACTGGCTGATCACCGACGCCAATGGCAAAGAAACCGAGGTCGAAGGTGATGGTGTAGTCGGCGAACAACCAACTATCCGTCCGGGAGAGAGCTACCAATACACCAGCGGTGCGGTGTTGGATACGCCCGTTGGTACCATGGAAGGCTACTATGTCATGCGCAACGAATTTGGTACCGAGTTTCGCGCACCTATTCAGGTTTTCAGGCTCAGCCGTCCGGATATCCTGCACTAATGGCCAATTATGTGGTCGGTGACCTGCAAGGCTGCTTTGCACCATTAAAGCAGCTATTACAGGAGGTGGCCTTTAATCCCGCCCGTGATCACCTTTATCTGGTTGGTGACATCGTTGCCCGGGGTCCCGATTCTCTCGGCTGCCTTGACTTTGTATTTCGCCATCAGGATTGCATGACAGTTACGCTTGGCAACCACGACTTACACCTCATCTGCAATGTATTACTTGGTAACACCCCAAACCCTAAAGACAAACTTGATGACTTATATAAGCACAGCAAATTGCCAGAATACCTGCGCTTTTTAAGCAGTCAGCCATTGTGTGTCTACCTGGAAAGATATCGTACCTTTATCTCCCATGCCGGTATTCATCCCGATTGGCAGATTGAGCACGCTCTGGCACTAGGGCAATGGGCACAACAAAAGTATATGGGCAGTGAGGCCAGCCAATTTCTGCCCGCCATGTATGGGAAAGAATCGCGTCTGGTATTAGAAAAAGATGAACAAAGCCGTTTTAATACCATAGTCAATGTGTTTACCAGAATGCGCTTTCTGACTGCTCAGTGGCATCTTGATTTTGACAATAAAGGCACACTGGATGATGCCGGAGATCTGCGTCCCTGGTTTACTCATCCTCGCTTTCAAAGCGACCCGCATCGTTATGTGTTTGGTCACTGGGCTGCCTTACAAGGCATCACCCATACCCCAAATGTCACCGCTTTAGATACAGGGTGTGTATGGGGTGGACCGATGACTTTGCTTGATTTAGACAGAAATGAGCAAATTTCGAGCAATTAACTGTTTCTCAGCCGATTTTACTGAATTTTGAATTCACATCTGCTATAAAATACTTAACTATCGCGCAATAAATCCGATAAGCATTCATTCAGCTTTAATTTGATGGTACCCGTATGAATTTGACTGTAAGCCAACGTATCTGGGGTGGTTTTATTATAATCACTCTGCTCCTGTTGATGATCGGAGGTAACTCGCTGCTAAGGATCGCCAATATTGATAATTCCACAAGACTGGTTAATTCGCTGTCATTGCCCGCACTAGACAGCAGTGCAGCCTTACAGATCGAATTTACTCAAATGAGTAAACTTGCTCAGGGCAGTTACTTTACCCAGTCACCCGACGAACTTAATTCACTCAAGGCAAAATTTAATGAGCGCCAGCAAGCGTTCAATAAAACCTTTTCAGAATTAGGCGCTGTGGTTGATCAAGACCCGGGTCTGGCACAAAGCAAACGCGAGGTCGAAACAAGCTTTAAGCAATTCTCGGCCTCAGTACAGGACTTACTCAGCAATAAAGCGCGTGAGCTCATGCTGGTAAAAACCCTTAAGCAACAACTCGAAGACACTGAAATGGCAGCGGAAGATGCCACTACAGTAGTACTGGACATCCTTGACTTGGATGGCTTGCAGGAAAATGATAACCGCGCTTATCAGGCCGCAACTAAACTGGAAAACTTGTTTAGCTCGGCAGTCACCACCAGTACAGATATGATGACTATCAAAGAGCGCAACACGCTGGACATCGTAGAGAAAGAACAAGCCTATGTACTGGAAGAGCTGGAGCGTAATATGGCGCTGATGACGTCGACCGTCGAGCGACTTGACAGCACCCTGGCTGACGACTTACAGCAGTATTATAGCGACCTCCTTGCTCAGTTAAAAGGTTCAAGCGGCATTGCTGGCAACGTTGGTCAGCTGATCACCGCAAGACAAAAGACCCGCACGGAGCTGGATGCCGCAGAGAGGACCACTAATGCAGCGTTAAAACAGCTTGGCGAGTTGGTTGCACAATCTAAACAACTGGCGTTTGATATTCAGGACGAAGTGCGTGCAGACGTAACCTCTGCAAATATGTGGACCTGGGTAGGCATGATCATGGCAGCCCTGCTAGCCATTGTGATTGCTTATTTGACTGTCAGCCGAATTACTAAACCACTGGCAGAAGTGAACAGAGTACTCAATATTGTCGCGCGTGGTGACATGACTCAGACACTGGATGATTCTGCAAAAGATGAATTCGGTGAACTGGCACGCAGCTGTAATAGCCTTATCGCCAGCCTGCGTGAACTGATCACAGGTATTGTGTCGCGTTCAACCCAGCTGGCAGCAGCCTCGGAAGAGACCTCAGCCATCACCATAGAGTCTAGCCAGGCAATTAAGAGCCAGCAGTCTCAGGTTGAACAAGCAGCCACGGCTACCACAGAAATGAGTAGTACTGCCCATGGGGTGAGCAACAGTGCTCACCAGGCATTGCAGGAAATCAAGAACGCCGATAAAGAAGCTGAGCGTGTGAAAGGTATTTCTCAGGACAACAAACACACCATTGAGCAATTGGCTCATGAGGTGGAAGCCGTCTCTGAGGTAATCAACAAACTGCATCAGGACAGCTCGGCCATCGGCGGGATCCTGGATGTTATCCGCGGTATTGCAGAGCAAACCAACCTGCTGGCGCTCAATGCCGCTATCGAAGCAGCACGTGCTGGTGAACAGGGTCGTGGCTTTGCCGTTGTTGCAGATGAAGTTCGCTCTCTTGCCAGCAAGACGCAAGAGTCAACCCAAGAGATCCAGGCTATGATCGAGTCACTGCAAAGCGGTGCAGAAGAAGCCGTTAGCGCCATGTCGAAAGGCCAGCAACAGGCAGAGTCATGTGTTCATCAAAGTGATGTGGCCAATGAGGCACTGAACTCTATCACTGATGCGGTTTCACGCGCACACGATGTCAGTGAAGAAATTGCCAACGCAGCCAATGAGCAGCAGCAAGTGTCTCAGGAGATCAGTGAACGTCTTGAGTCTATTGTAACCATCGCCGAGCAAACAGCTGAAGGCGCAAACCAGACGTCTATTTCGAGCTCAGAAGTGGCCAAGCTGGCCGAAGAGTTGAGACAGTCTGTCGACCAGTTCAGGGTCTAACTTCAGACTTTACCCAATCAAAAAGGCCCGCTCATAGAGCGGGCCTTTTCTTTTTAATATCGTCAGAATGACTCATGTAGTACCACCAGTGCACTAAGCTTACTGGCACCAAAAGAGGCCATTCTTTCAAAGTCTTCCCGTGCAATTGGCACCTGCTGACAGTCAATTGCCTCCTGCTCATCTTCCACATCCGGGTCATTGACATACAAGCACAGTGCATCGATGCCTGTGATTAAAACCCAGTGCGGTGCTTTCTTACCGTTTAACCGGTATGTGCTGATCAAGGCCAAGATCGAACTTCCCTGAGACAACCAGTGCTCCACCTGTTCGAGTTGAAGACTCGCGCAATGAACTGGAATATCCCGATATTCACACTCTTGCTTAAACTGCTCATGTACCAGCGTCATCACCTGCTTTTTCTGCTCGTTGCGCACTCCATCAATAAACAAAGGCTGCGCCGTATTCACCACCACTTCGGTGGCAAAGCCACGCCTTTCAGCAGCAAGTGCCAAACCAAACGGATGGCAGCCACCATGGCCAGAGGTCATAAAAATGGTTGTTGCTTCGCGCCAAATCTCCAGTTCAAGGCTCTGATCTCCCATGCAACTTGCGTCAATGCTGGCCATCGCCATCATCAAAGACGCCGGCCCACAGGTGAACTCTGTTGTCTGCTGATACCAGGGGGCAACCTGCAAAGTCGCCTGCTCAGTGCGTTTGCGAATACACTTTTGCATTCTCAGCGCATCATCGTGATCTTCGTAATAATTATGATATTCACCAAACACCCGATATCCCAGCTTCTTGTACAGAGCGATTGCTGCCGTATTGCGTTTTGCTACTTCCAGTCGCATGTAAAACCAGCCAAGCAGGGCCGCCTGAGACTCCAGCTCAGTCATCAACTGACTGGCAATGCCTTTACCCTGCTGCTGTTGCGATACAGCCAGTGAATATAAGCGAGCAAGTCGTGTTCCCTGATGCAACCACAGCAGTCCATAACCCACCAGCTCTCCTGCCAGTCGGGCAGTCAGCAGCAGGCTGTGCTCGAACCCGATATGATGCTTAAACTGACGACGACTGAGCCTGTCACTGCTAAAGCAACGCGCTTCCAGCTCAACCAGTTCGGCCAAGTCCTCAGGCTGGGCTTTTTCTACCACCATGCAGGCCTGCAACATTACTTTTTACCTCTCGCTTCAAGACGACGCAAAAATTCCGACATGATCTGCATGTAAAGCTCATCGCCCAGATACTTATCTTCCACACCCTGATCAATGCTGGGGTTATCGTTCACTTCCAACACATAAGCCTTGCCTTCATGCTCCTTGATGTCGATGCCATACAGACCATTGCCCACCACAGCCGCGGCCTTCAGTGCGGCCCCCAATACCACTTTGGGTACTTCAAAGGTCGGCAAAGTATCAAACCCACCCGAAAAATTGCGTTTTGAACTGTGGTTATAGATCTGCCAATGATTGCGTGCCATATGATAACGACACGCATAGATGGCACGTCCATTCAGTACCCCAATACGCCAGTCATAATCGGTATACAGATATGCCTGGGCCAGCACAATGGCCGACTCTCCCAGTAAGAGATTCAACCGGAATTGTAGTTCCTCTTTGGTTTTTACCTTGTACACGCCCTTAGAAAACGCACTTTCCGGCATCTTAAGCACCATAGGCAATGACAACTGTGCAACCAGCTCTTCTATTACCGCTTCAGAGCACTGGCTGACGAAGCACGTTTCCAGTGACGGTACTTTTTTATAGTTAAACGCATCGTGTAAAAACACTTTATTACAGCAACGTAAAATAGAGCTTGGGTCGTCAATCACCACTAAGTCTTTTTGCTCTGCTTCCTGGGCAAGGCGATAAGTATGGTGGTCAATCGCTGTGGTCTCGCGGATAAACAACCCATCGAACTGACTCAAGTTATATAACTCATCCGCCTCGACCAGATGCACTTTGATACCCAGTTTAGCGCCGGCCTTAACAAAGCGATTCACGGCGTTTTTGTTACTCGGTGGCAACTGCTCCTGGTGATCAACCAGCATAGCCAAGTCCCAGCGGTGTTTTTTACTGCTTTTGCGCTTTTTCCATTGCATTGCGTGGACTCTGCTGAGCACCTGAGCACAAAATGTCAGTTCGTCCTGCTCAATTGAGGAAAAGTCGCTGCGCAGTACCTGCACCTGTAACCCGTTGCCCTGAGGCTGCACATGCACCGTCAGTAACGGCGCCTGAAACTGCGCAAACAAGTGCGCTGCGAGCTTGGTATATTCCGCCTGTTGCGTTTCACCCATACAGATCAGCAATGACAAGGCCTGTGACACCGCAATACCCTGCTGCGTGCACCAGGCCTGAGACAAATACACAGTGCAGCCTTCATCACCCAGCTCATTGATCACTTTAACACTCGGCAGCGCCTGGTGATTACGCGCTTCTGCCAGCAAGGAGCAATAGTAGCCCTGACTGAGGTATCGACGGCAGTCACACAGGTTAATGACCCTTAGCTTAGATTCGCCGAGTTTGGGGTACTCTTGCAGGTATGTTTCGAAAGTCACCACATTGTCATTCAGTGGCAAGATATCTGCATTTTGATCAACAACAAAAAGCGTAGACAACATTTTAGTCCTTAGTGTGGCCTGACCTTTTATGCTTTTAACATAGTGCAACAGGCCACCTGTTTATGATGGTTTTTTCAACCGGTATAACGCTATTTTTATGTAAAAATCAGGTCAGAGACAAACGATCAATTTTGATGCTCAAGATGAGTAATTCTTTTCTCATGTTCGTTACAAAAGCCACGATAGTCCTTGTATTACAACCAAAAGTTGCAATTTAAGGGACAATGTTGCACACTTGCGCCATTTTTAACGGAATAGAATTAATCGCATGAAAAAAATAATATTAATACCCATGGCACTGACCGTACTGGCTGGATGCTATTCCACACCCAAAGCACACAATGATATGGTCAGATTGAACAGCTCAGAGGTCAACGAAGAGGCGCTCAAGCTGGAGCTTGCTTTTGGCAAGGCAAGCACACACGTAATGCCTCATGAAGGTGGAATGGACGCGGATAGCGAGTCGAAAGGACTGAATTCTGCCAAACTTTCGTTGGGTTTCGGGCTTGAGCTCGATGCCATCATTGCAAGCGATACCAGTTTTGGGATCAAATACCAATTTTATGGTAAACATCGTGAACATGCGCAAAGCGGTGACTGGAGTCATGCAATGCGGTTTGGGTTTGTCACGAACAAAGACGACGGTACCACCAACAGAGAGACTACCTACCGACACTGGGGACTTGATAAGCAACTGCTGGATGTGTCCTTTATAAGTGGGTACAGGATTTCACCACAGCTTCTAGCCTATGGCAGCGTCTTTTATCAAACTGGTGATATGGAAATTATTTACTGTGCGGAGCGAGAGGGCTGCAATGCAGATGTGGCCAATAAAGTGCTAGACTATGATGGATATAACTACGGCCTGAGCTTAGCCATAGAACATGCCTTTTCGCCCAGTTGGCATGGTACATTAGAGACAGTCTACCACCATTCCAGCTGGTTTGACCGTAGCAACACCGAAATGGGTATCAATGTGAGCCTCGCCTATCGGTTCTAAACAAACCCTGTGTGCTTATATTAAAGTGCATACAGATAAATTCAGCGTGATAAGGTTGTGTTGCCTGGTTTCGCTGAATGACCCCGATTTTTCAAAACTCCTTCTTGCTTTATCCTAAAAAGCTCATCCACATAGACGCCTTGTCGGCAGATAGCTTTGCCATTAACGTGTTCAAAAGTAGGCTCCGGAAACACTTCCTTTGCATACGTCTCATTGTACATCACTGTGCTATATTCGATTACCGGGCTGAATTTTATATTTTTCAATGACTTAGGTTTCACAGCTTCTTCGTATTCATAAGGAGTACCGCAATAGGCCCAGCCCCCCGACTGTGTCTTATAAACATCAAAATACTGGTACTTTTCGTGGTATATTTTCCCGGCATGCTCTGAGACAAATAACAGTACATACTTATATTTTGCAAACGCAGGAGTGCCGTAGTGATCGTAGGCTTCAAACGAGATTACGTCGGAATTAAACTCCCCATGGACTTGCTCCAGGACTTTGTATTTCGCTATGAATGCGCCATCCATGTGGATCACATCATCGCTCACATTGGGCTCAAACTGATAGAAGTCCACCTGCTCCCCAACAAATGCAAATATGCCGCTTTCACTCTTTATGCTCGCTGTGGCAAACACGTTAAGAGAAATCAGCATTAGGGAAGTAAATAGTATTCTCAACCTATGACTCCTGATGACCAGTAATCGTTTAATGATAAGAGCACGAGATTCAGGCCATACCCGAAGCAGTCGCCCCCTCACTCCAAAACATTTAATTATCACAAAGAACAATAACCTATCACCAGCTCATCAAAGGCTCAAGCATATTCAGAGCACAAAAAAGCCGTTTAGGTTTCCCTAAACGGCTTTTTCAATGCAAACTTTAAGCTTAGTTGAACAGGGCAGTCGCCTTGGCAACCACGTTCTCAACTGTGAAGCCGAAGTGTTTGAACAGCTCAGCCGCTGGTGCCGACTCACCAAAGGTGCTCATGCCAACTACCGCACCGTTCAGACCAACATACTTGTACCAGTAGTCTTCGATACCCGCTTCAATCGCAACACGACGTGTTACCGCAGCTGGCAATACAGACTCTTTATACTCAGCAGACTGTGCATCAAATACATCGGTAGATGGCATAGACACTACTCGAACACGCTTGCCGCTGTCACGAAGTTGTGCAGCTGCTTCCACAGCCAGTTGAACTTCTGAACCGGTTGCGATCAGGATAAGCTCTGGCTCACCGTCACAGCTCAGTACATAACCACCTTGCTTAATGGCTGCAACCTGCTCGTCACTGCGCGCCTGTTGCTCAAGTCCCTGGCGGGTAAATACCAGCGACGTAGGACCGTCTTTACGCTCAATAGCCTGTTGCCAGGCAACCGCTGATTCAACCTGATCGCACGGGCGCCAGTTGACCAGATTTGGTGTCATGCGCATGCTTGCCAGCTGTTCAACCGGCTGGTGGGTCGGGCCATCTTCACCCAGACCAATTGAATCGTGGGTATAAACAAAGATGCTAGGTTGCTTCATCAGTGCAGCCATACGTACTGCGTTGCGCGCGTATTCCATGAACATCAGGAAGGTGGCACCGTAAGGAATAAAGCCTTTGTGCAAAGCAATACCATTCATAATGGCCGACATACCGAATTCACGCACACCGTAGAAAATGTAGTTGCCTGAGGCGTCGTCTGCTGTCAGGCCTTTAGAACCATCCCATAGTGTCAGGTTAGAGCCTGCCAGGTCTGCAGAGCCGCCCATAAACTCAGGCAACAGCGGGCCAAATGCATTCAGTGCATTTTGTGATGCTTTACGGGTTGCAGGGTTGGCTGGATTAGCCTGGAGCTGTGCAATGTACTCAGCACTTTTCTGTGCCCAGTCAGCAGGTAACTCACCTTTAGTACGACGCTCAAATTCCGCTGCCAGTTCAGGATAATGCATCTGGTATTCTGTGAACTTAACCAGCCACTCACTCTGAATTTGCTGACCATGTGCAGAAGCATCCCATTTTGCGTAAACAGACTCAGGAATTTCAAACGCCTCATGCTCCCAGCCAAGGAATTCACGAGCTGCTTTGATTTCGTCATCACCCAGAGGTGCACCATGGCAATCATGGCTGCCCGACTTGTTTGGTGAGCCGTATCCAATGACTGTTTTACAACAGATAAGCGTTGGCTTGTCTGATTCTGCACGTGCAGCCTCGATAGCCGCTGTGATTGCGTCACTATCATGGCCGTCGACACCCGCAATTACGTGCCAACCATATGCTTCAAAACGCTTCGGCGTGTCGTCGCTGAACCAGCCTTCAACTTCACCGTCGATTGAGATGCCATTGTCATCCCAAAATGCAATCAGTTTACCCAGACCCAACGTGCCAGCCAGTGAACAGGCTTCGTGAGAAATACCTTCCATTAAACAGCCATCGCCCAGGAAAGCATACGTGTAGTGGTTTACAATATCGTACTCGTCGCGGTTAAACTGAGCTGCCAGCGCCTTTTCCGCAATTGCCATGCCTACGGCATTGGTGATGCCCTGCCCCAACGGACCTGTGGTCGTTTCAATACCAGGAGCATAGCCATACTCTGGGTGACCTGGCGTTTTGGAATGCATTTGGCGGAAGTTTTTCAGTTCATCAATAGATAGATCATAGCCAGACAAATGCAACAGAGAATAAATGAGCATGGAGCCATGGCCATTTGATAAAACAAAGCGGTCACGATCAACCCAGTCAGGATTATTGGGGTTGTGCTTTAAATAATCGCGCCACAATACCTCTGCGATATCGGCCATACCCATTGGGGCACCCGGGTGACCGGATTTGGCCTTTTGAACTGCGTCCATGGACAGAACGCGTATGGCATTTGCAAGTTCTTTGCGAGATGGCATGAAGTCTCCTACCTTTTATGTCTTTTGAGTGGCAAATCTGTACCTATAATACCCGTGTAGCGACGTTGTCATGTATGCCGGATGTGAGGCAACTTAAAGTGTGACACGTCAAAGCTGCAGGTAACTCGATTAGAAAATTGGTCCCCATTCTTACCTATTAGGGTAACCACTGCAATTAAAAATCAATGAAATCTCGGGCTACTCGCGGACTTTTTTACTGCGTTTTTTGCAAAGGTTTAAAATTAGACGTCTAGGCGTAAAAAAGCTATGCAGCCGAGCGTGTTTTCGATAATATATCGCTCTGATTTTTTCGCGCTATTCCTGTAGTTTGTGAAGCGCAATATTTGTGAGCATAAATACAATGGCAAAACATTTATTTACTTCTGAATCTGTTTCTGAGGGTCATCCGGATAAAATCGCCGATCAGATCTCTGATGCGGTACTAGATGCTATCCTTGAGCAAGATCCAAAAGCACGTGTTGCGTGTGAAACTTACGTTAAAACCGGTATGGTCATGGTCGGTGGTGAAATCACTACCAGCGCCTGGGTTGATATCGAAGAATTAACGCGTAAAACGGTACGTGAAATCGGCTACACCCACTCAGACATGGGTTTTGACGCGGACTCGTGTGCAATCCTGAACACCATTGGTAAGCAGTCTCCTGATATCAATCAGGGTGTTGACCGTACTCGCCCAGAAGAACAAGGTGCGGGTGACCAGGGTCTGATGTTTGGTTACGCCTGTAACGAAACAGACGTTTTAATGCCTGCACCAATTACCTATTCACACCGTCTGGTTCAACGCCAGGCACAAGTACGTAAAGATGGCACTTTGCCTTGGTTACGTCCTGATGCTAAGTCTCAGGTTACTTTTGCCTATGAAAATGGTAAAGCGGTTGGTATTGATGCCGTGGTTCTGTCAACTCAACACTGTGACTCTGTGTCTCAGGATGATCTGGTAGAAGCAGTGATGGAAACCATCATCAAGCCGGTACTGCCAGCAGAGCTTATCACTGAAGCAACTAAGTTCTTCATCAACCCAACTGGCCGTTTCGTTATCGGTGGCCCTATGGGTGACTGTGGTCTGACTGGTCGTAAGATTATCGTAGATACTTACGGTGGTATGGCTCGTCACGGTGGTGGTGCGTTCTCTGGTAAAGATCCATCAAAGGTTGACCGTTCAGCCGCGTATGCAGCACGCTATGTTGCTAAGAACATTGTTGCAGCAGGTCTTGCCGACAAATGTGAGATCCAGGTGTCTTATGCCATTGGTGTTGCAGAGCCAACCTCTATCAGTGTAGAAACCTTCGGCACGGGTAAACTGGAAGAAGCTCGCCTGATCGACTTGATCCGCGAACATTTTGATCTGCGCCCGTACGGTCTGATCACAATGCTGGACCTTGAGCGTCCAATCTACCAGCCTACTGCGGCTTATGGCCACTTCGGTCGTAACGAGTTCCCTTGGGAAGCAACAGACAAAGCTGAAGCACTTAAAGCTGCGGCTGGTTTATAATTGTAAATCATTATTTACAGAAAAGGCGCCTGAAGGCGCCTTTTGTTTAGAAATTCAAAATAATTAATTCCCTGAGATCAAAAACTCTTCAATATCTTCTTTGATATCCACATATTCATCGTCATGAATATTTAATACAATCATCACCTTATCTTTAAAAGCGTGCCAGTCCGCACAGTTACGAAAGTACTTCCCTTCAAAGGCGAGGTTTTCAGCCAATTTTAGAATAGCAAACGCTTGCTGCTCACTATCTTCGTGTTCTTCGTCCAGATATTGAGGATCATGGTGACGCAAAATGATCTGACACATTGCCTTTGGAATATTCCATGAGCTGGCCAGATAGTAACCCACCACCGCGTGGTTAGTCGGATATAGCTGCTCCTCATAACAAGCTAATGTATATTCAGGTCGCTGTATCGCACGAGTCATGACTTCCTTATAATTGTCATAGCGCATGGCCATCGCGGGTATACCTGCATCATGAAACAAGCCGAGCAGCTGTAAGTTTTCTACCGGAACATTGGCGCGTACCCGCTTGCCGATTAGCATGGCTATCTGAGAGATATCAATGGCATTGTCCCAGAATCGTTCTAACGAGATACAACACAGGCTTTGGTCAAATGCTTCTTTAAGCAAATAGCCAGTCACAATCTGGGTGATGCTATTAAGGCCCAAAAACATCACAGCCTGTTTGATGTCTGACACCGTTCTGGACATGCCGTAGGCAGGAGAATTAATGACTTTTAAGACGGCGGCAGAGGTTGCGACATCCTGTGAAATAATATTAGCAACGCGATTGAGCTCGGGCTCCTCACTGTTAAGTTCATTCTGGATATGCTCCAGAATTTCAGGCTTTGCTGGCAGGTTGAACCCGGAGCGTAACTCCGCCAGTGTTTTTTCATCGATATTGAGCATAACAGCAAACACATCAGGCTAGTTTGATTTTAGTGTAGACGATATATACACGATGATCATTCGAACGGGCAGGTATTTCCGGGTGTAAGGGCCCAGGGTTCCATGCTACCCGGATGCGTCTTCAATAAATTATATAGCGCATTAAACGAAGCCCGGGTATTACGTAGTGCAACTTTATCAGTAAACCATTGCGGTGCCTCGCCCTGAATGTCAGCTGAGATGTGGTAATCGATATAAACTGCGTTGTCTTGCTCCGTCAGTACCCATTGCACCATGACAGGCTGAATACGAATAACACCCTGCTCAGTTGGGTAATCTGAGACAGAACGTATCTTTAATACATAGCTTTCTTTGGACAATTGCAGCAAACAGGCATGTGTCACCATGTCTCGTTTACGAAGCGGCCAGGGTAAATCAAAGTGCGTCAGAACCCGTGTCTGATTAGGTGCAGGGCGCGACAAAATCGTCACTGTGCTGACATGTTTCACCCATAAAGGAACGCGCTCGGTGTCGTGTAGCAAGTTGATCACAGACTTAGCATTAAGCCCAGGCCACTTACCGGTTACACGTATCTTCAGAGGTTGCCCAGAAGGCTTATGGTAGCTTATCGACAGCAAAGTTGATTGGTACCAGGGCAGCCAGAGCTCGGGGGCTTGCCGACTGTAGCCAGGCATCGCATAAGCGGCCAGCCACAGTAGCAAACACAAACAGGCTAAACCTTGCTTATCACCAGTAGGGTTCACTGTTTAACGATGCCTGACGACTTTGCTCCATTGCACTGACGAGAAAATCGGCTTTTTGTTGCAACCAGACTAAAATGTCCTGCAGCGCTTCATTGGGCTGACCCTCGCACAGCTGGCGCAAATAGAACAAGGTTTCTAGCTCATATATACCGTAGACAATATCGACCCATGGGGCTCTGAATGCCTGACGGGTTTCTTTATCGTACAGTTTGCCCAAACAATGACCACTCAGTAGCATGTTTTCCAGCGGCTGACGACACGCCAGATACTCTTTGACTGTCATAGCACTGTCTGGGGGGAATAGCGTTGTTAGTTTATTCCAGTCATGGTCATAAGCTCGCTTAGCCAACGCCTCAACCGGGCTTTGCGCAGCCGTGATGGCATTCTGATCCCAGTTTTTACGCCAGGATTTGTCCAGTAACCAACGGGTCAGCGCCAAAATCAAGCGGTTATATCGCGAACAATGAAACAAGTCTTCAATGTCTGTCACCGTTGGCTGAACGTCTTTCATGTCCGTGATCACCTGAGCCAGTTCAGGCGCATTGGAGATCCGCTTATAATAGGCGTGCCGCTTCGACGTATAGGTTTTCAGGTGGATGGCATTCTCCACCCAGCCCAATTCTGATAAAAGCCACTTAAGCTCTTTACGCAAAAACTCTGTTGAAGACTTATCGACAAACTCTTCAAAGAGCCAAAATGCGTGCCGGATCAGACTGATCCCATCTATCACACGCTTGAGCGTTTTAAGACTTGGTGCGTCCAGGTAACACTGCTCATGCTTTTGGACAAACTGAATACCATGGTTGACCGTTGCTATCAGCGCCTGCTCCTGTGAGCAGCCCCTGGGCAATTTGATGACACCCAGTGTTTTATTGGCCTTCAGTGGTTTATCGTCGGCGAGACGATAACCTCTGGCCGCTTTGGAATACAATCCAAGACGCAAACCTATGTGCTGCAACAAGTGATCAGCCAGCAGGAACAGGTCATTTTTATCGCCTTCCACAAGCTCGATCTCAAGCTCAGAAATAGGCTCTACCGAACCTTGCGCACTGATCTCGCCTTTATCAAGAACGACTTCAATTTCGCTGCCTGCTTCGGTTTCAATCAACCAGGTACGGCGGATAAAGTTAGTACTGAAGATCGGGAATAAATTACTGGCAATCGATTCAAGCTGCACACCCATAGGCCAAATATTGCTATCAAAGGCATGAATATCAGGTCGACTGCCCTTGATTGGTAAATTGTATTCAGGACGTTGATGTAACCCACCCACCACTTCACCGGCCAGCTTTATCGTCTGCTCACATTCGTCATCGTTACAGCGTGTTCGCAAACCTATATCTAATGCACGTAACTCCCGACTGGGTGTGTCAAAATAAGCATTTTTCAGGTTTTTAGCAGGTTTGTTGCTGACTTTTTTAGCAAACTGGGTGATTAGGGCTGGGATCAGCGGAACTTCATTGTCTGAAACCAAAAATTTCAGTTCTATCTCAGTGTCCATCAGGAGTGTGATTTACCTATGTAATTTTAGAACCCACAAAATATACAAAGGGTCCGCACTTTGCAAACCTTTTAGTAATTATTAGCGCATTATCACCACCATTACCAACCGGTTCCGTGAATTACAGGTGTAAACGAGCGCGCACACGACGTCACGCCTCGACACGTTTATCCGCAAAAAAACGACCTGCAAGCGGATTATGGACAAAACCTGCCCCTTGCCTTTGTGTTGGGAAATCCCTACTATTTTGGTAACTTTATAAAGATATCAATATTTAAGGCCTGCGAATGCTGAAAAATATCGCTTTGCCGCTGCTGCTGTCTGTGCTGTCTCTGAGCGCAATGGCGGAGCAAACCGACCTGCAAGATGAGCCCACGGTGGCGCAGTCAGCAACCGACAATAACGGTTATATTGTCGACGACTTATACCTATTCATGCACACCGGTCCCGGCAAGAATTATCGAATCCTGGGCTCGGTCGAAGCGGGTACCCCGATCACTATCCTCAACTCAGAGCAAGACGACTTTGTTCAGATAAAAGATGACAAAGACCGCGAAGGCTGGGTACAAAGTCAGTTTGTCACCTCTGAACCAGGGTTACGCCAGAGACTAGAAAGTGCTAACCAGGCCCTGAGTGATAATAACGCGCAGCTCAATACCTTACAGAGCAGAATTCCACAGCTTGAGCAGGCCAACTTACAGCTACAGCAAGACAACACAGCACTGAAAAGTAACATCACCGAACTGGAGCAGGCCCTGGAAGCTCAGGTACAGGCGAGCCTGAACAAAGCGCAAACAGAGCAACATATGTTGCTAAGTTATGGTGGCGGAATTGGTATCGCGGGTATTTTAATTGGCGTGATACTCACCCTGGTACTTTCAAGGCGTAAGCGCTACGACGGCTGGGCGTAAAAGGTCCGATAAAATATACGCGTAAAAAAAGGCCTTCCGGCCTTTTTTTTATACCAATTTGCTTAATTAAGTGTTCTATTTTGAGGCGAGAAAATAGGGTCGATAACCAGGCGAAAACTTTGCTATTTAGTTATTCTAAATGAGAAGTTTTCAACGCCGTTAGCGCCATATTTGCTCCTTCAAATTGAACAGGCATTAAGTGAAATTGGTATTACTTGCCTTCTATGGCAAGTAGCTCAACTTCAAATATCAATAGCGACCCGGGGGCAATCTTTCCTGCTGCTCTGTCCCCGTAGCCCAGATCCGGCCCGATAAAAAAGCGAAACTTATCGCCGACCGTCATCAATTGTACGCCCTCCGTCCAACCTGCAATAACCTGATTCAGACCAAAACTGATTGACTCACCACGTACCACTGAGCTGTCAAATACGGTACCGTCCAGCAAGGTGCCATGGTAATGAACTGTCACCTTATCTGTTGGCCCTGGATGAACTTCCCCGTCACTTTTGGTTAATATCTCATACTGCAAGCCTGAGTCGGTCGTGGATACTCCTGATTTCTGGCCATTTTGCGCCAGAAATTCAGCCGCTTCAATACGGTTACCTGCCGCCGCCTGTTTTTGCTGTTTACCATTTTTAAAAATGAGCCAGCCCAGCACGACGATGACCAGCACGAGAATAATATTGGTTGTTGACATAGTGACTACCTAAAAATTATGAAAGATCTTTTTCTTGTTCGCTGGCCGCTTCGCCCTCGGCGTCTTTATCGTCGCCATTCACCACATCGGCGATTTGCTGCAAGCGCGCCAATGCCAGCGCATTAATACTCTGATCCGGATACTGACCATTGGCAAGCGCCCCGGCTTCACGTTGCATCAGCAACGACAGCGCCTCATCCACGGTTGCCACGGCATAAATATGGAATCGGCCTTGCTGGGCTGCAGCCAGCACCTCGTCATCCAGTACCAGGTTGATCAGATTTGAGCGAGGGATGATCACCCCCTGACGCCCCGTCAGGCCGCGCATTTTACACAGCTTAAAGAAACCTTCGATTTTCTCATTCACTCCGCCGACAGCCTGCACCTCACCGTGCTGGTTAATGGAGCCCGTCAGCGCCAGTGACTGGTCGATAGGAAGCTGAGTTATGGCAGAAATAAGGCCACACAGCTCCGCCAACGACGCGCTGTCTCCGTCAATAAAACCATAACTTTGTTCGATGGCAATGTTGGCGCTCAGCGTCAGGCTAAAGTTTTGCGCATATTTATTGCCCAGGTAACCGGTCAGTAGCATAACCCCTTTAGAGTGGATCGACTTGCCTAATTCGGCTTCTCGTTCCACGTCTATCACCCCATCGGCACCGGCATACACAGTCGCGGTGATCCGCGCCGGCGTACCAAACGCGGTATCGCCGATGTGTAGTACCGTCAGACCGTTGACTTTACCGACTGCCTCGCCTTCTGTGGCGATCAAAGTATGGCCTTCTTCAATGTCACTGAGCATGTTCTCACTGAGCTGGCCGGTGCGGTATTGCTTACCTACTATGGCTTCGTCGATATGCGGTGCATCGATTTCGCTAAGGCCGTCCTGCTTGGCGTAATAACTGGCTTCTGCCACCAGCTCAAGCACATCCGCAAAACGTGCCGAGAGTTTGTTCTGGTGCTCAGCCTGGCGATAACTAAATTTCAGTAACCGCGCCAGTGCTTCTCCCGTTAAGGTACACTTAAGTGTCTGCTCGCAGTACTCCTGCACTTTAGTGACAAACTGATATTGCAGCCGATCGCTATCGGGCAAATAGTAATCAAAATCCGCCAGCACCCGGAATAGTTCGCCAAATTCTTCGTCGTACTCCCCTATGGTGTAATACAAATCACGCGAACCCAGCAGGATGATCTTCACATCCAGCGGGATCAGCTGAGGTTTCAGGGTAAAACTGCTGCCCACCGAGCTGTCCTGATAGGGCAAATCATTTTTAATCTGGTGCGTTTTTAAAGACAGTTTAAGCCCATCCCAGACCTGAGCATTGGCCAGCACTTTGTCGGCGTCCATGATCAGGTAACCGCCGTTGGCGCGGTGCAGGGCACCCGGCTGAATAGAGCGATAACTGGTGATCAGGGTGCCGTGCGCATTGGCATACTCAATTTTGCCGAAGATGTTACCAAAAGTCGGGTTAGGCTCGTACACCACAGGCGCCGCCTGCCCTTCTTTGAACTCGACCAGGATATTAGGGGCAAAGAAATCGCTCAGCATGCCCTTGGCATCAAAGTCATCTTTATTTTCGTCTCCTGCTGCACTGTCATCGTCCAGCCAGTCGAGCACGGCATCGACGATTTCGACCCGCAGATCTTTAAGATAACGAATGACACCAATGTGACTGGCATACTTATGTTCCAGTGCCTTTAGCAGTGGTTTGGTTGCTAATTCAATGGTGGTTTTTTTCAGTTCCCGAAGCTTTTCAGAAGATTCCCGCTTCCAGCGCGGCAACTCGATCAGCGCTTCTATCAAACAGTCTTCAAGTTTTTCAATGGCATCAAAAAAGTGTTCCTGTACAGCTTCTTCCAGTGCCATAAATTCTGCGTCATCAAGCGCTTTGCCATCCACTACAGGCGCAAAACTCACGACCCCTTTTTCTTCCATCATGGCAACGCTTTTCTTAGCCGCAAGCTCTTCCACCGCGCTCAGTGCAGCGTTGTATTTATTGTCAAAGTCTCTGTCCAGCGATTTCTTCTTGCGCTGATAACCCGGGTTATCAAATGCCGCAGGAAACGTGTCCACCACTTCATCTAAGAAGGAATCAATGTCATCAGCCAGTACTTTGCTCTCACCGGCCTGCATAAACAAGGCAATGGGCTCTCTGTGGTCGTCGTAGTTATTGACGTACAACCACTCTTTGGGGGTCGGACGGGTTTTGCAATGTGCCTCGAGTTTATCTTTGACCATAGTAAAACGACCTGTTGCCGCTTCACCCATCACAAACACGTTATAACCCGGCAGTTCCATACCTAGCGCAAAATCCAACGCACTTTGCGCCCGATTTTGACCTATGAAAGGCAAAGGGTCCGGATAAGGATTCTGCATGCAAGTGGAGATGTGTGGCAAAGACACACTGGGAGCCAGCTGTTCGCTGCTCAAAGGCTTAATGGTTTTCGTCATTCCTAACTTCTTTCTCTTGGCCGGCCGCACAACTGTCTCATGCGGGGCTGTGATTAAGGGGTAAGTGCCTTACGAGCAAACTCACCGTGCCCACATTCGCTGCACGACGGAATTTCCAACGCATAATAGACATTCGTTTTATGGCCACAATTTTTACATACTAATTGCCCCAATGCTATCCATTCCCCTTGTTTGTAGATGCCATCGTGTTGAAAGTCCTGCACTAATGCCTGCCACTCAAGCTGAGTTCGATCCTCCAACTGAGCCAGTTCATACATCACACTGGCCTTAAGCTCTTCCCAGGCCACATCATCATAGTGGTCTTTGTGTTCACTCAGGTGAGCCAGGTCGCGCTTCAGATAATAGCGATAATCCGCCAGTTTATCTTTTGAGAGCTGCTTAATTGCCGCCTGTGCGTCCATAAACTCTTGCACCCATTTTTTTAGCTCATGCTCTTTGACATCTTTCAGCCACACCGAAAAGTCATCCAGCCAGCGCTTGTAATCCGCCATGTTTACCTCCCGAGTCACGCAATTTCACAACACTTTTAACTTACCTCTTCTTCAGTATAGTTCAGCTGACGTCACAGTCCTGAAACAAATCACTGCGATAGCGCCAATTTGCTGTAATAATTCCGTTGTGAAGCGCTGTGATCAGCGCGTTTTTTCGGGTATGCTATCGGCAATTTTCAAATTAGTTTGCAAGAAGTCTGGAAACGTCAATGCAAGAGCAATATAACCCGCAAGAAATCGAACCCAAAGTTCAATCCCATTGGGAACAAAACAACAGCTTCAAAGTTGTTGAAGACGAATCAAAAGAAAAATACTACTGTCTGTCTATGTTCCCATATCCAAGTGGTCGCCTCCACATGGGTCATGTTCGTAACTACACCATAGGTGATGTGGTCTCCCGTTTCCAACGACTCCAGGGCAAAAACGTGATGCAACCTATGGGTTGGGACGCATTTGGCCTGCCTGCAGAAAATGCTGCGATCAAGAACAATACGGCACCAGCAAAGTGGACCTACGAAAACATAGATTACATGCGTAACCAGCTTAAACTGCTAGGTTTTGGATATGACTGGGATCGTGAAATCGCGACCTGTCACCCGGATTACTACAAGTGGGAGCAATGGTTCTTCACTAAGCTGTACGAAAAGGGCCTGGTCTACAAAAAAATGTCAACGGTAAACTGGGATCCGGTTGACCAGACGGTACTGGCCAACGAGCAGGTCATTGACGGCCGTGGCTGGCGTTCAGGTGCCATCGTTGAGCAAAAAGAAATTCCACAGTGGTTTATTAAGATCACTGACTACGCGCAGGAGCTGCTGGACGATCTGGACCAGCTTGAGCACTGGCCTGAGCAGGTGAAAACCATGCAGCGTAACTGGATCGGTCGTTCAGAAGGTCTGGAAATCGACTTTAAGCGCGCCGACAACGATGAGCAGTTCACTGTTTATACAACGCGCCCGGATACCTTTATGGGTGTGACTTACGTGGCTGTGGCAGCGGGGCACCCGATTGCTCAGGAAGCGGCAAAAAACAATGCAGACATCGCTGCGTTTGTTGAAGAGTGTAAAAACACCAAAGTAGCCGAAGCCGACATGGCTACCATGGACAAAAAAGGCATCGCGACTGGCTTTTACGCTATCCATCCGCTAACCGGTAAGCAGGTTCCTATCTGGGTTGCTAACTTTGTCCTGATGGATTACGGCTCAGGTGCTGTCATGGCCGTACCAGGTCACGACCAGCGCGACTACGAATTTGCCAGCGCTTATGGCCTGGAAATCAAACAGGTTATTGCTCCGGCTGCCGACAGCGAACTACAAGCTGATTTAAGTGAAGCGGCGTTTACCGAAAAAGGCGTATTAATCAACTCAGGTGAGTTTGATGGTCTGGATTTTGAAGGTGCCTTCAACGCCATTGCCGACAAACTGGAAGGCATCAATGCCGGTAAGCGCAAGGTCAATTTCCGCCTGCGTGACTGGGGTGTAAGCCGTCAGCGTTACTGGGGCTCGCCAATTCCAATGCTGAACAAAGCAGACGGTAGTGAACTTGCTGCGAGCGAAGACATGTTACCGGTCCGTCTGCCAGAAGACGTAGTAATGGATGGCGTGACCTCACCAATTAAATCAGACCCTGAGTGGGCCAAAGCAACCGTCAATGGCGAGCAGGTTTTCCACGAAACAGATACCTTTGACACCTTTATGGAGTCATCCTGGTACTATGCGCGCTACTGTAGCCCACGTTACGATGAAGGCATGCTGGAGCCGGGCGCAGCAAATTACTGGCTGCCGGTTAACCAGTACATTGGTGGTATTGAGCACGCTATCCTGCACCTGTTGTACGCGCGTTTCTTCCACAAACTGCTGCGCGATTTTGGCTTGGTTAATTCCAGTGAGCCGTTCGAGCGCCTGCTGTGTCAGGGCATGGTACTGGCAGAGACTTACTACCGCAAAGATGAAAAAGGCGGTGATATCTGGATCTCACCTACCGACGTAGAAACCGAGACCGACGACAAAGGCCGCATCACTAAGGCGTGGCACAAAGACGACGGTGAGCCGGTATTCTCTGCGGGCATGAGCAAGATGTCTAAGTCAAAGAACAACGGTATCGACCCACAAGTCGTTATCAAGCAATACGGTGCCGACACCGTGCGCTTGTTTATGATGTTTACTGCACCACCAGAGCAAACGCTGGAATGGTCTGATTCGGGCGTAGAAGGCGCACACCGTTTCTTACGTCGTGTCTGGAAATTTGCTGTCGATGTGAAAGCCGCCGGCACCGCCGAACTGGACCTGAGCGCACTGAACAGCGCGCAAAAGACACTGCGCCGTGAAATCCACAAAACCATCGCTAAAGTGACTGATGATGTTGAACGTCGTCAAACCTTCAACACCGCCATTGCCGCGATTATGGAGCTGTCGAACAAACTGGCCAAAGCGTCACTGAAAGACACGCAAGACATCGCACTGGCCAATGAAGCGTTGGAAGCCATGATCATCATGCTGGCCCCTATCACGCCGCACTTGTCTCACGAGCTGTGGGAACAACTTGGTAAGCAAGGCGATGTGTTGGATGCACGCTGGCCACAGGTTGACGCGGCAGCCCTGGTTGAAGACGAAAAACTGATCGTTGTTCAGGTCAACGGTAAATTGCGTACTAAGTTAACTGTAGCAGCAGACGCAACTCAGGAGCAGATTGAAGCGCTGGCCTTTGCCGATGAGAACGTACTGAAGTTTACCGACGGTAAAACCATACGTAAGAAAATCTACGTACCGGGTAAACTGTTCAATGTGGTAGCCAACTAATGGCTACCCTGCTGAATACACCTTTATTCAGTATGACAAGACGCTGGCATGTTATCATGCTGGCGTTGTTTGCCTGTGTGGCCTTGTCAGGCTGTGGGTTTCAGTTAAAGAAAGCCTCTTATTTACCTGAAGATCTCAGAACCTTGTATCTGAGTGGTAATGACAGCAAGTCGGCTTTGTATACCAGCCTTAAGCAAGAACTCAGACGTGCTCAGATCACACTCTTGCCGTCACCGAAGCTCGGCAATGGCCAGGATGCAGTAGAGCTGCACCTTTACCAGGACTCGCTCGAACGTCAGACACTCAGCCTGTTCAAAAATGGTCAGGTAGCGCAGTATGAGTTGGCCTATAGCGTCCGATATCGCCTCACTCGCCCGGGTTCAGAGCCTGTCGAGCAGGAATTTGAGCTTTACCGCACCTATCAGGATGACCCGGACAATGCACTGGGCAAATCTCAGGAGCGAGAGATCATTCTCAGTGAGCTGCGTCAGCTGGCCAGCCGCCGTATTATTCGCGAATTATCTCAACTCTAATGCGTTGTTATGCAAACCAATTAGCAGGCCAGCTAAAACAGGGCCTGCACCCGTTCTATCTGATTTTTGGTGAGGAGCCTTTTCAGGAAGCCCAGTGTGTTACCTCAGTGCGCCAGGTTGCCAAAAATCAGGGATTCGATGAAGTCATAAAATTCAGCCTGCTACCCGGGTTTGACTGGCAGGAGCTGGTGAATCAATACAACAGCATGTCACTGTTCAGTGCCAAAACACTCATCGAATTTGATCTCAACCAGCAAAAGCCGCCGACGCAGGGCGTAACCATTCTGAAAGAACTGGCTGCGCATCCAAATCCAGACGTGATCCTCATTCTCAAAGGCGCTAAGGCCGCTCAGGAGATTCAGCGCAGTGCCTGGTTCAAAGCACTGGACAAGCAAGGTTTGTTTGTGCCCTGCTATGCACTGACCGGATATCATTTACAGCGCTGGCTGGATGATGAGTGTAAACGGCTTAAGCTGAACTTGCATAATGATGCAAAACGCAGCCTGCTGCAGGCAACCGAAGGGAACCTGCTCGCAACTTATCAGGAGCTGGAAAAACTATCGCTGCTGTATAAGAACGCGCCCATCGATCAAGAAAAGTTGCTCAGCGGCCTGCTTAATCAGGCAAAATTTGACATCTTTGACCTCAATGATGGATTACTGCGCGGTAACCCTCGTACGTTGATCAAGGTATTAAACAAACTGGCACACGATAACGTAGAACCCGCAAGTATTGCCTGGACGCTACACAATCAAGCCCAGTTGCTGTTAAACCTCAAACACCTGATCCAGGCTGGTACACCAACGCCCGATGCGTTCAAAAAGCACAACGTCTGGAAAAATCAGCAACAAAACACTCAACAGGCACTCGACAGACTCAATACCGCTCAGCTTGAGCAACTACTGGTGCTGCTGGCTGAATTCGACTCTGCCTACAAGCGTAATATTCTGGTTGCGCCTTACCAGGCGCTGGCACACATCGCATTGAGCTTTTGTCAGTCGTTACCGTTTTCTCTGCCCTATCAGGAGCAGCTATGATAGCGCTGTTTGGTGGCACCTTCGACCCGGTCCATCTGGGTCACATCAATATGGCCACACAGTGTGCCAACACGCTGGGTTTGTCTGAGTTACGTTTTCTGCCCAATGCCCTGCCGGTGCATAAACAGGGTCCGGACGTCAGCACAGAAGACAGGCTGGCCATGTTGCAGTTGGCCACAGCTCATGACCCAAGATTTACCATAGACCGTCGTGAACTGGAACGCGATACGCCTTCATACTCTCTGCTCACACTGCAGGAGATAAAAGCCGAATATCCGCAACGTGCCATCGTGTTTCTGATGGGAATGGACTCATTCAATAGCCTGGATAAATGGTATCGCTGGCAGGAAATCGTCACACTGTGCCATATTGTGGTATATCAAAGGCCGGGGGATGCCTTTGCACCGTCAGAGGCATTACAGGATTACCTCAGAGGCGCGCGTTGCACAGAGCCTGCCCAACTTAGCGCTCAATTAAGCGGCCTGTGCTATTTTTTACCGGGCCAGCCATTTAATGCTGCGTCCAGTACCATCAGAAACGCGATAAAACACCGCCAAGTGGTTGAACCTTGGCTGAATAATACAGTCCTAGAGTATATTCAGGCACATCAATTGTACCTAAGCAATCGCGACAACACATAAACCCGGCAGAGATGGACGTGTAACCCCAGTTACAGACTTGAGTTTCCCCCCGCTAACCGTGTTACAATTGCCGCTTATTTGTAGCAAAGAGACAGAGATTTGGATTCAAAACAATTACTAGATTTTGCCTTAGACAAAGTCGATGACATGAAAGCCCGCGATATTGTTCACCTTGATGTAAGAAATACCTCTTCCGTCACTGATTACATGGTTATCTGCTCTGGTAACTCCAAACGCCACGTGCAATCAATTGCCGATCATGTCGCAAAAGAAGCGCGCCATGCCGGTGAAACACCGCTGGGCCAGGAAGGTCAGGACACAGGCGAGTGGGTGTTGGTCGATCTGGGCGATGTGGTTGTCCACGTCATGCAAGATCAGACGCGTGACTTCTATGACCTAGAAAAACTCTGGGGTTAATGTGAAGATCCAGCTCATTGCAGTCGGTACTAAAATGCCTGGCTGGGTCGAGACCGGCTTTAAGGAATACCAACGGCGCTTTCCCAAGGACATGCCGCTGGAGCTGATTGAAATCTCCGCCGGTAAGCGGGGTAAAAATGCAGATATAAAACGCATTTTACAGCAAGAGGGTGAAAAAACCCTAGCCGCGATCCCCAAAGGTAACCGCATAGTGACACTAGAAGTAACGGGCAAGCCCTGGGACACCCACCAGCTGGCCGGTAATATGGAAAAGTGGCAACTCGATGGTCGCGATGTTAGCTTGCTGATAGGCGGACCTGAAGGCCTGGCGCCGGAATGTATCGCCGCTTCCGAGCAAAAGTGGTCGCTGTCCAATCTGACACTGCCGCACCCACTGGTGCGCATTGTGGTAGCAGAAAGCCTGTATCGAGGCTGGAGTTTGAACAATAACCATCCTTATCACAGGGAATAGTCACCATTATGCTCAATCACAGGCCGACGATCCGCGACCATAGCGCAGAAGCAAACCTGTTTGCGCGTCGCGCCTTTATTGGCTTTGTATTCGTGGTTACTCTGATCGGTATCTTACTGCACAATGTGTATAAGTTACAGGTTACTGAGCACGAAACCTATCAGACTCGTTCTAACGACAACCGTATTAAAGTCATTCCGGTCGCACCAAACCGAGGGTTGATATACGACCGTAATGGCATCATCCTGGCCGAAAATCGCCCCGTTTACAATCTGGAAGTGATCCCCGAAGACGTCGAAGATCTCGACACGGCGTTGACCCGGGTCCGAGCCCTGATCAACATCAGCGATCAGCAAGTGGAAGAATTTCGTAAAGACATACGTCATAATCGTCGTTTCAAAAGCCAGATCCTCAAAGGTCGCTTGAACGAAGAAGAAGTGGCCATTTTTTCGGTCAATCAGCATAAGTTTCCCGGCTTCAGTATTGAGGCCCGGCTGGCTCGCTACTACCCCTACGGCGATACTCTAACCCACGCGCTGGGTTATGTTGCCAAGCTGAATAAAAAGGAGCTCGACGAGCTCGAGTCTGAAGGCCATGCCAGCAACTATCGCGCAACCCGGGATATCGGCAAACTGGGCATTGAAAAGTTTTACGAGTCGCGACTGCATGGCGTAGTCGGCTCACAACGTGTTGAGGTCAATAACCGTGGCCGTATCATTCGCACTTTGGGCGTCGAACCACCGCAGCCCGGTGAAGATCTCGTCCTGACCATGGATATTGGCCTGCAACAGATAGCCCAAAAAGCGCTGGAAGACGTGCGGGGTGCCATTGTAGTGCTCGATCCCAAAGACGGCGGTGTGCTGGCCATGTACTCCAACCCCAGCTATGACCCAAACCTGTTTGTCCATGGGATCAGCAGCAAAGAATATCGCGAGCTGCTTAATCCCGACAGACCACTGATTAACCGAGTTACTCAGGGTCGCTATGCACCGGCCTCGACGGTGAAGCCACATCTGGCCATTCTGGCACTGGAAGAAGAGCTGGTGACAGAACAAACCAAACTCTGGGATCCGGGCTTTTTTCAGATCCCCAATGTCGACCACCGCTGGCGTGACTGGAAGCGCTGGGGGCATGGTCACGTGGATGTTTATAAAGCCATTGAAGAGTCATGCGATACCTATTTTTACCATACCGCTTATCAGCTTGGCATCACCAAGATCAGTAACTTTATGAGTCAGTTTGGCTTTGGCGACCTGTCCGGTATTGATATCTACGAAGAAACGGGTGCCATTATGCCCACCACAGACTGGAAGCGTCAGCGCTTTAAGGAGAACTGGTGGCCTGGTGATACCATTTCAGTCGGCATTGGGCAAGGTTACTGGACTGCCACACCAATCCAAATTGCCAATGCAGTATCCATTTTGGTTAACAAAGGGGCACACAGACCGCCACACCTGGCACAGGTCGCCCGCCATGACAATGAAGTCACACAAATGTACACCGATGAAAAGCCGCCTGTGGTTTTAAAAAATCCGGACCATTGGCGTATTGCGCTAGAGGCGATGCACAACACGGTTTATAAAACCACCGGCACGGCCCACAAAGCATTCAAAGGCGCAACCTATGACCCGGCAGGGAAAACGGGTACAGCACAAATCGTCAGTATTGCCCAGGGCGAAGAGTACGACGCAGAAAAATTACAAGAGCGACACAGGGATAATGCCATTTACACCGGATTCGCCCCCTATAGTGACCCCCGTATTGTGGTCGCCATTGTAGTTGAAAACCAAGGTGGTGGTTCAGCCATCGCAGCCCCCATCGCACGGCGCCTTATGGACTATTATTTTGCCACTTACCCCAGTGACACGGAGGGACAATGAGCCCGTTAAATCAACAGCGTACCATCTGGCACAGGCTGCATATCGACTTGCCGCTGCTGCTCGCTATGCTGGCGATGATGGTCGGTAGTATCACCATTGTCTACAGTGCCAGTGGCCAGGATATGGATATGGTGGTGCGCCACAGCAAACGTATGTTTGCCGCCTTTGCGGCCATGCTGTTAGTAGCCCAGCTGTCTCCCAATACCTTAAAAAGGCTGGTGTTTCCCATGTACACCATTGGCCTGCTGATGCTGATTGCCGTGTTGTTTGTCGGGGTCAGCAGTAAAGGCGCACAGCGCTGGCTGGATCTGGGCATTACCCGTTTTCAGCCATCCGAGATCATGAAAGTCGCAGTACCTATGATGGTTGCCTGGTACATTGGCCGCCACCATATGCCGCCGCGCTTTATCCACATAATTGTTGGCTTTGCGATTGTGCTGGTGCCAACCTTGCTGATCAAAGAACAACCCGACCTGGGCACCTCTATACTCATCGCCAGCTCAGGGATATTTGTGCTGTTTCTTGGCGGGCTCAGCTGGAAGCTGATTGGCTCCGGTGTTCTGCTAGCCATTCCGGGCGGATTTGCGCTGTGGCATTTTGGTATGCATGCCTATCAAAAGCAGAGAGTACTGACCTTTTTAGACCCTGAAAGTGACCCGCTGGGCTCAGGCTATCACATTATACAATCAAAAATTGCCATAGGCTCAGGCGGCATAGAAGGCAAAGGCTGGCTACAAGGTACCCAGTCGCAATTGGAGTTTCTGCCCGAGCGTCATACTGACTTCATCTTTTCGGTGTTAAGTGAGGAGTTCGGGCTCACCGGTGTGGTCATTTTACTGAGCCTGTACCTGTTTATTATTGGCCGTGGCCTGTACATTGCTGTAAATGCGCAAGATGCCTTTAGTAAACTGCTGGCTGGCGCACTGACGCTCACCTTTTTCGTATATATTTTTGTTAATATTGGCATGGTATCGGGTTTGCTTCCTGTTGTGGGAGTACCGCTCCCCTTGATCAGTTATGGCGGCACCTCCATGGTGACCCTGATGGCCGGATTTGGCATTATCATGTCGATAGCCACAGATAAGAGGATGTTATTGAAGTGATGAAGAGGACGTTTAAACAAGCCGCACTGCTCGGTTTCGTTGTCGTATTAAGCGCCTGTAGCAGTCGCTATCATGTGAAGCAGGATAAAGCACCATTGCGCGCGCCCACAGAGCTGGAGATGCAAGATGCTCTGGTGACAAGCGAGGCCAAAAGTGTCAGCGCGGGTCGCCCGTACGAAGTACTGGGCAAGCACTACACACCGATGTCAGATGAAAAAGGCTATCAGGCACAAGGGACTGCATCCTGGTATGGACATAAATTCCATGGTTACTACACCTCCAATGGTGAAGTATTCAACATGTTCGACATGACCGCAGCCCATAAAACACTACCTTTACCAAGCTTTGTCCGTGTAACCAATGTCGAAAATGGCAAAAGTGCCATTGTCAGGGTAAATGATCGTGGGCCCTTTCACGATGACCGCTTGATAGACTTATCCTATGCCGCCGCCTATAAACTGGGCTTTCACCGTCAGGGTACAGCACAGGTTAAGATAGAAGCCATTACCATAGCGCGCGATACGCCCAGGCTAACCTATGTGCAAGTCGCAGCCGCCAGCAACATTGAAAATGTGCAGGCGCTGGCTAGTACTTTGTCGCAGCAATTTCAGCTCGCCGCGCCAATCGCCTTTGAGGACAATTTATACAAGCTGAGACTAGGCCCGATCACCGACGATAACACGGCGCAGAAACTCTTAGAAACATTACGCCAGGGTGAATTTAATCGCGCCTTCTTGCTTTACACAGAACATGAACTTTAAAATATTCAGTATTGACATTTAAACATGCCGATCAACAACCAAAAAGCGAGCATAATGACAGTTTTCAAACCTAAATTTATTAAACACTTAGTGGGTGCCGTGTGTTCGTTCACCCTGTTTTCGGCCAGTGCGCAGATCTTACCTTCACCGCCTCAGATTGGTGCAAAAGGTTATTTTCTGGTCGACTTTACTACGGGTAAAGTCATCGCAGAAGGCAACCCGGACACCAAACTGGCCCCGGCAAGCTTAACCAAAATGATGACCAGCTATGTGATCGGTACCGAGCTGCTGGCCGGTAACATTTCCAATGACGATATGGTCACCATCAGCGAAAAGGCCTGGGCGAAAAATTTCCCGGAATCTTCCAAGATGTTTATCGAAGTAGGTAAGCAGGTCAGTGTTAAAGACCTCAACTACGGCGTGATCATCCAGTCGGGCAACGATGCTTGTGTCGCTATGGCAGAGCACATCGCAGGCAGTGAAAGCGCGTTTACTGACCTGATGAACGCCCATGCTGAGAAGCTGGGGATGAGCAACTCTCATTTTGCTAACAGCCACGGCCTGGACAGCACAGAACAATACACCACGCCAAGAGATATGGCTACGCTGGGTGCGGCGCTGATCCGTGATGTGCCGGAAGAATATGCCATCTACAAAGAGAAGTCGTTCACCTTTAATGGCATTAAGCAGTATAACCGCAACTCTCTGCTGTGGGATGCCAGCCTGGATGTCGACGGCATCAAAACTGGTCACACCTCTGAAGCCGGCTATAGCTTAGTTACCTCAGCAACCAAAGGTGATATGCGTTTGATAGCCGTAGTGATGGGCACAGCCAGCGAGCGTGCCCGTAAGGTAGAAAGTAAAAAGCTCCTGAACTACGGTTTCCGCTTCTTCGAAACCATTACCCCTTATAAGGCAGGCGACAGCTTTGCGGATCAACGTATCTGGATGGGTAACAAAGAAACCGTATCGCTGGGTATTGCTCAGGACACGCCTATTACCATCCCGCGTGGTCAGCGTAAAAACCTGAAAGCGCACTTCGAGCTGGATAAGACCCTCGAAGCGCCGCTGGCAAAAGGCAGCAAGGTAGGTACTTTATTCTTGCAACTGGAAGGCGAAGACATCGCTCAGTACCCGCTGGTCACGCTTGAAGAAATAGAAGAAGGCAGCTTCTTCAGCAAGATCTACGACTACTTACGTTTACAGATCATGCAATAACCCCGTTATTAGTGGGCTTATAATCACAGACGCCTCCCACCGGAGGCGTTTTTTTTTGTCGCAAAAATGCTAGAATGCCCGCCAAGATATGTAGTGTGCCGGGGTCTGTTCAGGCCCAGCCAAGTAGTGAGGATACCGTTGTGGTAACACCTGTAAAAAATACTAAGTTTGACGAGTACTTAGAGTTCCCTTGCCCGTTTACTTTCAAGATCATGGGTCTGGCGAATGTCAACCTGACCGATCAGGTTGTGGCAAAGATGCAAACTTTGGCACCTGGTGACTATGCACCTAAAACTAAGCCAAGCAGCAAAGGCAACTATGAATCCGTCACCCTGGTTGCCACTGTGACGTCTAAAGAGCACATCGAGCAGATCTACACTGAGATAGGTTCACTGCCAGACGTCCGTTACGTGCTTTAAGGCGTAAGACTGATATGAGCAACCGCAGTATCATAGTTCGTCAGCTTGGCCGCCAGGCCTATGAGCCAATCTGGCAAAAAATGCAGTCGTTTACCGATACCCGTGATGATAACAGCCCGGATGAGATCTGGTTGGTTGAACACGAGCCGGTGTTTACTCAGGGTCAGGCTGGCAAAGCTGAGCACTTGTTGGCGCCTGGTGACATTCCTGTCGTTAAGGTCGATAGAGGTGGCCAGGTCACGTATCATGGCCCGGGCCAGCAGATGATGTATGTGCTGTTTAACCTGCGTCGCCTGAAAATCGGGGTACGCGAACTGGTCACCTGGCTTGAAGAAACCATCATAGATGTGCTTCAGGATTATGGCATTGAAGCCTATGCCAAACCAGATGCGCCGGGTGTCTACGTCAATGATGCCAAAATTGCCTCATTAGGACTGCGGGTCCGCCGGGGTTGCTCGTTTCATGGTCTGGCGCTGAACGTCAACATGGATATGAGTCCATTTTTACGCATCAACCCATGTGGCTATGCCGGCATGGAAATGGTGCAAACCAGTCAACTTAATGGCCCAGCTACGCTTACTGATGCGGGCAATGGCCTGGTACAACACATGCTCAAGCGCCTCGAGGCCGAGCAGGTTATACACACCCAGGGGTTTGAAAACGAATGAGTAAACCAGTGAAAATTGAGCCAGGGGTAAAACTCCGCGACGCAGAAAAAATGGCGTTGATCCCGGTTAAAGTAATGCCAACCGAGCGCGATGAAATGCTCCGCAAGCCGGACTGGCTGAAGATCCGTCTGCCAAAATCCAGCGAGCGTATTGATGGCATTAAGCAAGCGATGCGCAAGCACGGCCTGCACTCCGTCTGTGAAGAAGCCTCATGCCCTAACCTGTCGGAGTGTTTTAACCACGGTACCGCCACCTTTATGATTTTGGGTGCCATCTGTACCCGTCGTTGCCCATTCTGTGACGTGGCGCACGGTCGCCCACTGAAACCAGATGCAGCAGAACCAGAGAAGCTGGCGCTGACCATCAAAGACATGAAGCTGAAATACGTGGTGATCACGTCGGTTGACCGGGATGACCTGCGTGACGGTGGTGCCCAACATTTTGCGGACTGTATTCGCGAAATTCGCAAACACAACCCGGGGATTACCATTGAGATCCTGGTACCGGATTTCCGTGGCCGGATGGACCGCGCACTGGAAATCTTAACCGAAACGCCACCAGATGTGTTTAACCACAACCTGGAAACCGCACCACGCCTGTACAAAATGGCCCGTCCGGGTGCCGACTACAAGTGGTCACTGGAACTATTGCGTCGCTTTAAAGAAGCGCACCCTGAAGTGAAAACCAAGTCTGGCCTGATGGTCGGTCTGGGTGAAGAGATGTCAGAAATTGAAGAAGTACTGCGCGATTTGCGTGAGCACAACGTCGACATGCTGACTGTTGGTCAATATCTGGCACCGTCAAAACACCACCTGCCAGTTAAACGCTACGTGCCACCCGCAGAATTCGATGCGCTGAAAGAGTACGCCGACGAAATTGGCTTCAGCCACGCCGCCTGCGGCCCGTTTGTACGCTCCAGCTATCATGCTGATCAGCAAGCTGCGGGTAAAGAGGTGAAGTAACACTCACACAGCAGAAGAAAAACGCGACCTGAGTGTCGCGTTTTTTATTCATGTAAGCAGCCCATTCCTGCCAATTTCAAAGCACATACCGCTATACACAGAAAAACCAGCTTTAAATCAGCAATAAGCATATTTTTCAACCTCTTAAAAGTGCCTTTCATACTTTAAATGGGTGTTTCCTTACCGAATCTGACTCTGTCAAAAACCAAAAGCAGTCTGCTGTCAGCGCTAAATCAATAAAAAATCAGTGCAAAGTCAGGCATCACAAACCAAACACGGTACTGTGAGATGGCTTCACCTTATTCAGACCACATAGCATCAGAAAAATAAGGAACAATCATGCACGCTGTCTATCGCATATTTCCTCTGTTACTCGTCGGGTTAACAACCAGCTACAGCAGTAACGCACACAATCAGGCACCTGCTTTCAAAGGGCCATATCTAGGTCAACCCTCTCCCGGGCTAACACCGCGTGCCTTTGCGCCAGGCGTGATTGCAACAGATAGTCACCTCGAAACAGAAGTGTTGTTTTTACCAGATATGACTGAACTCACATTTACTCGCTCTGGGGGAGAATACGGACAAAGCACCCGGCTTGCCATGCAATACAAAAATGATACCTGGCACTGGAAGTCAATTCCTGCAGGCAAGACAAATGCCTACCAATCACGCTTTAGCCCGCCTGTCTCTGAAATCAAGAAATTCGCGCCATTCAAAGATATTCCTGTCATTGGTTACACTCGTTCTGCCGCCGATACTATTTATTTCTATGTGTTGAACTTTGATGACGGTAGCGGACATTTAAGCTACTCACGCAAAATCAATGGCAGGTATGAAACACCGGTAAAAATGAGCAACGCCGTTAATAAAGGTAAGTACATTGCCCACCCCTTTATTGCCCCTGATGAATCCTATCTCATGTGGGATGCTGAAAAAGATGGCGAAAACACGCCCGATATATTTATAAGCTTCCGCCAACCAGATGGCAGCTGGGGAGAAGCCATCAATATGGGCGACAAAATAAATACCCCTCTGTACGAACAGCGCCCGAAGGTAACGCCGGATGGTAAATACCTGTTCTTCTGGCGCGGTGATGTAAAAACAAAACAAGACGGCAGTCGCTATGTTGTGGGAGGTCCCTACTGGGTGGATGCGCACATCATTGAGCAATTAAGACCTAAGCTATAAAACTGTATAGCTCTGATACCAAGCCGCTATCATCTCAATAATACGCGCCCGTGAGGGGCGCATTTTAGCCAAGATCTGATAGCCATCGGGTGTACGGTAATATTGACCGTTATATCGAACTCAACTTCGTCATACCAGCCCTGGGCCAGTGCCCATCTGTAATACTCTTAGTGAGTGGCTTCAGCTATTTTATTTGAGGCTAAACAAAAATAATAAGCCCGTAATTGGTCTGCACTTGGAACGTCAACAATTCAAACCACTTAGTTACAGCCCATATACACTGTTACCCATCGCTGTTCCCAAAGGCTCAGGCACAGCTGACACCTGGCTACCAAACAAGGACAAAAGCCGCGATATCTCTGTGATATTTGTTGCATTAAATTGCTCTATCAAACACTTAAAAAACAACACACTAAACGTTGCATCTGTTTAATTTGTATGCTTTATTAAGTGCCGCAATTGAAATAATTGCCACTTTAAATATGGAATAACTGGAAATAATTAGAAGTAAAAGGAAAGTAAAATGGACGAAATTTTCGAGGGCGATCAGGTCGATTTAGATGGCGATGGTTACAGTGACGGTGTGGCCGCTGATATAGATGGCGATGGCATTGTCGACAGCGTCGTCATTGACAGTGATAACGATGGATATATTGACGCCATTGCTATCGATACAGATGGGGATGGATACATAGACACGGTTGCGGCGGACACTGACGGCGATGGCTATATTGATGCGGTAGCCGTTGATACCGATGGAGATGGGTTAGTTGATACCGTTGCGATTGATGCTGACGGCGATGGCCTGGTTGATGCGGTAGCGGTGGATGCTGATGGCGACGGTGTGATTGACACTGTGGCCATGGACACAGATGGCGATGGTGTGATCGATACGATGGTCATGGACACCGATGGCGATGGCGAAGCTGATACAGTGATAGCAGATACCGATTTTGACGGTGTAGCCGATGTGATGGTCACGGAAGTTGATGATTTTTAAAGAGACAAGGACAGGAGAATTAGAATATGTTTAACAAAATAAAAGACACAGCAACCAAAAACTTTGCCAATACAGGCGAAGAAAACAACGAAGCGCCAAAAGTGAGTTTAAAAGAAAAAGGCGATGTGCTCAGTGCGACCATTAAACAAAAAGCCAACGATGCCAGAGGCAGCCTGAAAGAAATCTCTGTGATGGCTAAAGTGAAGGAATTCACAAAAGCTTCGGTCAAAACCGTTGAAGACATTGACGCAGAGTTATTGGTAAGTAACTCACAGTACGAAATCAATAACTTCCGTGTATCGGCCACCGCAGGGGTCACCGCAGGTATGACACTGGATATTCATTTTGTGAAGAATCAGGGTGCTAAAGAAATCGCCCAGCAGGCCTCTCGATTCCTGATTGTGCATAACCCGGATACAGGCAGCAAAATTCAGGTACCCAGAAGTGCACTGGTGAACAAAGACATTGCCAAAATCAAAGATCCAAAAACAGAAGCCATTTTAACCATCAACGCCAAAACAGGTGCAATTCTAGGGTAATTCGACACCCTTACATCTCGTGTCATTGCCAGCCAAAGAACCAGGTAATGACACTTCCCTCTTACCGTCACTGTCGCTCGATACCTGCTCTCCCTTATTTAGCACTCAGCAGCTCATTTCTCTGCGCGTAACATCCTGTAATGGTCACCGTGCACCTTTGCATCTAGAGTTTATGCGGGCCTTGATCGGCGCAGCTATACTCAGACAGGGCAGGCACGAAATCCCCCGCCCGGTCGGGACAGGTAAACGACGGATGATCAACGCATACGTCATTGCAGTTACCTGACAAGGAAACATTTTAAGCGGAAACCGTTATGAGCGATAAGAAAAAACGTAATAAGCAACAACAAGGTGAACTGGTAAACCCTAAGTATCTGAAAAAGAATATGAAGAATGCACCGACAGCCAATAATGTAAAATGTTGGACAGGTGGTGATGACTTCCAACCCATTGAGCTGGCAACCCAACGCCTGAAAGAAATGTTTGTGGAAATGGGCCAGAAAACCCGTATTGAGCGCGGTCAGCAGCCCGCAGAGCGTGCTGTATTTCGTAAGCAGCACGGCATAGCCTATGGTAAATTCGAAATCCACAGCAAACTCGACAAAGCGCTTCAAGCTGGCGTATTTGCCAACCCCGCCAGCTACGACTGTGTGGTGCGCTTTTCAAGCGATACCACGCCGAATAGTCCAGATCTACACACCACTTTAGGGCTCGGGCTTAAATTATTCGGTGTAAAAGGCAAGAAGCTGCAGGGTGACAGCGACAATGTCGACTTTATTATGCAGAACATCGACCGCTTTTTTGTTCGCGACGCCTCACAAATGTGTGCCTTTACCACCGCCGGCGTCATCGACCGCGACTACCCGGCTTACCTTAGCGAAAATAAAGAAACAGCCGACATACTGGACAAGATGACCAAACCCGAAGCCAGCTGCCTGAGTACTCACTACTGGGCAATACTACCGTTTAAGCTTGGCGAGCAGAATATCGTTAAATACCGTATTCGTCCGGTTGATACCTATCGGGGCTCACCTGCACAAGGGAATGACTATCTGGCGGAGGACTTGCAAATTCGCTTGCGTCAGGGAGAAGCCAAGTTTGTGTTTGAAATCCAACGTCGCCCACCCAATGCTTCCGAGGAAGACTTCCCAATCGACAACGCCATGGTCGTGTGGCCAGAGCAGGATGCGCCGTTCGAACCAGTTGCAACCCTGACACTGCCGCAGCAAGATATCTGTGCCATCGGCCAGGCCGAGTTTGGCCGCAACCTGGCTTTCAATATCTGGCGAACCCTGGCCGAAAATGAGCCACTGGGATCTATTGCACAGGCCCGAAAAGTCGTTTATCAGGCCAGCGCCAATACCCGCCACCAGGCCAACGGCCAGCAGATGAATGAGCCCAATGCTATCGACCCAAAGTTTACCCCTAACAGCGATGAAGACAGCAATTGTATTGTCCGTGCCGGTATTTACCCGCCCATTGGCGTGATGCGAGTAGGCAGTAGTAAAGAGTACTTTATTGGCCCACAAGTACCTAACCCCAAGCCGCGACTTGAAGAAGATGCCTATCGTGATGACCAGGGCCTGCTAAAGCGTCAGGCGGCTGAGTTTCGTATATACGGCTTTAACGCGGCTGGCAAGCCCGTTAAAGAGCTGACTATGGATAACGCCAAGATTCACTGGCAAGTGCACCTGGCCAATCAGAAGTCGTCCTGGTATGAGTTTCAGTTGGCACTGGATGTCCCGGAAGCCGCCGACGCACCGCCCAGTCTGCTGCGCAACAATAATGTTGCTGATCGCAACCGTTTGCTAATTGATGGTGGTACGCACAAGCTGAATAAAGCCAAAGTGGAAGATGGCCCGCAATTCCAGGGCGAGTTTATGGGCGAGGAAGTCTATCTGGGTGAGCTTAAGTCAGATAAACAGGGCCGCCTGATTGTACTTGGCGGTAATGGCGTATCGCGTAATATTAATGGTGACATTGCCATTACCTTTGCTAATAACCAGGGCTGGCACGACGACATTTCTGATGGCCCTGTTACCGCCGAGGTTGAGTATGAAGGCGTTAAATTGCAGGTTGACCCGGCCTGGGTAGTTTGTGCACCACCTGATTATGCACCAATGCAAAAATCCGTACGCACCATGTGGGACCTTATGCGCTCTGTTGCCGTTAACGCAGGTATGCTGACTCGCCCGGCACGTCCGTCTTTTAAGCACGATATTTTACCCATTTTCGAGCGAATGACCGACTTGCAATGGGTCAACGCTGGTTTTGCCGCCGGATTTGGATTTAAAGCGCCTTTTAACTACACCAGCGAAGAGTGGAAAGCAAAACTGGGTAATCCGTCTCCCGCCTATAAAGAGCTGCGTCGTACCCTGTCGAACAATTTTCGCCGTTATGGTCAGCCAGGTGCACAGGCCGCACAGCTTTGGCCCTGGCTGTATGGCGATGCGCTGTCTATTCCACCAACGGGTTCGGAGCGTCAGCACTCGACGCTGTCAGCACTGCAGTTGTCCTTCCTGGACCAATGGGTTGAGGGCGACTTTACCGCCGATTATATAGACCCTGCAATTTGCCCACATGCCGCTGAGCCAGACGACATAGATAAAGTGCCAGTGGCGGAGCAACCGGATATGCTGACCCGGGGTGCATTAGATTTCTGTCTGGCCGACGCTTTCCACCCTGGCTGTGAAATGACCTGGCCAATGCGTACTGCCGGCATGTATATGGCTCCGTTTAGGATCAAGCATGCCGATAAAGGGATCTGTAAAGACACCACCTACTATGGCGCCCAGATCAACGGCGATACCATTACTCTGGCTCAGGGTCCGATCCTCGGAGGTCAGGTAGCCGGTGGTATTACACGCTGGATGGCAATCCCCTGGCAAACCGACACAGCCAGCTGTCGCGATGGCTACACGCCTGAATACGATCCGTATCTGCCTACCTTCTGGCCAGCACGAGTGCCGAACAACATCCTGAATGTGGCACGGTATGAAGAAGCCATCAACCCGGCACTGGACCCGCAAACCCGCGTTGAGGCATTCAATTACCGTACCGACTGGCTAGATGCCCTGCCCTTGTATGGCCAACCGGCCACCTATACCGCGCAGATCAACAGCATGATCACTAACTTCGATAAGCTGGCTGTGGTACAGGGCAGGCCAGGTGCAAGCGGCGATGCTGATCTGCCGGATACCATGCAAGTTGGGATCACAGCTGAAGACCACCGTAAAGGCCTGGCCAGTGAGACCGAAACCACAGCGCAGGGCAAGCTGCAAACTATTGCTGAGTTGGCAGCCAATCTGGTGCCCAGCCCGGACGGCCGAGATGCGGCACGACCAGTGATGGCAACTTCGCGTTCTCGAGTCGACCTCGGGGTCATTGAAAAGGTCAGCCGCTTTGCAGTAAATTTCCCCAAAGACTTTAAATAAGGTCATACGCAATGACACAGGTAAAACACTGTCAGATTGCGATCATTGGCGCCGGGGTGGCAGGCTGTATTGCCGCCCTGGCGCTGAGTCGCCACTTTCAGGTATTGTTGATTGACAAGCAATCGGTCTGCCCCGACAAAGTAGGTGAATGCCTGCCGCCAGCTGCGGCGCGGATCTTGCGAAATTTAAACCTGCTCAAGGAGTTTGAGCAGCGCCAGGATTTGCATATTCCAAACTATGGTATTCAAAGTCGCTGGGGGGCTGAGCAGAGCCTGATCAACGACAACCTCAGTAATCCCGATGGCCTGGGCTGGCAACTGAACCGGGCCGGATTTGAAAACTGGTTGCGCGAGCAGGTCTCCGCGCAAGGCATTGAGACACTTTGGCCAGCCAAATTACTGGATGCGCAGCCAGGCAGCGACGGCTGGCTGCTGTATCTGGCAACACATACACAGGATAACCAGCAAAGCATCGCAGTCCCCTGTCACTTCGTCGTTGACGCAACCGGACGCCACAGCGCGTTTGCCACTAAGCTTGGACTTAAACGCAAAATATTGGATAAACAAATAGCGCTCTGGGCAAGTATGGCGTGTCATGATGCAAATCAACTCGCGCGCATAGAAACCTGTCCAAACGGTTGGTGGTATAGCGCTAAGTTGCCTGCACAGCGCCGCGTATTGGCGCTACAAACCGACAGCGATCTGCTCGAAAAAGGCCTGCAACATGACCTGGCTCAGTTTTGCCGCCAGGCCCGCGTACAGCCAGGACTGCGAACACTACTCCCACAAGGTCTTGAGCAATCGGGCACCATGCAGTTTCATGGGGTGGTGTCCGCCAACAGTACTTGCCTGACTCAGGTGGCCGGACACCGCTGGGCTGCGCTGGGTGATGCAGCCTGCAGCTTTGACCCTTTATCGTCTCAAGGTATGTTCAATGCCATGGCAACCGCGATGCAACTGGCCAACAGTCTCACCGAGTACGGTCTGACCGACGCCAGCGCTGCAATAGAGGTTGCACGCCTTCATCAAACACAGATTAAATCAATCTGGCAACACTATCTGACTCATCGCACCCACTACTACGCACAAGAACAACGCTGGCCCGATTCACCCTATTGGCAACGGCGCCAGACACACAAAAACGCCGAGCTCAGCTGAGCCCGGCGCGAGGTTTGCAATTCAAGTTCGTTTTATAGGTGCTCACCTGCGGTGAACAATCTGGCCTTACTTGACGATTAGCTGATCTTCATAGGTATAGATGCTGTTTGGATCCGTCAGATTAAAGACCTTCACCGCCATAGTTTTACCCACTGCGTTTTCACATTCCAGAATTTGATACAGTACAGGGTGCTTCGCCTTGTTATCAACGACTGTGTCCAGAGTAAACACGTCTGAATGGAATGGACCCTTACGATCTTCACCATGGAACAGGCCCAGAGACACGCCACGATCTGCCAGAATGCTGCAACGTGCATCATTATTCTGGTTGTCCACAGTCAGGCGACTGCTGATGTGATACGCCGTATGGTAACCATACGAATAAGGCTGATGAACAAAGTCACCTGCCGGTGTCAGCTCAACCTGCCAGTCGACAACTGGTGCGCCAGGTACATTAACCAATACGTTGTACCAGTCACCTGCTGCGTTATAGCAGCTGACGTGCAATACTTTTTTGTCTGTCAGCGCCGCTTCTGGAATGGCAACACCCATTTCCACCGTGTTACGGTCCGCAATCGTCTTCACACCCAGATTGGCAACATGGCTACCGTCTTTTGCTGAGTACAGGTTTGCAGAGTCACAGTAAGCACCTTCACCACGCAGCACTAGTTGCGCTTCAAAGTTGTGCGCAAACTCACCAGTCAGCAAAGCCGAGCTAACCGGACCAGATGTATAGTTAGTCAGGCGTTCGTAGCCATCAGTATCAAATACGTTCTGATACGCGGTAGCCTGGCTACCAAAAGCACTGAATAATGCAGCGGCTGCTAGTGATAAAGATAAGGTTTTCATGTTTATGTCCTTTTAGAAAGTAACGAGTAAAAATAGTGATGATTAAACTTCGCAGTTCAGAGCCGATATTCACGTGAATGCCGAACACTTGCTTGCTAACTGAGTTCACCATAGCAAGAGAAATTCACGTCCGACAAATTTCAAAAACAAGTAGGCTTACTTGTTTAATTCATAAAAATATCCAATTAATTCATTACCATAAAAAGACTTATGACTAGCATCCTAAGCATTGCACAGTTTTGCTTAGTGTTTCAAAACTCGCCCCTAAGAGACCCTGTTTTATTCTGTTCAAAAAATAATGAAACTTCAGCTGGGGAAAATTTTTCTCTCTTTCATAAGCGGACAAAGCTTGATCCACAACAAATAAATTTGTCACTCAGAAGCAAAATTTCTCGTCGAAATGGGACTTGCACAACCGCTACATGCCCCCTACTATTTGCGTGTTTTCTGAAGATAGCCAATCCGAGTACATCGCGGTGGTGTGTTTAGCATGACGGTCAATGAGCCGGTCATGATGTGGTCACCCCGTGGCAAGGCGATAGAGCAACTATCCAGGATCTGTAACTGGTTCGGGTAAAGGTAATACGCTGATGCGTCGTCAATACCTGAGTCGCTTTGCTCAAGATCTGAAGGGGTGATCCCGTGCACCACAAACAAGCACGGATCACACATAGAGCCTGCAGGTCGTTATTCGCTGATACTATTTGGAGTCGCTATGCCTATTCAGCCTCAAGTACAAAATTTTGATATCGACGCTACCCTTGTAACCGATTTGGTTGCACAGTACGGATCACCCCTGTTGATGCTCGACTGCGAGCAAGTACGTGATCAATACCTGGCACTTGCCGAAGCGTTGCCTGGCGTACGTTTACACTATGCGTTAAAACCTTTACCTCATCCGGCAGTAGTACGCACTTTGCTGCAACTGGGTGCCTGTTTTGACCTGGCAACCAGCGGTGAAGTCGACCTGGTCCGTGAGCAAGGGGTTCCGGCTGAGTGCACGATTCATACGCACCCAATTAAACGTCGCAGTGACATTGCTGATGCACTGGAGTACGGCTGCCAGGTGTTTGTGGTCGACAACCAAAATGAATTGGCTAAGTTTCGCGAATTTGCCGAGCAGGCCGAAGTGCTGATCCGACTAAGCTTTCGTAACAGCGAGGCCTATGCTGATCTGTCGAAAAAGTTCGGTTGCAGCCCGGCCGATGCAATGAACCTGATCCGTCAGGCACAGCAATGGGGTATTCGGGTGAAGGGCCTGTCGTTTCATGTTGGCTCGCAAACCGCCAATGCCGACAAATATGTCGCGGCTATTCAGGCGTGCAAGCAGCTGATGGACGACGTAGTAGCTGAAGGACTGCCTGCGCTAAGCTGCCTGGATATCGGCGGAGGTTTCCCGGTATCTTATGCCAGCAACCAGGTAGATATTCGTGCTTTTTGTGCGCCAATCAACGCAGCACTGGCCGAGCTACCAGAGACGGTACAGCGTATTGCCGAACCAGGTCGGTTTATTGTTGCCGGTGCGATGACCTGCGTTGCGTCGGTGATGGGACAGGCACAGCGTGAAGGCCGTACCTGGTATTATCTGGACGACGGAATTTATGGCTCTTTCAGTGGGCTGATGTTCGACATGGCATGTTACCCGCTACGTACGCTGAAAACCGCTGATGTGCTCTACCCAAGCGTACTGGCGGGGCCAACCTGCGACAGCATAGATGTGATCTGTGACGCCGTTGAACTGCCGCAACTGGAAGATGGCGACCTGGTTATCACCCGCATGATGGGTGCCTACACCAGTGCGACAGCCACCGACTTCAATTTCTTCAAACGTGCTACGACTGTGGTACTCAATGAAGTGATCCAACTTCACCAGGCCGAATTCGGCAGCTAATCGCCCACCATACAGAGGTCCACTCGGGCCTCTGCTCCTCATTTGTTCACGAATTTACGCAACAAAGCGTCGCGCTGAAATCGAGAAAACGTGCCTGATAGCTTGCCCGATAGACACTTACACTAAACGCGCAATAATTTACGCAGGTTTATTCATAATTGGGTTATAAACCGACGTATCAGCCACGGCAGCTACCTCCACCCTGTGTCAATGTTTAAAAATCGAAGCTAAATTAGGGACTGTAAAAGAAAGTATAATCACTTCTATAAACACTAATGCTTAGAATGATATATGCCACATATCCGACCAGATGAGATTTTTTATTCAACTTGTTTGACTTTTGTTCATTTAAACCTAACTTTTAAAACAACTCGACACACAGAGTTAACCAAATAAAAACAATTACCTTTATGACAACAGGAAAAACGAATGAAACATTCTTTAATTTGCTTATCGATTGTAAGTGCCCTATCTAGTGCCGCTGTATCGGCGTCTGAACCCGATTATCAGGGAGCAGCCGCTCAGCTAGCTATCAACAATACCTGTATCGTCAGATTCGACGATAAAACAGAAAAGCTGGATGTTGAGGGTAAGGCCAGAGGATTGCTGGCCCGTGCAAACGCTCAGGCAAAACATATTTATAAACATGCAATGAAAGGCATGGCAGTCAATATGAGCTGCGAGCAGGCACGTGCTACGTTTGCCGCTGAGTCTGCCACAATGCGCTTTACCCCAGACGGCGCCGTGTATGCCAGCCCGGCAAAAAAACTCGGAAAGCCAGGTGGTGGTGGTTCGCAAGGCCAAACCATTCCATGGAGTGTTAGCCGAGTGGGTGGCCCTATCGATGGCAGTGGCTATACGGCCTGGGTCATAGACACAGGTATTGATGTTGACCATGACGACCTCAATGTGGACAGCAGCCGGGGGTTCAGCGCATTTAGTAAAGGCAAGAATGCCGGCGTTGACGATGGTAATGGTCACGGCACCCACGTCGCTGGCACCATTGCAGCGCTAGACAATGGGATCGATGTTGTCGGAGTCGCTGCAGGCGCTACCGTCGTACCAGTCAAAGTGCTCGACTCCCGGGGCTCTGGCAGTTGGTCTGGTGTTTTAGCCGGTATTGATCATGTCGCAGCCAACGCATCACCCGGCGACTGTGTCAATATGAGCCTTGGTGGCGGCTTCAACCAGGAACTAAACGATGCTGTTGAAAATGCAGCCCAACAATCAGGCGCTTTCTTTGTGATTGCGGCGGGCAACGAAAGCCAGCATGCCAGCAATGTCTCACCCGCCAGTGCATCACACCCCCGTGTTTATACCATCTCGGCCACAGATGCCAATGATCGCTTCGCGAGTTTTTCAAACTACGGTAACCCACCGGTGGATTACGCCGCACCGGGCGTCAGTATTTTATCAACGCGCAGTGGCGGCGGCACAACCACGATGTCCGGCACCTCAATGGCATCACCTGCCGCGTGTGCCGTGATCATGATGAGCAATGGCAACCCCAGAACAGATGGCCGCGCATCCGGTGATCCGGATGGCAATGCCGACAGCATAGTGCACTTATAAATGACAGGCAGTGGTTCGGTCTCTGAACTGCTGCCAACACCCTGTGGTCAGCAGCGGTAATTGACCATGCTAAACCGTTCTTCCCTGTGCTTGCATTGACCTGACACCTGCAATCGCCTGCATAATATCCATAAAGTAAACATCCTCCAGCAAAGATATGACGTCATTCCACCTTGGATTAAACTCATTGTTCTCCCAGCGCCTTAAGGTGCGCTCCTCGATACCATAACTCGCAGCTGATTCGGCCTGAGTATAACCCCGTAACTTGCGGGCATACTTTAATAGCTGGGCACCGCGAGGCGCTCTTAAAAGATCAAACTGCCCGGCATTGTCTGCGTGCTGAGGCGGCATTGATCCTCCCATGGCAAACGGGTTGATCACTGTTTCTGTTGGGATGTTGCAGGTTACTGTGCTGGTCATATCCACTTCCTTACTTTTTTACGCAATCTTGTCATGTTACCCAACCACCTTAAGACAATTGGGTCATTATCTACTATCAGCAAAGGCTGTTAACGCGGACTGAATCCTTAAAACACCGCCAATGCGTAATTTATGAAAGATGATAGTGCAATTATTTACGCAGATCAATGCGTAACTTTCAAATTTTTGCGTAAAAATTTGAATTGCCTTTTGCCAGCCAAGTTCCTATAATGCCGTATTGCTTAAAAATGGGACATCCAAGGGCGTGGTATCAAACAATGGAAAAACAACATAATACCGAAGCTGACATCTCAGCATTTGCAGAACGCGTTGAATATGCAATTAAGCCGCATAGCATTCGTGCTTTCGCGTCAAAAATTGATATTTCTGAAGGAACTTTACGACGCATATTGAAAGGAGAGGATCCTAAGCTCAGTATTGTTGCACGCATTGCCCAGGTTGCGAATGTAGATCTGATGTGGCTTATCCAGGGTGAAACAACCACGGATTGCCCACAGTCGCCCATCATCACTCAGCCTCTGGTTAAGCTCGATGAATTTAACGAAGCCTTTGTGTTAGTACCTGGGTATCATGTATCTGTCAGTACCGGCCATGGCGCGTTCAATGACAACGCTCAGGTTGCCCGCCACCTCGCATTCAGAAAGAAGTGGATCGACTATAAAAACCTCGATAAAAGTGAGTTGGCAGTGGTGTTTGCAAAAGGCGACTCGATGGAGCCCACCATCCACAACAACAACACCATTTTGGTTGACTTGAGTGACAAGAAACTCAGTGAAGGCCTGATCTACGTAGTCAGACTCGGTGAAGAGTTATATGCAAAACGGCTACAACAGTATCTGGATGGCTCTGTCAGATTGATCAGTGACAATAAAGAATACGTTGAACAGGTGGTGCGCGCTGACGAGCTGGAGCAGTTAGAAATCATCGGCAAAGTGGTGTGGATTGGCAAAGATCTGGCTTAAAAGCGGATTTTTTAGCGACCCATATATTAACAGGTGGCGTTACCAAGCTTATTGAGGTGCCGGAGCTCAGTACTGGGCCCCCTGCTCTTTTGCGCTGGTCACTATGTCTCCCTGAAAGAGCTGATTGCGCCCGCTGCCACCATTCAGTATGTCATAACCCGTGCCACCGGCCAGAATATCATCCCCGTCTCTGCCCTCGAGCACATCTTTATCATCACCACCTATCAGGACATCATTACCTGTACCGCCAACGAGCTTATCACGACCAGCAAAGCCTCTCAGTTCATCATTACCGACACCACCAAATAACCGATCCGCACCGCGTCCCCCCATCACCTCATCATCGCCGCTACCAGCCCAGACATGTTGCTCGATGGCCATAGCACGGCCATCGTAGCTGTCGTCGCCTTCGCTCAGATAAACGTGAATTTGCTCAACCTGATTGGCATAGATAAACACACAGCTGGCGCTGTCCGAGGTCGCTCTCATCACTTTAATGCGCCTACCGTCCAGGGTTAGCCGGTACGTTTCTGCCTCCGTCGTGCCAACAATATTAAGCACCACGATGTGTCTGACAGATTTCACTGCGCGCAAAGACATGCGCTTTAATTCGACAACAGCGCCTCCACCTAACCCGACACACACGCCGTCGGATGCAATCGCGCTGCGCGCACCGACCAAACCCAAAAGACCTATTAAAAACGCCACTAAGACCCGCTTAAACATATCCCTACACCCTTTTGAAAGCGTTGTTTAATCTGGCTGAGTGAAAGCTAAGGTGCTGTACTGACCAGATTACCTACTGTCACTCTAGCGACACAGTGTGGACACAATGTGCAGATGTAACACAGGGAGCTCATTTAAGTTTAGCTGCTTAATACAAATGGTGAGGTGTAATTGTACAGAGAATACTGCGGGTGGGCTTTGATATACGCCAGCTCGGCTTTTCTGGGGATACAGGAACCAAAACAGAGCCCGAAGCAAGCGGGCTCAGATAACAAAATGTGCAATTTACATCATGCAGTTAGCACTGACATGCCCAGTATTGATTACCCGTTTCTGATTCCGGCGGACGCGTGCAGCGGAATGTAGGCCCAGCACCCGCAACATTAGGGGTCTGTTGCTGTGCCAGCTGTTGAGTGTCGGTAAGGCGTTTTAGTGCTGATTTTTTAATTTGTAATTTCATGTTCTTTTCCTTGAGTTGAATTTTTTATGATTGCTGAATAAATCAACAAGAATAACATGCCACCCAAGAAACAATAAATCAACAATTATTTTACTTAAATTAAGAATCGTCCGTCATCCATTCAGACATTCTAGCCATAATTTCATCTTCGCTCAGATCTTCTAGGTGCGTACCTATTGTCCAGACATGACCAAACGGATCTTGCAGTGTCCCGGCTCTGTCACCATAAAACTGGTCAACGACAGGCCGAAGCTCGGTTGCCCCCGCAGCAACAGCCTGTGCAAACGTGCTGTCGACATCGGGCACATACAGCATCAGACTGACCGGCGTCCCGCCTAATTGCTGCGGACTCTTAAAGTGCATATCGGGGCACATATCAGATAACATCAAGTGAGAATCACCAATTTTCAGCTCTGCATGTGCCACACCACCGTCTGGCATGGGCAGCTGCATAACCAGCTCGGCCGAAAAAGCCTTACGATAAAACTCGATTGCTTGTGCGGCATTTTCGGTGATTAGATAAGGCGTCAGGGCATGATAACCATCGGGTATCGCTGAAACTGTCATGGTGATTTCCTCACAAGTTGCAGGCAGCGCCAATCTTCAAAACGGCATGGAGACATGTCCATCCTTAAAGTGGTACTGCCCGTCAGGCATTTGCATCTTTTAAAGCTAGTTCAGTTCGGTCAAATGTCGAGTGTCAGGCATCAAAGCGATGCCTGCGAATTTTGGTTAGCGCTTTTTCGCCACTGTAAAAAACGCTAAACTAGGTCTTTTTGATGTCCGACAGTGAGAGTATGATGCAACGTAAAAAGCTGGTAAATCACCTCAATGAATATCTAAAGCCTTTTCAAATAAAAGACTATTGCCCAAACGGCTTACAAGTCGAGGGCAAAACCGAGATCCGCAAGGTGATCACAGGTGTCACCGCCAGTCAGGCGCTGATTGACGCAGCGATCGACAGGCAAGCCGATGCCATACTGGTGCACCATGGCTACTTCTGGAAAGGCGAAGACCAGACCGTAACCGGTATGAAAAAGCGCCGCCTGCAAAGCTTACTGGCACACGATATAAACCTGTTGGCCTATCATCTGCCGCTGGATGTCCACCCTGAAGTGGGCAACAACGCACAACTGGGCAAGCTGTTGGGCCTGACTATTGAGCGCCCGTTAGAACCCTGGAACAGCAGCAGCGTGGCAGTAAAAGGTAAACTAAGCGAGCCCATGGCTGCGACCGACTTTGCCGCTTTGATTGAACAGAAGCTGGGCCGTAAACCGCTACTCAACCAGGCGGGTGACCACCTGATCAAGACCATTGCCTGGTGCACAGGAGGTGGGCAGAGCTTTATTGATCTGGCGGCAAGTCAGGGGATCGATGCTTATCTGACAGGAGAAGCCTCGGAGCAAACCATCCATTCTTCAAATGAGCAACAGATCCACTTCTTCGCTGCAGGACACCATGCTACCGAGCGCTATGGTGCCAAAGCTTTAGGAGAATACCTGGCTGCGCAGTTCGATCTGGACGTTGAGTTTGTTGATATTGACAACCCGGTATAATCGCAGCCATGGCAAGACATAAACAGCGCACCCTCAACAGAAATGAGGATCGCAATTTCAGCGAGTTAACCGGTAAATTTAAAAATAACATTTATGGCACATCAAAGGGCAAACTGAGAGAAGCAGTGCTCCAGCGAGACCTAATCCAACATGTGCCCTGGCTGGGTGTCGATTGCGAAAAAACGGTGCTTGATGTTGGTGGCGGCCAGGGCCAACTGGCAATGTTTTTGGCACAGCAGGGCCATCACGTCACTCTGATAGATATCTCAAAGGAGATGCTGGCTCAGGCGCGAACACAAGCCGACACGCAGGGAGTCAGCGACCGCCTTACCCTGATCCATGCCCCATTACAGGCACTGCCGGATCTGAACCTGGGTCAGTTTGATTTGGTACTTTGCCATGCTGTACTGGAATGGCTGACTGAACAACAACAGGCGTTAAAGCTGCTGTCAGACAGGTTAACCACTGAGGGCTATCTGTCTTTAATGTATTACAATCGTTCAGCTCAGCGCATGGCCAACATGGTGTATGGCAATTTTGATTATGTGCTTAATGGTTTGCAGGTCAAGCAGAAAGTAGGGCTAAGCCCCAACCGACCACTGGAACCGGATGATGTAAACAGTTGGCTCAGAGCGTTACCCCTGAAAAAATTGAGTCAGTCAGGTGTACGTTGCTTTCATGATTACTTGCGGGAACCAGAAAAAGCCAAAAATGAGTTTGACGCACTACTGGCACTGGAACTCCAATACAATCAGCAAGAGCCATATGCCTCGCTTGGCAGGTATACGCACTTAATGATGCAGTATGGCCTCTCGACTTAAACAGTAGCCATAAAAAAAGACCCTGGCACCCAGTTACAGTGCCAGGGCCGAGACATGTGTTCAGGTCTTTAATCCTGTCGTCATACACCCACATTGCTCAGCGGACGTATGTCAATGCCAAAGGTCGGGAGAGCAACGATTTAAACGTGGCACAGCACAGCGAAAAAGTCATTACCTGTCCTTTGAATCATTTTGAAAAGCATTATTTTCAATTACTTAAATCTATATTCTTTGTGGCAAAATGAGATAATATTTTACCATAAAGCTGTGGCCGCTTAGTCGCTACCCCTTGTCCGCCACTATTTTCGATCACCTGTAGCATCTCCTGACTGTCGATCAGTGTGTAGAAATAATACGGCGTTTGATTGCCAGTCGCTCTGAGCTGCTGCAATAATTTCAATCCCGCTAAAGGCTCCTCGGCCCTGCCCATATCAGAAATAATCAAGTTGTACTCATACATTTGTAACAACAACAGGGCTTCTTCAGTGGTTTTCACGGGATAGACACCAATATGGTGGCGCTCAAAGTAGCGCTTTTCCTGCAGATTATTCTGTGGGTTGTCGTCCACCCAGAGTATCCGCCCGATAGCATCTACCGGTTCACCATGACGCAATACAGACGTCTGTTCAGTACTATGAGTCATCAGGCCAACGAAGCACAGACAGGCGATCACCAATACCGGTAACCAGTACCGGGCAGGCAAGGCATGGTGCTCTCGCACGGACATCATTTGCACCGGCTGAGCGGTCATCGCTGCGGTATCGGAGCTGCCCACTGCGCCCATAAAAGAGCCTGTAGCCTGATGCTCGGTGACCTCCATGGCAGGTGCGAAACGATAACCCTGGCCACGTACGGTAACGATGCAATTTTGTTGCAGCCCTGCACGGTTTAACTGGCTGCGCAGATCTGAAACCAGTTTAGGCAGTGACCAATCTGAGACCACAGTATTTGGCCACAGTAATTTTACCAACTCGGCATGCGAACACACCTGAGGCCGACGCTGTAATAGGTAGTTGAGAAGCAAAAAGGCGCGGTCATCCAGCTGCGTTGACCGCTCATTGATGATGACGCATTGCGTCGCGATATTCAAACGCGCATTGGCGAATTGAAATTCCATAATTCTGACAATATTCTTGTTATTATCGCACCAGCGTAGCGGATTTTTTATTCACATACCAGACACAAACACTTGAATACTTATCAACTTTGGTCGTACTGGTGCAATATTTCGTTTCGATTTTTTGATTTATAAATAATAAAATCAAACAATTAAACTTATTTATCCAGCCAATCAAATGCGCGTTGCAAAAAAGCAACCGCGTCTTCTTCGATGATCAGACCATGTGCCATCACCAACCGTTGTGGCGACCAACTTAACATCTTGTTCAAATGCGCCCGCGCCGTATCGTGATGGAAAATAAAACTCAGCCGCCAGTCTAGTGGTGTCTGGCCTTCAGGTGCGACCACACCCGCGCCTTTTGCCACAAAGCGCTGAAAGGTATTCAGACTTTGTGGGTCAAAATTTTCAATCAGATCGGTGACCAGTAAAGTGCGACTTTGTGGATGATAGAACACCGCTTCTTCCATTGCCGGAGAGCCAGTAAAAAGCAACGTTTTCAGTGTATTATCCCAGGGGTAATGATGGTCATTGTCTAGGATCTCATCAAAGCTAAGTGTCTCGCACTTGTCTTTGACTTCCTGCGTACCAAAGGTTTGCGCTTGTGGATAGGCCTCCTGCCACGGTGCCATAAACAGATGGTGGAGATGATTGGGTGCGATCAGATAAGTCACAGGCCCCAGTCCATCTACCTGCTCTCGCAGCTCTGGTGTCAGGCGGATTGGGCTATGTACCCACAACCCGCCGCAAGGTAGGCGCACTATCGTCATTCGGGTAGTGAAAGGCATGGTGAAAAAAGATACCGCTTCACCATCGAAGATCCAAATATTGTCGTCCAGCTGTCTCATATTCATCTCCCTGGGGATCTAACTTCCCCTTAGTTCACTCATAAAAAGTAAGAAAAAGTAATGAGATTTGAGACTAACATACTTGCTGATATTTTATCCAACATGGCACAGAGCCAACTAAAACGGACACGTACACTTTACTTTACTGACAAACGTCTTTGAGTATTTGCGCACCCAGATCACGCATGACCTGAGGCTCAGGGTGCGTATGAGCGAAGGTGCGTAATCCATAAATACTGACAATCAGGCCACGTGCTCTGTCCAAAGGAGAGCGTGTGCCTGTCAGCTCACCTTGCTCGGCAATACGTTCAAACACCGCACACAGAGCATTACGCCACATGGCACATTGCTCACTGAGAATAGCCTGGGCTTCCGCGTCCTGCTCAGCCAGTTCGTTCAGCGCTTTTTGCGTCAGACAGAGCTTTTGCGGATCGCAGCTCACACATTCATCCACGACATGAGTCAGATAGGCTGCCAGCCCGGCTCTGGCCGATGAATGTTGTGAAAACAGCGCCTGTAATTCATCACCACGATCCCGGTTGTACTGCTCCAGAGCCGCCAGCAGCAGACCGCGCTTATTCTGAAACGCGCAGTAAATGGACCCCGGATGCAAACCCGTTGCAGCTTTGAGATCCTGCATACTGGTTTTTGCATACCCCTTTTCCATAAATGCCGTCATCGCGGCCCTGAGCACCTGCTCTTTGTCAAATTCTGCACTGCGCATTTCATTCTTCTCCTGTTCAGGCATAGCGCATTTTACTCATTTTTGAACAAATGTTCAAAATATACTTGAACGATCGTTCAAATGATCATATCTTGAATAAACATTCAAAAACTAACCGGGTCCTACTATGACGAGCAAACTGTTTGAAACTTATGTATTAAATGAGCAAATCTCACTGAAAAACCGTATTCTAATGGCGCCACTCACCCGCTGTATGGCTGATGATCAATTGGTGCCGACCGACGCCATGGCACAATATTATGCGCGTCGCTCAGAGGCTGGTTTAATCATTTCTGAAGCCACAATTATTCGACCCGACGGGCAAGGCTACCCAAATACACCGGGCCTGTTTACACCTGAACAAATAACTGGATGGCGCAAAGTAACAGATGCTGTTCACGCCAACGGCGGCAAAATATTTGCTCAGTTGTGGCATACCGGCCGGGTTGCGCACCCGCATTTCTTTGACGGTGACAAAGTGTTGGCTCCCAGCGCAGAAAAAGTAGAAGGTACAGTGCCACGCATGCGCGATTTGAGTTACATCACCCCCACGCCAGCCACGGTTGAAGAGATCTCAGTGCTCGTCGCAGATTATGCACAGGCAGCCAGCAACGCCATTGATGCTGGATTTGATGGTATTGAACTTCATGCCGCCAATGGTTACCTGATTGACCAGTTTTTGCATCATGACAGCAATAAGCGTACTGATGAGTATGGTGAAACGCCGCAAAACATGAGCCGCTTTGCGCTGGAGGTGATTGACGCCATCAGCGACCGCATTGGCGCTGAGCGAACAGCTGTCAGACTGACACCGGGTGCTTATTTTAATATGCAGGCCGATCCGCGCGACAAACCGGTCTTTGACTATTTGCTGGCACAACTGGAACAGCGCACACTGGCTTATGTGCACATTGGTATTTTTGACGACGCCATGGAGTTCGATTTTCTGGGTGGCAGAGTCTCGGACTATGTCAGAGCAAATTACAGTAAAACCCTGGTCGGTGTGGGTGGCTTTACACCACAAACTGGCGAGCAGGCGCTACGTGACGAACGCTTTGATTTACTGGCAATTGGCAGACCTTTCATTGCCAACCCAGACTATGTGGAAAAAGTCAGACAAGGTGACGCGCTGACCCCTTATTCCGAAGAGATGCTGACAAGCCTGGTGTAATACCCTCTGAATTCGCTGCGGGTGAAAGACACCCGCACGCTTGCTCTGGTGCGCACTACTGCCCGGCTGGCTGCTGTGTTATCACCGGAAGTTGCTCGGCCTGCCAGCTAAGATAATCGCCGCTAAGGTGCAGCAGGCTGAACCCCTGCTCCGTCAGTACTTGCTCAAAAATAGCTGCCCGGCGTCCGGAGCGGCAATAAACCACCAGCGTCTGGGGTTTTAGTGTTTCCAACAAAGACTGGTGCTGAGTGATCTGATCAAAAGGAATGTTAATCGCGCCTTTAAGGTGTCCGGCCAGAAACTCTTTTTCGCTTCTGACATCTACAATGACATGGGGCTGAGCCGACATCTGATTTCGTAATAACGCCTGTTGACTGATGATCTCTGTGGCAGCCTGAGCGAATAAACTCACCAGAGCAAACAACAAAAATAAACCTTGCTTAATCATATAACACCTTCTGTCTTTTAGACTTTCTGCTAACCGCAAGCAGAGTAAAGTAACGATACATTCACCTCAAGAATATCTTACCCTACAAACATCAACAAAACCGAATAAAAGTCACTTAAGCAAAGTGCTTACCTATATCTAAAACACAGTTCAACTTGTCAATTTTTCACTTTGAAAACTTACCATTTATTTTACAATTACTTATTTATTTGATCTGGCTCATTGGTCAGACAACTACGGCTATAGTCTAATACTCAGTATCAGAGTTTACATCTATTACTAGTATTTGGGTGAGAGTGTTCGCTCCGGTTATATGGAAAAAGGAACTGCCATCAAAAACTTGAGCTTTTACTCTATTTTGCTATATTTTTTATCAAGCTTGATGATGAAAAATATTGAACCTTTTGAAGGGACGCGCTAATAACAACGAATAAACAGATGCAAATTTGTCTTGAGAATTAAATATATCGGTTATTAATTCGTCACAATGACGAATGACAATAACGCCAGTTCGTAAACCTTTCGGTTAGTGTAAAAACAACCGGAAACGTGGCTTAGAAGTGCGATAGTTGAGCCGCCTTAAGTTCGGAAGAGCAATATGGAAAGCAAAAAAATCGCAGTCGTCACTGGTGCACTGGGTGGCATCGGTTCAGCTATCGTCAAAGAGCTGGTAAATGCAAACTGTTTTGTTGTGGCTGTTGCCAGCCCGCGTCGTACCTCAGCGGATATTGACGCCTGGCTCAATGAGCAGTCAATCAACCCGGCAGCCGTGCATGGCATATTTTTGGATGTCACAGATCATCAGGCCTGTCAGCAACAGCTCGATGATGTTATAGACCAGTTTGGTCGCATCGATATTCTGGTCAACAATGCAGGCATTACACGGGATACCTCATTCAAAAAGATGACTCTGGCACAGTGGCAGGAAGTCATCGACACTAACTTCAATTCCATGTTCAACATGACTCACCCTGTTTTTGCACACATGTGTGGTAACAAATCAGGTCGCATCATCAACATTTCGAGCGTAAACGGCCAAAAGGGTCAGTTTGGTCAGGCGAACTATTCAGCAGCTAAGGCCGGCATGATCGGATTTAGCAAGGCACTGGCTTACGAAGGCGCCCGCGCAGGCGTGACCGTAAACGTAGTTGCCCCAGGCTATACGGCAACACCTATGGTCGAAAAAATGCGTGAAGATGTGCTTGAAAGTATCAAGGCACAAGTGCCGATGCAGCGCTTAGCCACGCCACGTGAAGTGGCTCAGTCGGTCGCTTATCTGGCGTCTGATCAGGCAGGCTATATCACAGGTGAAACGCTGGCGATCAACGGCGGACTTTATATGAACTAAGCGGCGTATATCAGGATTGAGCATGCGCTCTGAAGTACCTGGGCAGTAACGCTACCTATACGGACTTTTTTGATAAACAGGAAGCACACCATGTACAACGATCTAATGAAAACTTTTACTGAGCAAAGCGAGCAGTTTTTTTCTCCGGCTATCAAGTTCAACCAACTGGTTGCTAAAAACATTGAGCAACTGGCGCAAATCCAGCTTGATGCAACAGAAAACTTTACTAAAACCTCTGTAGAGCAACTGAAAACTGCTGCTGAAGTAAAAGATGTTAAGTCTTTCATCGACTTCAATGCCAGCCAGCTTACTGCGATGAACAAGCTAAGCCAGCAAATGATCGACGACGGTCAAAAGCTGACTCAACTTGGCAACGAATTCAAAGAGCACCTTGACGCTATCTCTAAAGACAGTGTTAAAGCCACTGCTAAAGCTTAATCGCTGTCGTCTGCCCCTGCCTGTTGCGGGGGCATTTTTTTAGCCTGTTTTTTGTAGTGACTGATCCGCTATACCAAACACGACACAAGACACGTGCAATCAATTTGCCTATTAGGACACGAGTAATGGATACCGATAACACAGATCTTAATAAAACGCTGACTGCCTGGTGGCAGTACAATCAAGATCTCTACACCATATTCAGTAATAACCTGCTCAAAGAAAACCCCGTTCAACAAGCCCTGAACGAGCAAAGTGCCCGGGATTTTGGTGTCTGGTTGAACGAAATAGCGAAGCAGCCAGAAACCTTTGTTCAACATCAGTTTGACTGGTGGCAGGAACAAATCAAAATCATGCAACAAACCTGGGGTCAGGGATTCGACACTGAGCAACCAGATGTCATCGAAACAGAGCGTGGTGACCGCCGTTTTAAGGCCGACGAATGGCGTGATAACCCCTGGTTTAATTACATTAAACAAAGCTACCTGCTGTTTGGTCAGTCCCTGTTGTCTTCTATTCGTGAAACGCCAGGGCTGGATGATAAGCTCAAGGAGCGCCTCGAATTTTTTGCCCGTCAGGTCGTCAACTCGATCTCCCCCAGCAACTTTATTTCTACCAACCCGGAACTGCTTAAGCTCACTTTGGACTCCAAAGGCGAAAACCTTATTAAAGGGTTGGAAATGTTTAAAAAAGATCTTGCCAAAAGTGGTGATATGTTGCGTATCAGCATGACAGACGAACACGCTTTTGAGTTAGGTAAAGACATTGCTACGACCCCGGGTAGAGTGGTATTCCAGAATCATCTGTTCGAATTGATCCAGTACGAAGCAACCACTAAAGAGGTGTTTAAAACGCCGCTGCTGATAGTACCGCCGTATGTTAACAAGTACTATATTCTCGACCTGAAACAACAAAACTCGCTGGTAAAATGGTCTGTCGACCAGGGCCATACCGTGTTTATGATCTCATGGAAAAACCCGGATGCCAGCATGGCTGAAATCGGCTTTGAGGATTACATAGTCGATGGGGTGATTGCTGCTCTGGATGCCATTGAGAAACAAACCGGTGAAGCCTATGTCAATGCAGTAGGTTACTGTATTGCAGGCACTTTGGTAACCACAGCAATGGCTTACTTTGTCTCAAAGCGCATGAAGCATCGTATTAAAAGTGCCACCTTATTGACGACCCTGCTGGATTTCTCACAGCCCGGCGAAATTGGGGTCTTCGTCAATGAGCCGACCATTTCTGCGCTGGAGGAATACAACCTGCAAAATGGCATCATGCATGGCCACCTGCTTGGCGTGTCTTTCAGTATGTTGCGCGAAAACAGCCTGTACTGGAATTACTACGTTAATAATTACCTCAAAGGTGAAGCGCCCATGGACCTGGATCTGCTTTACTGGAATGGCGACAGCACCAACCTCACCGCAAAGTGCCATAACTTTATGCTGCGCGACCTGTATCTGGAGAACCGTCTGGTACAGCCACGCGAGGTAGAAGTCAGAGGCACAAAAATAGACCTGAGCAAAGTGAAACAACCGGTCTACATGTTATCGACCCGGGACGACCATATTGCGCTGTGGCAGGCGACCTTTCAGGGCATTCAACACACCAGTGCCAAAACCACTTTTGTACTGGGTGAATCAGGTCATATCGCCGGGGTTATCAACCCTCCAGCCGCTGAAAAGTATGGTTTCTGGTATGGCCCGGACGCAACCGGTGACGCCAATGCCTGGCTCGACAAGGCCAAACATCAGAGCGGCTCCTGGTGGCCTCACTGGGGCAAGTGGTTAAGCCAGTATGTGGATGAAAAAATCCCTAAGCGGGCCACCAGCAAAAAAGATAATCCAGGTATCTATGCGGCACCTGGCGAGTACGTCAAAGTTAAGATCTAGCACCAATCCGGACTGCCCTCGGGCAGTCTCTCACGATAAAAGCCATCCGTGACTATCTGGTGGCTTATACCAATTACTTTTGCCGGGTGAACTCACTGTGTTTGGCAGACACCATGTGTAAACCACTCAACCTGACGGCCTGTTTACTTAACCTTGGAAAGTCCTTTCTCAATTTATAACTGTGATATAGGTTGCTGAAAATACTGCTGCGAGACAAGCTGTCTAATTGAGCGAGAAACACTTTTGCGCTGTCGGGCTGACCATCCGGGGCAGTCGCTCTGCAACATGCCTGATAGCGCCTGAGCAGACCAACCAGTGTCAGGCTGGGATCTTTTTGTCGCAGAGCCAGCTCTGCTTCAATAAAAAATGCCGCCCCGCTCCAATATACCCGAGCATGTGCCCTGCGCCGCCACATATCTTCACTGACTCTGGCCAGAGGCCCCGGCGTATCCCAGGTACCCAGCCGGCCACGCTCCAGTCCAGACATAATCCGCTGCACATATTCATCGGCATCAATGACTCCAGAATGCAGCATAATGACGTTTTGCAAATAAGTAGCCAGACCTTCCGCCAGCCAGAAATCGGGGTAATCAAACAATGGATGATATAAATGCGCCAGCTCGTGATACAAGGTCCAATCACGGAGCAACTGCTGCTCTGTCGCAAATGCACTGACATGTAGTTCGATGCCATCCACATTCCCGCGGTTAACCGCTCCCCAGGGCACCGGCTCACTGCTTAAATAGACGTTTTGAAGCCTGACGGGCAGCCGGGATTGCGCAACAGGTCCTAAGGTCTTTTCGGTAGCTTCAAGGCCCTGCGTTAGCCAACTAGTGACAACGGCTTGTCGTTTTTCACTCAGTTGCTCAAGCTGCTGATAAACCAGTTCTGTGGCCCACCCGGGTGAGCACAATAGTAAAGTACCTATTAATATCCGCATGACCCCTCCTGAGCATCTCTCAGTCCACCATAACATATCAGACCCAGTTGTAATGCACTGTAATAGTCAACAGAGCGCGAAGCACTACACTTTCTCACAACATAACCAACAGCGTAAGGAACTAATTATGGGGCAAGGTGGATTTATTACGCTCGTCAATAGTACCGATTCAGACTGGACTCGTACGGGCCAACACGCTTACCAGATGAATGCCTGGGAGTTTCCCGACACCATTGCGGCCAAAACCAGTACCAGGGTCTATGTAGAGTGGGATCAGGGTATTTTTCATGACCAGCAAGATGACGCAGCAGAAGTCTATTATACCATTAACGATGGCCATCACTCGTGTTTTCAGATTCAGGCCCGGGCGAAGCAGGGCTTTGAGCTTCAGGTGGTGTTCGACAATCTGATCTCCAGTGGCAATCCTGCGGGGTCGACGCTCAGGCTGGGTTGGCAGCACAACGGCATGGTGAGCTTTATTCTTGCCGGGCGTTACGGCGACTACACGGGTTCCAACCTGCAAAGCGCAAACTGGATGAGTCAAAACCTGACCTTGCTTGGCGATAAAAAGCTGCGCGACCTGTGCATTAGCGGCTCTCACGATTCGGGTATGAGCGTGTATACCTCAGGCACTGCATTTGCCCATAGCTGCAATACGCTGACACAAAGTGCCAACCTTCAGGGCCAACTTAATCTGGGTGCACGCTATTTTGATATACGTCCGGTAATAAGCGATGGTGACTACTACACCGGACACTATAGTGAGATTAGCCAGATTGGTTCATGGCAAGGTGCCAATGGTCAGTCTATTGCTTCGGTTGTCTCGGACATCAATGCGTTTGTTGCCCACAACAACGAGCTGGTGATCCTGAATCTCTCCCATGCATTAAATACAGATGTGGGGAACACACATTATCGCCCATTCACTCAAACTGAATGGGATGGCCTGTTTGACGCCCTGTCGGGTCTGACTCATCTCTATATGGCAGATGCCAGCAGCGACCTGACTCAACTGACACTCAGGCAGCTTATTTCAGGCAGTGCCGCCGTGTTACTGATTGTAGAAGACAGTAATGTAGAACTCGGCGCACATGCAGGAAAAGGGTTCTTCCCGGCCAGCAGTTTACCTGTGTACAACAGTTATGCAGACAAAAACACCGTTGCAGCCATGGCTGACAATCAGCTAGACAAAATGCAACAACATGCACCTGAGGACTATTTTTTACTGTCCTGGACGCTGACTCAAGATGCCACTCAGGCCACGACTTGTGCGCTGGGGGTAACCTCCAGTATCAAGGCGCTGGCCGATGAAGCCAATCAAAATCTGGCCTACCTGCTCTATCCGGCAATCACGCCACAGGCCTACCCCAACATTATCTATACCGATAACCTTCGTAACAGCGATGCCGCCGCTATGGCCATGGCTGTAAACTGGACCGTGTTGTCCTGATAGCCTGTTTTGGGGCCTCAACCAGGCCCTGCTTCATTCAGTAAAAAGCTCACTCGTTAAGAGCAAAATTTCTTGTTAGACACCACTGTCGATTGCTCGTTTAATGCGGCCCATAACCTATACTCATTTAAATTAATTTTTTACCCGTTAAGGAACGTTAATGACAGATTTGATCTCTTCTGAGCAGGCACGTGAATGCTACAACGTGCGCCACTGGAGCCAGGGCTTCTTTGGTATCAATGATCAGGGAGAGGTAACCGCCATGCCGACAGTAGATAACCCGGGGCACGCAGTTACTTTGACACACATTGCCGCGCAGATTAAAGCGCAGGGCTATGGCTTACCGGCTTTAGTGAGGTTCCCACAGATCCTTGAGCAGCGCGTCAATGACATCTGTCAGGCGTTTAACACAGCAATTGCTGACTACCAGTATCCCAAAGACTACCTGTTGGTTTACCCCATCAAAGTGAACCAGCAACGCGAAGTGGTTGAAGGGTTAATAGCCAGTCAGGACGGTAAAGAGAAAAAGCAACTGGGCCTTGAAGCAGGCAGCAAAGCCGAGCTATTGACTGTGCTGGCGTTGAGCGAAAAAACCAGCGCCGTGATCGTCTGTAATGGTTACAAAGACCGCGAATATATTCGTCTGGCGCTGATCGGCGAAAAGCTCGGCCATCGGGTGTATATAGTGCTCGAAAAACGCTCCGAGCTGGATCTGGTACTGGCCGAAGCCAAAGCGCTGAATGTCACGCCAAGGCTGGGCCTGCGTGTTCGTCTGGCTTCGCAGGGCAAAGGTAAGTGGCAGGCAAGCGGCGGTGAAAAGTCTAAATTTGGTTTATCCGCTTCTCAGGTGTTAACTGTGATCGAGCAGCTAAAACAAGCAGACATGCTGAGCGCATTGCAACTGGTGCATTTTCACCTGGGCTCGCAAATGGCCAATATTCGTGATGTACGTTTAGGCGTAAGCGAAGCGGCACGCTTTTACTGCGAGCTGCGCAGACTGGGCGCTAACCTGATCAACCTGGACGTGGGCGGTGGCCTGGCGGTGGACTATGACGGTACACGCAGCCAGTCGCATAATTCGATGAATTATAGCCTGGCTGAGTATGCCAACAATGTGGTGTACACCATAGGTGATACCTGTCAGCAATATAATCAACCTATGCCGACCATTATTTCGGAATCGGGCCGGGCGCTGACGGCACATCATGCGGTGTTGATCACCGATGTAGTAGGCACTGAAAGCTACCAGCCAGAGCAGCTTACTGCGGTTGCCAGCGATGCCCCGCAGCTGCTGCGTAACATGTGGCGTTCGTGGCAGGCACTGAGCGAGCAAAGCGACGACAGAGCCCTGATTGAGCTCTATCACGACACACAGGGCGACCTGGCGGAAGTGCACGGACAGTTTGCCATGGGCTTGCTGTCGCTGGAACAACGCGCCTGGGCTGAGCAGGTAAATTTGCGTATTTGCTACGAGTTGCAGCAAAGAATGGACAACAAAAACCGTTTTCATCGTCCGATCATCGATGAGCTGGGCACCAAACTGGCCGACAAGTTCTTTGTGAACTTCTCGTTGTTCCAGTCACTGCCCGATGCCTGGGGCATAGATCAGGTGTTTCCTGTGCTGCCGCTGAGCGGCCTGACACAGGCGCCGAAAAAGCGTGCGGTGCTGCTCGACATCACCTGCGACTCAGACGGTGCGGTGGATCATTATGTCGATGGTCAGGGCATTGAAAGTACCCTGCCTGTGCCTGAGTACACGGCAGATTCGCCCTACTTGCTGGGCTTCTTCCTGGTCGGTGCATATCAGGAGATCCTGGGCGACATGCACAACCTGTTTGGCGACACCCACAGTGTGGTGGCCCGGGTGGATGCGCAGGGTCAGCTGCAAATGGACGACGTCGACGCAGGCGACAGCGTGGCAGATATGATGCGTTACGTACATCTGGACGTAGCAGCATTTAAAGAGAACTTTATTGCCCAGGTGAATACCCGACTGGAAGAGGCCGATCGGGCCATGTGCCTGACCGAACTTGCGTCGGGCCTGGAAGGCTACACCTATCTGGAGGAGTGCTAAGTGAAGCAGCTGTTCGACCATTGTGACCACTCGTTATACTCAAACGGCATGACGTTTTTGCGTCAGCCCATGGTGCGAGATATCGCCCATATTGAGTCCGACGTCGTGGTATTGGGGTTGCCATTTGACTTGGCCACCTCAGGTCGTCCCGGTGCCCGTCTGGGGCCGGATGCGATCCGCCGTGCCTCGGTTCACTTAGCCTGGGAAGGTAAACGCTATCCATGGCAGTTTGCTTTGTGGGACAAAATTAGCCTGCACGATGCTGGCGACTTTACTTATCCGGTGGGGGATCCGGAATACTTTACCGCGCAGCTGGAATTGGCGGCAGAGCAGATCCTCCATCAGGGTAAAGCCTTACTCGGACTGGGCGGCGACCACTTCGTCACCCTGCCCTTGTTACGGGCGCATCAGAAGATACATGGCAAAATGGCCTTGGTGCATTTCGATGCCCATACCGATACCTACAGTCAGGGCTCACGTTATGACCATGGCACTATGTTTTTTCATGCCCCCAGAGAAGGACTGATCTGTCCGGAGCACTCCATTCAACTGGGGATCCGTACTGAGTTCGAGCAAAGTAATCATGGCTTTGCCGTGGTCGATGCGATGCAGGCCAATGATATGGATGCCCAGACCATTGCTGAGCAGATCAAGGCCAGAGTCGGTGACCTGCCAGTCTATCTGACCTTTGATATCGACTGCCTGGACCCGGCCTTTGCACCTGGCACCGGCACGCCGGTATGTGGTGGCCTGAGCAGCGACAAAGTACTGAAGATCCTGCGTGCACTACAAGGCATTAATATCGTTGGTATGGATGTGGTGGAAGTCTCGCCCTCATACGATCAGAGCGAGCTGACGTCTATCGCCGCAGCCACCATCGCCTACGAATTGCTCCATCTATGGGCCATTCGCCACAAATAATTTAAAGCGCCTGCGGGCGCTTTTTTGTTTTGCTAACCTGTTTCCCAAATATCTAGCATTGAGATTGTAGTGTTACATTTTGAAACCTTGATCTTGATAGCTCATTTTTCAAAATCGGTAAAAACATTGATTCTTCTGAGAAGGCTTGCCACCTTGGTGAAATAGGCTAAATTTATTGTAGTATTAAAAGTTTCGCCTCTATTGCTAAATGTGTAGTTAATCAGCAAGATTTTAGTATTTTCTTTGCCAACATTAAAACCAGAGGCACACCATAAATTAAAAATAAAAATCATTAGATTATGAAAGGAAAAATCACAAACCTTTCAAAGAATCAAGTGACAGACCTTAATTTAAAAAACTAAGAAATTAGATTTAATAAAGGCAAGTGAAAATGGATAAATTCTTAGTAAACATGGCAGTAGTAAAAGTTAATTGGGACGAATCTCAAGGCGACATTCTAGATAATTACATACCTTTAATAGCATACACACTTGGTCAAATGAAAGATGACATAGTTTCCATTGAAGAATTTAAAGTTAAATTTCAAGAATCAGTTGACTTCACAATCCCCACTGGAGCAATTATTACTTTACTAAAGAGAGCAGCAAGAAAGCATAAATATCTTAAATCAAGTGACCAGGGAACATTCAATATAGACAAAGGGAAAATAGATAACAATGATTTTGTTCAGAAAAGAGATTCTGAGCAAAGAAAATTCAACCAACTAAAAGAAAAGTTTATAAAATACTGCAAAGAAAATCTAAATGTAGATATAAAGAAAGAAGAAGCAGATGAATACTTCTTCGATGTTTTATTTGAAATATCCCCTCAATTATTTTCTAGCGTCTCTAACATTGAAAACATTAAAGTTGAAGTAAGTGAACAGAAAAAATACTTGGTAAGCAACTTCATTTCACATGTAAACAAAGCAGATCAAACCTCTTTTGAATCAATTATCTCTTTTGTGAGAGGAGCAATGTTGACTGAAACATTTTTTTATTCTCATCCATCAGAAATTAAAAACAAGATGAGGAAAGTGCAAGTTTTTTTTGACACTCAATTTCTTCTTAGGGCACTTGGATATGCTGATTCTGCAATAGTTACGCCATGTAAAGAATTGATTGAAATGCTCAGTACTATGTCTGTCAAAATGCATTGCTTTAAACATACCTATGATGAAATTCATAAAATTCTATACGCCGCTGCTTCGAGACTCAGACAACATGGAAGATTAAAATCAAGCCGACCTGGAGATGTATTTGACTACTTTAACCGATTAAATTGGTCGACTTCAGATGTAGAGTTAGAACTTGCAAAGTTAGAGAGAAACCTAAACGATATAGGCGTTTTTGTTGAAGATAAACCACCTCATAATGAAAAGCACTCTATTGATGAAAAAAAGCTAGCAGAAGAAATTCAAAAAGAAATACCTAATCAGTCTGAAGAATCTAGAAATCATGACATTGATTGCCTTGCATCAATTTTTCGCCTTAGATGCGGTAAAAAGCAAGACTATTTAGAGTCATGTATTGCAATTTTCATAACGACAAATGCAGCTATATCTAGAGCATCTACGTCTTTTTTTAACAAGGAATACGGAGCGTCAAATGCATCAATTTGTATGGCAGATCAAGTCTTCACTACCTTGATATGGCTAAAAACTGTTAAAAAGGCTCCTGACATGCCAAAAGATAGACTAGTTGCTACGTGTTATGCAGCTACTAGGCCCTCAGAAAAATTATGGGAAAAGTATGTTGCAGAAGCTGAAAGATTGAAGGAAAAAGGAAGCATAAAAGAAGAGGATTTTGCTGTATTAATTCATAGCCTAGAAGCAAGAAATCGGCTCATGTATTTAACACTGGGGGAAAATGAAATAGTTCAAGGTACTGTAGAAGACGTACTTAACACAGCAAAACAACATTACATAAATGACATAACAAAAGAATTACATGATGAAAAAGAAAAAAATGATTGCCAAATAAAAAGAATTGTCAGCTTCTCAAATAAAATTGGTGAAATAACAAAGAAGACAGCATATTATTCACTACTTTTAATCTGGACGTCTCTACTTGCTTTTGGCCTGTTAGAAACGTCTCCTAAGTCAATTGTTTTTAATGAACTTCTCACACTTAACAGCGTGATTTTTATCACATTGACTATAATAACTATATTTAACTTACTTTTTGGGTTTAAAGTTATGGCTCTCTGTAAAGAGATTTCCATAAAAGTTGGAAGCAAAGCATCTGATTATATCGAGAAAAAGTTAAAAGCGTAAATATTAAATTAATTATAAATATCTTTTTCATCATCGCAGGCTGTTTAAGTATGCTGGCATCGCTGCTGCATTTAGTATGTATTTGGGGTGGTCCGGATTGGTATCTCGCGATGGGTGCCGGCCAGGCGATGGCGGACCTGGCCGCTGCGGGTGATCTTTTCCCTACGCTGGTCACTGCATTTATCGCTGTCGTGCTTGCACTGTGGGGCGTATATGCTTTCTCCGGTGCAGGCGCTATTATTAAACTCCCGTTTCTAAAAACCGTTCTGGTACTTATCACCAGTGTTTACCTGCTGCGTGGCGTCGCGGGGTTGTTTGCGCCCTTTGTGACCACCTCGCCAATGATACAGCAAAATTCCATTACCTTCTGGCTGGTCAGTTCACTGATATGTTGCGTATATGGGGCCTTTTACTTGTTGGGCACAATCAGGCTTTGGGGTGAAAATACTCACCCCTGAAGCGCGGTATTTTGTTGCTTTTAACACAAAAATCCGTGCAAAAAAACAACCGAACCATGCCTTTTTCGTATCCTCTTTTTTTCCTATCACTGCTACCTTATTTCGGTGCTTTTGGCGAGTTCTTTCAGGGAATAGCCCTTAGCAAGGAAGCAGAATGATGTGTCTTACCCAGCAACAAACTGAATAAACAAACGCACATCACTGCGAAAAAATGGATGACGTCTCTTTGGTCAATTGGAATGGTCAAGCTTATGAAAACACCTATTTACGCAACTCTCACTGCCGGGGCGATGGCGCTCGGTTTATCACTTCCTCTGCTGGCAGCAAGCAGCGATAACGCCAACTCAGGCGTGGGGATTAATCTCACTGGTATTAATTACTGGTCAAGTCAGTGGACCACGCTGGATGTGATGAAGCATGCCTCTAACGGCAGTGGCCAGCTGTGGGCAACCAGTAATGCTCACACCTGGGAATTTAACACCGGCGATCAGGCATTACTGGACTTGGACGAGCAAGGCTGGCCGCGGTCTTTACCTGCGGACTCACCCGACTCGCCATTTCACTATGTCACCACCATTATCTATCACGATAACCCGCACCATCCGGTCGGCGAGTTTGTGATCTTGTACGAGGGTGAAGGCGAGCTCTATTACTCGGGCCCGGAACTTATCAGCTCAGCGCCCGGACGCGACGTGGTGCGCATGACTGCAAACAGTTTCTTCCATTTGCAGATCCATGCCACCGACCCAAACAATACCGGCAACCATCTGCGCAATATCCGTATCATAGCCCCGGGCGGCAGTTGCAGTGACGCAGCTACTGATTACGCCGCCAGCGCGGCGGACTGTGCCAGCCCTGAGCAGTTTGTCTCGTTCGAGCACAGCTATCAGGAACGGATATTCCATCCACTCTTTTTGGATGACATGCGCCAGTTCCGTACTTTGCGCTTTATGCAGCTGCTGAGCACCATAGACAACCCGGTTCAGCACTGGACGCAGAGAAATCAGTACGATTACGCCAGCTGGGCCCTCAATGGTGGCAGTCCCTATGAAGTAGCCATTGCCATGAGTAACAAGCTGGGTGCCGAGCCCTGGTACACACTCCCGGTTCGGATAGATGATGACTATATCCGCCAGTTTGCGCGGCTGCTGAAAACGCAAAGCCAGGGGGATTCTGCAATTTATGTGGAGTTTGGAAACGAGTTGTGGAACAACGCCTGGCCATATATTTTCGATGGCTTGTATCTCGAAGAGCAAGGCAAAGCCCTGTGGCCCAACACCAGTTACCACGATATTGAATATCGCATGAACTACTACGGGCTGCGCAGCACGCAGATGTGCGACATCATTAAAACTGAGTTTGCCGAGGAAGCACAGCGCATACAATGCGTGATGGGCGGCCAGACCGGCGTGCCCTGGATCAGCGAGCAGGCACTGAACTGCCCGATTCACGCAGCGGGCGTGGGCCAGCGCTGTGCCGACAATATGGATGTACTGGCGGTGGGCAGCTACTTTGCCGGTTACTTTGCCGACCAAAAATACCTGCCCATTTTACAGGGCTGGGCCAGTGAAGGGGCCGAAGGTCTCAACAAGCTGTTTGAGGAAATGGACTCGGGCGTACTGTATGGCCTGACCTATAACCCCGATGAACCACCCTGGTGGCAGGCACCTGAGCATGGCGCGCTGGCACAAGCCAGAGACAATATTCAGGGCAACCTGGCACTGGCCCAGCAGGATGGCCTGATGCTGGCTGCCTATGAGGGTGGCCAGCATCTCACCTATGCCGGGGATATTCGCGATGGCCGCGATACCATAAGCGAGGCATTATTCCTGAGCGCCAATCGCGATCCGCGCATGGCTACCGCCTTTACCAACCACCTGAACGATTGGCAAGCGTCTGGTGCCGGGCTATACGTGGTGTTTGAAAGCATAGGGCGCTGGGACAGCTGGGGTGCATTTCCGCTTAAGGAATATCAGACTCAGACCCGTGAGCAGGCGCATAAATACGATGCCGTGCTGAACTTTATCGAGCAGACGCCCTGCTGGTGGACTGGGTGCGAGCAAAGCATACAAAGTGGTAATACACAGAGCGTCCCCGCAGGTGAGGGCTCACCTCAGGCCGCGATGTTGAACCTGAGCTCTTCAGCCTTGTTTGGCAGCAATGGCGTTGGTCTGAGCTGGCAATTCATTGATGTTCCCGAGATACCGGTGAAGTTTCAGGTCTATCGCGATACGCAACTGATCTGGCATACCACCGCCAACAGCTACGAAGATCACTGGCTCCCGCTTAATCAGGCCTACCACTACCAGGTTCGTGCTGTACACAGCGACACGGGCACACTGGTGGCAGAGGCAAGCCTGAATACCAAAGCCGGTGACAGCGAGCCACCTACGACACCCGCTCAGTTCAGTGTGCAGTCGGATGGCGCTTATGGCGCAACATTACAATGGCAACCAAGCGCGGATAATCAAGGCATTCGCTTTTACAAGATTATCCGCAACGGCCAGCCCTATACCCTGAGTAATGAGGCACGCTTTGAGGACCCCTGGCCGCCCAAAGGTGAAGTCAGCTATCAGGTTATCGCCGTCGACCTGGCTGGCAATCAATCAGATGCCTCGCCTGTCGGCACCCTGATTATTCAGTAATATACGCAGACTGCCAGTATCAACTGGCAGTCTGTACCAGCGAGCAAAGCCTCGTTTTTTTGCGCTTTAACTACCTAAAACAGCCACACCAGCCAAAACAAACCACCCAAAACAACACCTTATTGATTGGTTTGTCATCAATCTGACATTTTTTCAAATTTTTTACTAAAGAAGTCACACAGCCGGACGATACACTAATCATGGCAGGTAGCGACTATCTCTTCCATCGCCATGACTTTAAAAGCTTTATCAACTTATACCCCAAGATAGTGCTAATCGATACGGCTCGTTCCTGGTTTTTTGGCTTTGAACGAGCAATCCCTTTTTCCATGCTAAAACAGCCACAAAAGCACTGTATCATTAGACGTTAACTTATGGTTTTAGGTAAATCTCATGCTTTGTCGTATAAATGGGAATCGTCCAGCAGCTGTGCCAGCAGGTTATTAATAAACTGATTATCAAGCCTGCCTAGTGAGTCATGTAACTGCGCCAACCTCTGATCTCTTTCACTAACCACCGGATCGGTGATCGGCTTATCTGACTCATTTGATATCTGTTGTGAATCGCCAGCTTCGGAGGCTTCGTTTTGCTGCGCTTTTATTGGATCGTATACAGCGTATATTGTGCCGTTGCGTTGTTTGGCTTGCACTTGTCTCTGGTGCGCAAGGTCAAATGCCAATGAATTTAGCTCTTTTAATGACTGGGGAGTGACATCCATACTCATATAGGCATTGCCCAGCTCTTGCTTATCCCGCTCGTCGAGAAACGACATGATATCACCAAACGCTGCGTTGACATTGCCCTCAGGGAGAGGGTTAATTTTGAGAGATGCTGCAACATCTAAAGTCATTTCTTCCAGAGTTTTTTCATTGACCACTAATTCCGGATACTGCTGCGTCATAGCACTGTTGAGTGACTGACGCACAATATCAAGCCTTTGCTCATAAGCAATATATTTAGGTGGTACCGCCTCTTGAAGGCTCTGCACTGTGAAAGACATTAAGCCCTGAATATCATGGGCATCGGTACTGAGTGTTGAAGTGGAGGCCTGGTTAACAGCAGATCCTGAAGGGTGTGCATCTGGCACTTTTGCCTGCGCCGATTTGCCCGTTGCCGGGAGTGCCGTTGCGGGTGAGTCTGGTTTCGACGGGTTGATATTCAGCATCCTTGACCTCCGTTGTGTGATTAATAAGTGTAGTCGATGGTGATTGTATTCTTTACATCATAATCCCAATAAGCATGGTAGCTGCCGCCTTCCAGAGTATAGGTCAGTACTAACTCGCCTCTGGCTTCTAAACCATCGAAGTAATCAACTGACCCGCTGTTACTGCTAGAAATATCCATGCATTTAAAATCATAGTTCGAGTACTGGCGTCGGTAACATAGCTCAACTTTCTGATTATCATAGCCATTTGTATAGTCATGATAATTCCAGGAAACTTTGGTAATTTTGGTTCCACTTCTGGGGATTTTTAGGTCTCTGTACCCCATGCTCGCATACCCTGTACTAAAGTAGATAGTGTAACCACCCCGTTCAATAACAGACTGACCGGTAGCAGCGAAAGTGGAGCCTGAAACAGCAGCCGCAGCCAGGCAAAGTGGTAAGATAGCTTTTTTCATAAATTGATCCTCCTTGGATACTTAATAGGTGCTTTAAAGCAAATAAGCTGGGGGTGATTATGAGTATTTTAATATTTAAGTTCAAGCCTTTATTATGAGTTATAACAGGAATATCAATAAAAAGGCACGAAAATGATGTGACTTAATTACCAAAGGACAATACCTGAGACAACCATATTGAGCAGACACAATAATACCAAGCAAAGTCACCGTAACAGGCACACAGGCACACAGGCACACAGGCACACAGGCACACAGGCACACAGGCACACAGGCACACAGGCACACAGGCACACAGGCACACAGGCAGCCTATATCCTTAAGCGCTTAAAAATCCAAAGCAGAATTTTAAAGGATAACGCGTAAAGCGAGATGAATAAGACAAAGGCACACCCAAACACCGCCAACGTCACATCACCGGAGTACTCTTTTATTGGTCCATTAGGATCAACCCCAAATACTATCGCAATTTTACTACTCAAAATTATAAAGACATAGGTGACGACACCGACATTTATTATATGAAATAAGGCCCGAAGCCTTCTGCCCCCTTCGGTTCTGGCATCTGAAATTTTTAATGAGTTCATTATTGGCACTCTGAATGATCTTTACTCAGCATATCCGCTGCGGTGACAACGATTGCAGCCCAACACCATAAGCTTCCTCACCTTGCCTAAAGGGCGACCTTGCAAGCGAGCAGCCTATATCCTTAAGCGCTTAAAAATCCAAAGCAGAATTTTAAAGGATAACGCGTAAAGCGAGATGAATAAGACAAAGGCACATCCTAAAACAGCAAGTATAAGCTCTCCTGGATATTCTCTGCCTGGTATATTTGGATCAACACCAAGTGCTATCGAAATTTTATGAGTCAAAATTGTAAATACATAACTTATGACACCGACATTTATTATATGAAATAAGGCCCGAAGCCTTCTGCCCCCTTCGGTCCTGGCATCTGAAATTTTTAATGAGTTCATTTTAACTTGTTTTACAAAGTATCCGGTTTGTCTTTGCTAGGCGCTTTTTAAGTGCGCAGAACCCGGCTTAGTGGATATAAGGCTGATAAAAACAAAAAGGCACATGCAAAATGCATATGCCTTTTTTGACCGCGCTGTGAAGCGCGAATAGCGTTAAGCTTTACGCCAGGTGGTTTTACCGGCGCTGTCTTCCAGCACCACGCCCATGGCTGTTAAGGCGTCGCGGGCAGCGTCGGCTGCGGCCCAGTCTTTATTCTCACGGGCAGTTTTACGCTGCTCGATCAGGGCTTCGATTTTTGCCACTTCGTCTTCGTCCTGGTCACCATGTAAAAAGGCTTCCGGATCTTGCTGAGCAATACCCAGCACTTCTGCCAGCTTCACCAGAATAAAGGCATGTTCGCCCGCCGCTTTGGCATCTGAGTCTTTCAGCAGGTTGACTTCTTTGGCCAGTTCAAAAATCACAGGCAGTGCTTCAGGGGTATTGAAATCATCGTTCATAGCCGCTTCAAAACGTGTAACGAACGGATTGCCCGCCAGTTCTGTCTCAACCAGTTCAACACCACGCAGAGCCGTGTAAATACGCTCTAATGACGAACGAGCCTGCTCCAGGTTCTCCTGTGAGTAGTTTAGCTGACTACGATAATGGCCGTTGATAAGGAAATAACGCACGGTTTCACGGTCATACGCTTTGAGTACTTCACGTACGGTAAAGAAGTTGCCCAATGATTTAGACATCTTCTCTTTATTGACCTGTACCATACCGGTGTGGATCCAGGTATTGACGTAACGACCATTGTTGGCGCAGCATGACTGCGCAATCTCGTTTTCATGATGCGGGAACTGCAAATCCGACCCACCACCGTGAATATCAAAGAACTCGCCCAGGTGCTTAGAGCTCATCGCGCTACATTCAATATGCCAGCCCGGACGACCTTCACCCCAGGGTGATGTCCAGCTGGGCTCGCCGGCTTTGGCTTTTTTCCACAGCACAAAATCCAACGGATCATCTTTGCCTTCAGCCACTTCAACGCGCGCGCCCGCCTGAAGCATATCCAGGTCCTGCTGAGACAGCTGACCATATGCTTCAAAGGTCGACACATCAAATAATACATCGCCATTTTTTGCTACATAGGCATGGCCTTTTTCGATCAGACGTTCAATCATCACTATGATTTCGTCCATATGACCGGTTACAGTCGGCTCAATGTCCGCAGGCAGAATGTTCAGTGCCTCGAAGTCCTCGTGCATGGCCTTGGTCATACGTACTGTCAGCGCATCGATCTCTTCGTTGTTCTCAGCAGCACGCTTGATAATTTTGTCGTCCACGTCCGTAATATTACGTACATAAGTAACCTGATAGCCTAAGTGGCGCAGGTAACGGTTCATCACGTCGAAAGAGACATATGTACGGGCGTGGCCTACATGGCAGAAGTCATAAATAGTGATACCACACACGTACATGTCTACTTTGCCTTCCACAAGCGGTTTAAACTCAGTCTTTTGACGTGTTAGTGTGTTGTAGATCTGCAACATGTAGCTTTATTCCTAAAATTTATCCAAATTCTCAGCAATCATATCACTTGCACCGCTTTGGCTCTATAGAAAATCCCGTCCAAATAGAATGAAAAAGTAACAGTTAGTTGACAATTTAGCCGCTCACCCTCTGAGGGACTTTGTAGTTATGAATTTGTGCTATAAAATAGGCTCCTAATATGAAATATGTAAATCAAGGACCTGTTATGGTTGTTTTACAAACAAACTTTGGCGACATCAAAATTAACCTGTTTGCTGACAAAGCGCCGGCAACGGTTGAGAACTTTTTAAAGTACGTTGAATCTGGTTTTTATAACGGCACTATCTTCCACCGTGTTATCGACGGCTTTATGGTTCAGGGCGGCGGCTTTGAGCCGGGCATGGACCAAAAAGAAGTGGGTGCGCCGGTTAAAAACGAAGCCAACAATGGCGTTGCCAATAAAACAGGCACGCTGGCGATGGCACGCACGCCAGATCCTCACTCTGCCACTGCACAATTCTTTATCAATGTGAACGATAACGACTTTTTGAACTTCAGCAGTGAAACCGCACAAGGCTGGGGTTACTGTGTATTCGGTGAAGTGGCCGAAGGCATGGACATCGTTAACAAGATCAAAGGTGTTGCAACGGGATCTGCTGGCTTCCATCAGGACGTTCCGCTGGAAGACGTTGTGATCGAAAAAGCGTTTGTTGCCGAATAAGCGACCGCTTTATTGATTGTGAGGTGTGTACATTCAACGCTTGTATGAGCTGTGCATGCCTCTGTCCCTTTCCCTCGCTCTAATCTGAAGTTGTCTCCATGCGCAAAAGCTACTTTATTTCTGATCTGCATTTAACCGAACATCGCCCTGATATCACCGCCGCTTTTTATCGTTTTCTTGAGCAGCATATGCAAGATGATGTGGATGCCTTGTATATCCTAGGCGACTTTTTCGAGGTCTGGATTGGGGACGATGAAGGTAATCCACTGGCACTTGAGATAGCCACTAAACTGCGTGCGATCTCCGAGCGTGGTATTAAACTGTTCTTTATTCATGGCAATCGAGATTTCCTGGTTGGTCAGCGCTACGCCGAACTGTGCGGTATGACTTTGTTGCCAGAGCAAGCGGTGATCGATCTTTATGGCACTCCCACCGTGATTTTACACGGCGATGAAATGTGTACCCAGGACGAGATCTATCAGAAGTTTCGTAAGAAAAGCCGCGGCTGGTGGTGGCCAAGGCTGATGTTGTCTATGCCGCTGTGGTATCGACGCCGGGTGGCGCGCAATGCAAGAGAAAAGAGCAAACAAAGTCAGATGGGCAAAGCCCCTGAAATCTTAGATGTAACCGAAGAAGCCGTACTGGCAATGTTCGACCGCCATCAGGTCAGCAATATGATCCATGGCCATACACATCGGCCAAATGTCCACCACTACAATGACAAAACACGTACCGTGTTGGGCGACTGGTATAGTCAGAGCTCTTATTTGGTGGCCACTGAGCAAGGCCTGACCCTCACTCAGCATCCTTTTTCAGACTAACCCTGTCAGTTCATGCAGCCTGTAGCGGCGCACCACTATGAAATTTAAAGTCGCTGTCTGGCGTTAAGATCAGATCATTTTCAATGGCTTTGAACTCGGCGACACGTGCTGCGATATCAAATCGCTGCGGATCAGTCGCATCGGCCACCTGCTGTGCCAGCTCCAGATAGTCCTGATAATGACGTGCTTCCGAGCGCAACAGCGAGACATAAAAGCGCCCAATGTCCGGCTCCAGGTAAGGGGCAAGTTTCGCAAAGCGCTCACAGGAGCGGGCCTCGATAAAGGCACCTATAATCAACTTATCAATCAACGCGGCTGGCTCAAACGTACGCACATGCTTGATCATGCCAGAGGCATAACGAGAGGCATTGAGGCTCTGAACCCGTAACCCTTTCTCGTTAATGATATCCAGCACCTGCTCGAAGTGGTGTAACTCTTCTTTGATCAATCGCACCATTTTATCCAGTATATCCTGGTTATAGGCGTACTCGGGCTTAGCGGTTAGGCTACCGATGAGTTCATTCTTGCTGGCGCTAAACTGACCATCGCCAATTTTACGATAGACAAAGTCTTCATAGGGCTTGATCCAGCTAAGCAGAGTTTTGGCTGAGGCATTGTCTACCGCATATTTACGGATTAAAAATGCCGCGCTCTGGGCCGCTTTGAGCTCACAGTGCATATGGTCGACCAACAGGGCTTGCAGATGCTCCGGCTTTTTCGCTTCATCGATCCAGCTGTCGGGAGTTTCACAACCCAGAAACTGATAAATAGGTGCCAACAGTTCGGCATACTTCTCTAACATGTCTCAGATAATCATTCGCAAAAAAATTATCCCTATTCTACCACAAGCGTGCCAAGTGGCACTATGAACGCCCGCCGTTTACCACAAGTTTGTGCCAGATCAAAGACGCTGGGATTTCAGAATTGTTTCTTGACAAAAATTAACCAATCTTTCATAACTTAAATGATGTTGTATAAATTTCATACTTACAGGCGTCGCCAGTGGCCCCGTTTTTATGGTGATTACGCAGCTTAGCCTCATCGCACTGTGATGTTACTGAGCTGTTATATAAGACAAGGACTGCACCCGTGATCGCCGGGTAATCTGAACGCGTCAGACAACAATCTTTTTTGAGGGGCTCGTTATGATTTTAAATCATCTGTGGGGCTTATATGCCCACCCAATCGAAGAGTGGCAAACCATAGACAATCGCCACGAAAGCGCTACGTACAGTTTATCTCACATTGCCTTGATTGCCCTGATCCCCAGTTTAATGGGCTACTATTCCTCTGTGTATCTGGGCTGGAAAATCGGCACTGGCGACGATGTGTTTCTCACCCATAACAGTGCCATGCTGATAGGCATTGCCATGTACTTTGCGCTGATCATCGGCGTGTTTGCCCTGTCTTATCTGGCTCACTGGATGGCGGTGACATTCGGTGCTAAACCCACTTATACACAAACGCTGGAGCTCTCTGCCTATACCGCCACACCGGTCTTTATGTCGGCCTTTGCTGCTTTCTATCCGGAATTGTGGTTTGTGGTCTCGGTGGGGCTCGCTGCCCTTGCCTACTCGGTCTACCTGCTTTACACCGGCGTTCCTATTCTGATGCACATACCTGAGGAGCGTGGCTTTATCTATGCCAGCTCAGTGGTCACTTGTGGTTTGGTATTATTGGTAATTATTTTGGCTGCAACAGCGATATTGTGGACGAATGGGATAATCAGTCCTACATTTACCTAGGGAGCGGGCTTATGCCCCTTAATGGTGCGTAGGTCAGCTCGCTTCCTTTGCTTTTATCCTATAGAAATCTAACAAAAAGGGCCGCAATCGCGGCCCTTTTTTTAAACATGTTAGGCTAATTTACTCGCCTTCACCCGTTTCCTGATTGTGCAGCTCAAGGCTTGCCGACATGGCTTTTTCACGTGTCGATTTTGCCGAGTCATTACGCAGTGCATCAATACGATTCAGGTAATCCTGGTTTACATCACCAGTAATGTACTGACCATCAAAAACGGAGGTTTCAAAGCGAGTGATCTCTGGGTTTTCCAGTGCCACCGCGTCTTTCAGATCAGAGATTGACTGATAGATCAGGCCGTCTGAGCCGATGCTGGCATTGATGTCTTCTACATCACGGCCGTGAGCAATCAGCTCTGCAGCCGATGGCATATCGATACCGTACACATTCGGGAAGCGCACTTCCGGTGCAGCCGAAGCGAAGTAGACATTCTTTGCACCCGCATCACGCGCCATTTCAACAATTTGCGCCGATGTCGTACCGCGAACGATTGAATCGTCAACCAGTAGTACATTTTTGCCGGCAAACTCTCGGTCGATGGCATTTAGCTTACGACGTACCGACTTTTTACGCTGTTCCTGACCAGGCATGATGAAAGTACGGCCGATATAGCGGTTTTTAACAAAACCCTGACGATAAGGAAGCTCTAGCACCGATGCGATTTCGAGCGCGATATCGCAAGATGTCTCCGGAATTGGGATAACTACGTCAATGTCTTTGTCGGCCCATTCGCGTTTGATCTTCTCACCCAGCTTAGTACCCATATTGACACGGGTGGCATAGACCGACATATTGTCGATGTTCGAATCCGGACGAGCAAAGTATACAAACTCAAAAATACACGGCGCGTGCATGGTTTTGTTGGCACAGATCTGCGAATGGAACTGACCGTCTTCAGTCACATAGATGGCTTCGCCTGGTGCCACATCTCGAACAAATTCAAACCCGTCGATAGACAATGCCACGCTCTCAGACGCAAACATGTATTCAACGCCACGTTCAGTTTCACGCTTACCGAATACCAAAGGACGAATACCGTGCGGGTCACGAAACGCCAGAATACCATGGCCGATGATCATAGCAATGGTGGCGTACCCACCCGACACTTGCTGGTTCACTTCGCTGATAGCGTTAAACATATCAGCAGGTTCCAGCTTCATTTTGTCGCTACGTCCTAGCTCATACGCCAGAATATTCAGCAGCACTTCTGAGTCAGACGTCGTGTTGACGTGACGGCGTGCCTTAGTGAACAAACGCTCTTTCAGCTCTTCCGCATTGGTTAAATTACCGTTGTGCGCCATGGCGATACCAAACGGTGAATTCACATAAAAAGGCTGTGCTTCCGCTGAGCTGGAAGAACCGGCTGTCGGATAACGCACATGGCCGATGCCAATGTTACCCTGCAGACGCTTCATGTGACGGGTGTGAAACACGTCTTTGACCAGGCCATTGGCCTTGCGTAAGCTGAACGTATTGTTGTCAATGGTAATGATGCCGGCTGCATCTTGGCCACGGTGTTGCAAAACAGTTAAGCCGTCATAAATCGCCTGATTTACAGGAGATGTTCCGACTATCCCAACGATACCACACATTAAAAATTTCCTCGCCGATTAACGGTTTGCTGAATTCAAAAAGCTTGAGTTATGTTCTAGATAGGAAAAAAACCATTCTATTACAAAGCCAAATTCAGGGATTACTTGGGATGCCTGCCACCACGATGTATCGGGGGCTTTGGTGAAGGCATCCAGAAAAAACAACGCGGCGCTAACGACCAGCACGCCCCGCATCGCACCGAACACTATGCCAACCAGGCGATCGGTACCAGACAAGCCCGTACGCTGTACGAGTTCACCTAAGATATAATTGACAAACCCACCTAACACAAGTGTCGCAATAAAAAGTATGGCGATTGCGGCGGCATTTCTTAAAAGGGGTTCTGAAATGAAGGTCAGGAAGGTTGCAAGGTATTGGTAGAATAAACTAGATATGAAAAAGGCGCCGATCCAAACCACGAGTGACATGGTTTCTTTCACAAAACCTCTCATCAGGCCAAACAGTGTCGAGATACCGACAATTGCAAAGATGGCGTAATCAACCCAGATCATATAAACCAATAAGTCGTTAATTTGGGGCGCATTCTATAAGACACGCCCATCAATTACCAGATCATTTTACCACGGTAAATTGAGTAAGGCGGCCGTTTAACTTAGTTAATTTCTTTAATTCTGGGAGCTTAGCTTCCAGTTTAGCTTTATTTAAATCTGGTCCGACAAATACTTTGGTCAGGGTACCATTGGGTGTTTTCACCGGCCGGGTAAACGTCTTAAAGCCATTCTTGGTGAGTTTTTTAGTCAGTGCTTCAACATTTGATTTATGTGAGAAACTACCAAGCTGAATGACATAGGCCATCTGCGTAAAGTTGGAAGACTCGGGACGTGCCAACGGCTCACTTTTCACCTCAGGCGCAGTGCTGGGCTTAGCAGGCAGCTCTGTGGATGGCTGAGTTGATTCAGGCTTACCTTCCCCCTTATTGTCCGCAACCTCGACCACAGGCGACTCCGCTTGTTGCTCGCCTTGTGTGTCGTCCTGCAGCTCGTTAGATATTAGCGCAGAACTGAGTTGGTCGTCATCGGCACTGATGTCTTCTACCACCTCTTCCATTGGCTCTGTTGCCAGTGATGCGCGTTCATCTATGCGCGTTTTTAGCTCAATGGTCGAGAACTCAGGACGCTCAGGGATAGGCTTAAACCCTTCCTTATAGTGGACTTTTTCGCCATCCAAAATATTAGGTATAAACACCACCGCCGCTATCACTACGATGCTGGTGCCGACCAGTCGGTTAATAAATCCTGAGTTCACAACTATTGCTCTCTACTTTTGCCAGTACTGCATGGCCGCGGCCACGGTCACAAACGAGCCGAATATAATCAGTGCTGTGTCCTGGTGTTGCTGAGGAAGCAGACTTTGCAGGGCCGAGTCGACACTCGGGAATACCTGACTGTGCTCACTGTGCGGTGCAGGCAACATTGTCAGCAGCTGCTCTGCTCTTTCGCCACGGGGACCTTCCAAAGACGCACAGCTCCACTTCTCAACCACATCTGACAGGGCATCAATCACGCTCGCTTTATCCTTATCAGCAAGCATAGCGACTAAGGCATGAATTTTAAAGCCCTGATTTTTCAAACGCAATAATTGCGTTCTAAGGTAACGCGCTGATTCAGGGTTATGTGCCACATCGGTGTAAATTAAAGGCTGTTGACTGAGCTGCATAAACCGGCCTTCCACTTGTAACCCGGACAGAATTTGCTTTATCTGCTCGACATCAGGTAATAAGTTCAGTCTGGCAAGGAGCGTTAACGCTGTTGCCACGTTTTGCGCAGGGATGGCAGGCTGTGCCAATGTCAGGTCGTGCTCACCATATTGCCAGCGCAATCCGTCAGGCAAAGGAGTAAAGTGGAAATCGCGTTTTGACAGGATCAATTCTGCCTTAATTTCCTCACCATACTCGGTCACGGTATGTGGAATATCCAGGTCGCCTACGATAGCAGGTGTGTCTGTGCGGAAAATTCCCGCTTTATCATAGCCTACCAACTCACGGGTATCACCCAGAAACTCTTTATGATCAAGGTCGATAGTGGTGATCACGCTTGCATAAGGCGTTACAATATTGGTTGCATCAAAGCGGCCACCCAGACCCACTTCTAGTAACACATAATCTACCGCATGCTGTTTGAATAACCACAAGGCACCCAAAGTGCCATACTCAAAAAACGTCAATTCAACGTCGCCGCGCCCCTGATCTAAGGCATAAAAAGCGTCGACATGAGACTGATCGGGCAAGGTTTTACCATTGATGCGAACACGTTCGTTGTAGTGGATAAGATGCGGAGAAGCATAAGTACCGACGCTGTAACCCTGTGCCAGCAACATGGCTTCCAAACAACGCGCTGTGGTGCCTTTACCATTAGTGCCACCAATCAGAATGATTTTACCGGGGCTATCAAGCAAGTCGATATTGTTCGCAGCCTTAGCAACGCGCTCCAGGCCCATCGAGATGTTGGCGGGGTGTAACTGCTCTAAATAACAAAGCCAATCACTCAAAGAAGATGATTGGCTTGGTGTAGTCTTTGACATAGTGCGCTCAATTTAGAAAATTTTACGCTACTCTATGCTCTTGTTCGGTAGAAGGCAAGTTCATGAACTTAGCCAGGATACGTGCCAACGAGTCACGCATTTCACGACGGTCAATGATCATATCAATGGCACCGTGTTCCAGCAGGAATTCACTACGCTGGAAGCCTTCTGGTAAAGTTTCACGTACCGTTTGTTCGATAACACGTGGCCCTGCAAAGCCAATCAGAGCTTTAGGCTCAGCCACATTAATGTCACCCAACATAGCAAGTGATGCTGATACACCACCCATTGTCGGGTCAGTCATCACAGAGATAAACGGCAAACCACGCTCGCTCATTTTAGCCAGAGCCGCACTGGTTTTAGCCATCTGCATCAAAGACATTAAAGCCTCTTGCATCCGTGCACCACCTGACGCTGAGAAACACACCAGCGGCATATTGTGCTCAAGACACTCATTCACGGCATCGACAAAGCGTGCACCCACCACAGAGGCCATTGAACCACCCATAAAAGAGAACTCAAACGCCACCGCGGCAACCGGGATCCCTTTTAGGGAGCCTTTCATGGCTACCAGCGCATCTTTCTCGCCACTGACTTTTTGCGCAGCAGTGATGCGGTCAGAGTACTTTTTGGAATCTTTGAACTTGAGTACATCCTTTGGTTCGTGCTGAGTACCTAACTCAACGCGGCCACCCTCGTCTAAAAAGCTTTCCAGACGCTTACGTGCGCTGATCCGCATGTGATGATCACACTTAGGGCAGACGTGCAGTGACTTTTCCAATTCCGCTTTGTACAGGATTGAATCACAGTCCGTACATTTTGCCCAAACGCCTTCCGGGATCTCTTTTTTACCCGTTGATTTAGCCGTTTTAGGTAAGATTTTTTCTAACCAACTCATTTGCAACTCTCTTAGTGCTCATTCTGTGTCGCGATCTGCAAAAAGCAGACAGATTTTCTCAATTAAAACATGATTAAGACATCAGTGATATAAAAAACTGGTCTTAGTTGTCTCTTACGATTAAGACGCTCGCGCTCAGGTTTGCTTTAGTCATCGCTCAGCGTGATTAACGAATCGTTACCTCAGGTAGAAACAGAGGACCAGCTGGCGTTGTGGGGATCTGCCAGCGCTCAGGATAATCGACATCTACCAGATATAAACCATTCGGCTTCGCGGTAGCGCTGGCTTGTGTGCGGTCTTTAATACTCAGCAACTCAGCCATCCACTCTGGTGGGTATTTACCCACCCCAATGTCCATCAGGCACCCGGTGATATTACGTACCATATGGTGTAAAAATGCATTGGCTTTAACATCAATGACAATGTAATCACCAAACCGGTCAACCTGCAAGTGATGAATGTTACGACAAGGAGAATTTGACTGGCAATGTACAGCACGAAAAGAAGAAAAGTCGTGCTCACCAATCATCACCGGGCACGCTGCCTGCATAAGCTCAGCATCCAGCGGATGATAGTAATGGGTTACCCCACTGCGTAAAATGCCCGGGCGATTGACGCTGTTATAAATCACATAACGATAACGTCTGGCCGTTGCACTAAAACGTGCACTAAACTCGTCATGGACCGGCGTCGCGTAGCGCACAGCAATATCGTCAGGCAGCTGAGAGTTGACGCCGAGTGTAAATGCTTTCATGTCCCGATCAGAATGGGTATCAAAATGGATCACCTGGCCCGTGGCATGCACACCCGCATCAGTGCGCCCGGCACAGACCACATCGACCTTATGGTTACAGATGCTAGACAGGGCTGTTTCCAGCTCCTCCTGAACACTATTTACATTACACTGACGTTGCCAGCCACTGTAATTGCCACCATTGTATTCAATACCCAAAGCTACACGCATAAACTACTCAAACTCTCATTTCGAACTTAGCCGCGCATTTTATGCGATCACCGCCAATAATACCAACATCATTGTCTCGTTGGCGTCTATGGTCTATTTGATCTGCTGTTTGAGTGCCTGTGCTTCTGACTGTACCGACTCAGGACCATTACTCAGGATTTCTTCAACGGCATTTTCTGCCGAGTCAAAGTCTCCAATTTCAATATATGCACGAACCAGATCCAGTTTGGCGGCGTATCCGTCTTCTTCCAGATCGACATCCGTGGCATTTTCACCGGCCAGTAGTTCTTCAAAATCGCCTAACCCAACATCCATATCTGGAGACTGATAGGGTTCTTCCTGGGTCGGCTCATCTTCACTTTGTGAGAGAAGATCGTCTATCTCAAGGAAATCCCCTTCACCCGCTGCTACGTCATCGGCACTTGCTTCGCCCCCAGACAGACTTTCTCCAGCGGGCTCGTCAATATCTTCAATTTCGAGGTCCTGTGCCAGTTCCTCGCTTAACAGCGCGTCAAAGTCTAGCTCGGTGTCTTCAGACAAGTTAACTTCCGACGTATCCGGCTCAGCAGAATCATCGAGCAAAGCACTGAAATCTGTTTCGTTCAGCTCTGCCAGAAACTCATCTTCAATGGCAGCTTCATCTATGTTTATCTCTGGTTCCGGCACATCATCATCGTCTTCCGCCAGGTCCGTTAATTCATCTAAAAATGCGTCCGGTTCTAATGCAAGTTCAGGTTCAGACAAGTCTTCCTCTGCCTGAGGACTGTTATCGTCAAGCCCGACAAGGTCTTCATCAGACAACATGAGATCAGATAAATCATCTTCCAGCTCTATTTCGCCATCCGGCTCTGAGTCCATTGCGGCAAGCGCATCTGCTTCGTCAAATTCCGGGAAGTCTTCGTCGGCCTGCGCTTCATCGCTTACTGTCGCTTCCTCTGGGGCTTGTTCCGCTGCGGGCTCTTCGACCTCAGGCTCTGCGTCCATCGTACTCAACGCGTTTTCTTCGTCAAACTCAGGGAAGTCTTCGTCGACCAGCGTTTCATCGCTTACTGCTGCTTCTTCAGCTTGCTCCGCTGCTGGCTCTTCGACTTCGGGCTCTGCGTCCATCGCACTCAACGCGTCTTCTTCGTCAAACTCTTGGAAGTCTTCGTCGGCCTGCGCTTCATCGCTTACCGTCGCTTCTTCTTGAGCTTGTTCCGCTGCTGGCTCTTCGACTTCGGGCTCTGCGTCCATCGCACTCAACGCGTCTTCTTCGTCAAACTCAGGGAAGTCTTCGTCGGCCTGAGCTTCATCGCTTACCGTCGCTTCTTCTTGAGCTTGTTCCGCTGCTGGCTCTTCGACTTCGGGCTCGGCGTCCATCGCAGCTAGCGCATCTTCTTCATCAAACTCAGGGAAGTCTTCGTCGGCCTGAGCTTCATCGCTTACCGTCGCTTCTTCTTGAGCTTGTTCCGCTGCTGGCTCTTCGACTTCGG